>NZ_CP037421.1:4286212-4592679 GCF_007748155.1 Gimesia panareensis
TAAAAAATGCAGTTCATAAGAGTTAAGCTGCAATCCACAATCAACTGCAAACCGTGAGCCGAACAGTATTGGGGCAAGCCAACAGTGAAACTATGTAGGAAGCCTCCGTCGGATCGAATAACGTGTAACAAGTTCGTTCACAATTTGTTTCACGAAATCTCACCGCCGGAGGCAACGATGTTGTATGTTGGTTTAGATGTGCATGTCAAGCATATTACGATTTGTGTACTTAATAAGGATGGTAAGCTGCTGCAGCGGTGCCAGCTGCCATGCCTGGATGATGTGATTCAATTTCTGATGAACCTGCCGGGACGATACGAAGTCTGTTTTGAAGCCAGTACCGGTTATGGCATCTACTTTGAAGCTCTGAGTAAGATTGCTTCTCGTGTTGCCGTGGCTCATCCAGGACTGTTGAAATTGATTTTTCGTTCCAAGCAAAAGAATGATCGTGCGGACGCAGAGAAGCTGGCCAAGCTATTGTTTCTCGATGAAGTTCCGACCGTTCATGTCCCGACTGCAGACGTGCGGGCCTGGAGAGAGTTGATTACATTCCGAGGCAAACTGATTCAGAAACGGACCCGGGCTAAAAATGGAATTCGCTCGCTTCTGAGAAGTGTTGGTTGCAGGGTTCCCAAAGAGTTTGGTCTCTGGACCATACGGGGGATGGAATGGCTAAAACAGAAAGATCTGAAACAGCCGATGCAAAATCTGAAACGGGACATGCTGGTAGAAGAGATCGAAACACTGACGAGGCAAACCAGGCTGGTTGAAACGGAACTGGCCCGCTATTCGAAAGATAACATTGCCGTGCAGCAATTGCAGAGTATCCCCGGCATCGGCTTACGCACTGCTGAGGCATTCGTGGCCTTTGTGGATGACCCGCATCGATTTGCCAACAGTAAGAAAGTGGGGGCCTACTTCGGTCTGATCCCGATCCAGGATCAGTCAGGGAGTACCAATCGACTGGGGCATATCACACGGGAAGGGTGTGCAGAGGTCCGACATCTGGTTACCGAAGCGGTTTGGCAGGGGATTCGATATTCACCGACGATTAAAGCCTATTATGAACGGATTCATCGCCAGGAAAAAGACAGGAAAAAAATTGCGATTGTAGCCACATCGCATTACCTGGTGCGTGTGATGTGGTCCATGTTGAAAAATGGAACCTTGTGGAAAGAACGGAACCTGGCAGTCTGAGCGACTGCAGTTTAGATAAGTAATTCAAAGAGTTGTGTGGGAATTAAGTTTCACGTTGAGATCGAAAGTGGGATTCAGGTGACATCCCGACGGGTGCCATGGCGCATTGCGATGCCGTAGCAGTGAATGGGAGTCACCGTAATTTGTCTAGTGGCGCCTCGCCAAGGTGAGTGATGCCGGATGGATGGTTGGATAATTCCGCGTTCTTCTCACTACGGTCTTGACAGAAGCTTCCTCATGGATGGCACCCGACGAGCCACCAATGGCACCCGGTCGGGCTATTTTGCCACCCTGTTTTTTGCATAACACGGATGGTTTAAGAGGCACCCATCTCTCTGTTTAAGCACTCCCCAAATCACACAGCATCCCCGTCACTCAGCACCGGTGACGGGGAATTTGCGTTGCTTACTTTCTGCCGATGCAGTAAAGCATTTCCTGTCGTTTGCCGTCGACTTCCTCGGTGACCCGCATGAAGATCCGACTGTCGACGATGGTGGGGGTCGCAAAAACTTCGGAGCCCAGTTTATTTTCTGCGATCAAGGTGAACTTATCGGGATTCGCCCGAAAGACAAATGATTCGCCGGCTTCGTTCGTGACATAGATCCGCGTCCCGACCAGTACGGGCGATGAACTGAAAGTACCCGCCAGGCGGCCTTTCCAGCGTTCCTTGCCGGTCTTGATATCCCAGCAGATGGCAACGCCGTTATCGGTAACGGAATAAATGTAATCGTCCATAACCAGCATAGAAGGGACGTAGACCCGCGTGCTGTTTTCCCAGACAACTTCTCCGGAACCATCGGCTTTCACCGCCGACATGTGATTTTTCGGATAACCTCCGCTGGTGAGAATCAGCTCGCCGTTGGAGACGGTCGAGGTCACACACTCGGTGGTGGCACCGTCGATCTCCCAGAGAATTTTTCCAGTCAGGGGATCCATGCCGGTCACGAGGTTGCAGCCGGTCATCAGCAGCTGTTCTTTGCCGGCGACTTTCAGAATGATGGGAGACGGATAATTCGGCGTTTTGGGGCGTTCATTCTTCCAGATGATTTTCCCATCGGTGCGGTTCAGTCCGGCGATGGCGCCGCCCCCCTTGTTGTCAGCCGAGACAATCACCAGCGGTCCATATATCGCGGGTGAGGAACCGTAGCCCTGGTGGATGATGTAGTCGGTAATTTTGGTCTGCCAGAGTTGTTTGCCGTCCAGCGACAGAGCGGTCGTATAGGCGGCTCCGTTGTTGATGAAATTGATAAATACCCGTTCGCCGTCGCAGGCTACGGTTGAGGAGGCGTGAGTCGATTTCTTGTTTCCCTTGGTGCTGAGCCCCCCTTTGAAGACGTCCGTCTTCCAGAGTTGCTTGCCGGTCTGGCGGTCGTAGCAGAGAACGAACTGTGTTTCCTGTTCCGTATCTGCCGAGGCCAGGAAGATTTTGTCGTTATAGACTGTAGGTGAACCGTAACCCCGACCGGGGACGGGCGACTTCCAGATGATGTTTTCTGTCTCGCTCCATTTCACAGGCGGATTCTGTCGCGCGCTGGCGACACCGTTGCGATGCAGGCCGCGCCACCAGGGCCAGTCACTGGATTTGAACTGGGGGAGATTGGCCGCGGAGAGGATCGCAGAGGGGCACAACAGCAACGTCAGACAGACCAGCAGTGTTCGAGACATCGGGATGCTTTCTTCGGGTATGAATGTCGGAGAGACGCAATCGATTCAGCGGAACCGACCGGCAAGGAATCAGAACTTTATTGTAAACCGTCTCGCCCCGACCGCAAGTAATGTCTTTAAAAATGGAAGTTTGCTGTCTGGATGCCCGCTGGTTATGATGAGAGGACCATCACTGATGATCAGGTCTGCTGTCACTCATTCAATCCAGGAAAACATGATGCGAAATCTTTTCCCCGTCCTCTCTCTGCTCTGGCTCTGCCTCATCTACTCTTCTATTCAGGCAGGGGAAGCAAAGCTGCCAGAACAGCATTCGCCTGATTTTCAGATCAAACTGAGCACCGCTACGAAAGGCTATGACGGGAAGACCTGCTGGGTGCATGCCCGCGCGGGGGCGATCCCTGTTGACGCACCGGGGAACAGTCATAAACTTCCGATTGTGGTGATGACGATGCAGAAACTGCTGTTGACCGGGAGTGATGTTTTCTACGCCTTGAATTCCATGCGGACCGATGATCTGGGAAAGACCTGGCAGGGCCCCGTCGAACAGAAAAACCTGAGTCGGCACGATCTGTCCGATGGAGGCGAAGTGGTGGTCTCGGATTTCTGGCCGCAGTGGCATGCGAAATCACAGACACTGCTGGGCATCGGACACACGGTTCGCTATTACAATAACCGCATCGATCACAAGAAGAACATCCGCGTGACCTCTTATGCGACCTATCATCCTGTCAAAAATGTCTGGTCTGACTGGCGGTCTCTGAAGCTGCCGGATGGTCCGGAGTTTGTGAGCAGTGGTGCCGGCTCGGTCCAGCGCTATGATCTCCCCAATGGAGATATCCTGCTCCCCGTCTATTACAGACGCCCCGAAAAGAAGCGTTCCGATGTAATGGTGCTCCGCTGCCGGTTTGATGGCAAGACGCTGAAATACGTCGAACATGGAAATGAACTCTCGATTGACGTCAAGCGGGGCTATGCAGAACCCTCGATTACGAAATTTGGAGACTGGTTTTACCTGACACTAAGGAATGATGATGCCGCTTATGTGACCCGCAGCAAAGACGGACTGCATTTCGAACCGCCGCGCAAATGGACGTTTGAAGATGGCCAGGACCTGGGCAGCTATAACACGCAGGCCCACTGGGTCACACACTCAGATGGGCTCTACCTGGTCTACACGCGCCGCGGCGCGAACAACGATCACGTGATCCGGCATCGAGCTCCGTTGTTTATTGGTCGGGTAAACCCGGAGAACATGGCGGTCATCCGCGATTCAGAGTGTATCCTGGTCCCCGAACGGGGTGCCCGACTGGGGAACTTTGGCGTCGTCGATGTGAACGAAAATGAGACCTGGGTGATCGTCACCGAATGGATGCAGCGCTTCGGGCCTGATTACGTGATGCCCGTCGATAACAAGTATGGCGCGGACAACAGTGTCTATGTTTCGAAAATTCTGTGGAAGAAGCCGAATCGCCTGATGAAGAAGACCGATTGATCACACAACACTAATCATTAAATCAAAAACACAAACCTGAAACAATCACCCGGAGTGATTCAAGATGCATCCCATGATTCTCTTTCTCCTGAAAACCATCCTGGCATGCGTTGCCATTTTTGTTATTGGAATCGTCCTGGCATTGGTGGCGGGAATCCTGAAATTGCGCAAGATTGCAGCTCAGCAATGGGACGAGTTTGAAGAAACCATGGCTCAAGGTGGTTATGCCCCTCCCATGCGACTCAATCTCAGCCCCACCAAAAAACTCTCCTGGTCCGACAGTGATCATATTGCAAAGATCATATCAACGCTGAAAAGCGTCGGGTACGAACCAGACGGGCAGTTTGATACGGCAAATCCCTTTCGCACGCTCGTTCAAGGTTTTCGTCACAATGCGCTCCCGGGCTACGCAGTATTGTGTGAGGATGAATATTATAAAACAACATGGGTAGATCTGTTCGCTCAACTTCCTGATGACAGACTTGTCAGGGTCACGACCTCTCCGGATGATGGACTGGACAGCCCTGATTTCATTCACTTGATCAGAAATGAAGATACCGACCTGTCTGAACCCGACCAGATCAGGAAGCTGCATCAACTCCTGCTGGATCATATCGATGATCATTCTACCCAAGCACCATCAGAAAACGCGTTTGAAAATTTCTACAGGAATTCATGGGCGAGGATTATGGACTGGCGAATGGAACGCGGGGGAATCACAACCGAAGAAGCCATCAGGATTGCCAAAATGAAAGGAACCTCTGAACCAGCGGAGGCCGACATTGAACGTTCCAAACATCCCTGGAAGAAAGAGATCGATGAATATATTTCTAACAAGATTCGGAAAGATTATCTGTGGCGTACGGAACTGACAAAAAAACAGAAGGAAGACATCCACGATCGATTAGTGGTCGTCCACGAACGTTCCGAGCCGGCAAGACTGGCATCAATCATGGCAGACATCATCAACGATGACAATGAGCAGAATTCAGATCACGAAGCAGATTCTTCCTCGATTGAAAATCAATTCAAAGAGTATTTCATTTCTGACAAATCTCTGATTGAAGGTTTCCGGCAGGCCATGGCGCAGATTCCACGCGAAAAGCAATTCGCATTACAGGGCTCCACTGAATCTCCCTGGAAGAGTGAGATTTATCTCTCACCGAAATACTATGATGAGTATTAACACCGGACCGCCCCATTTATATCAAACATGCTTGATACAACATTCTCTCACCTGTTAGGATGAATGCCTGCGATTTACGTCCGTTTTCGAAATCAACACCCCCACTGAGGAGATTCGTTATGACACACGTCAATCGTCGCACATTCATGGGTGCTTCCCTGGCTTCAATGAGTCTGACGGCGTTGAGTCAGGCGGCGGTCTCCGCGAATGAAAAGGTGAAAGTCGCCCTGGTGGGATGTGGCGGACGCGGACGCGGCCTGGGAAGCTGGTTTGCGAAACTCCCCGAGAGTCAGCTGGTGGCGGTCTGCGACCCCGATCAGAGTCGCAGCGGTCAAATGGCAGATCAGGTCGCCAAGTCGGGAGCCAGACGTCCCGAGCAGGTTGAAGATTTCCGCAGACTGCTGGAGGGGGACAAGATCGATGCGATCGCGATTGCGACCCCCGATCACTGGCACACTCCCGCAGCGCTGATGGCCATTCAGGCGGGGAAAGACGTGTATGTGGAGAAGCCCTGCTCGCATAATATTCATGAAGGCCGACAACTGGTCAACGCCGCCCGCAAACACAAACGCGTCGTCCAACATGGCACCAACCTGCGGGCGACTCCCGTTTATGAGAAAGCGTGGAAACAGATTCAGGACGGCGTGATTGGTAAAGTGCTGATGGTCAAGGCGATCAATAATCAACGGCGGGCCCTGTATCCGCCCCGCCCCAATGAGCCTGTGCCCCAGGGCGTCAATTATGATCTGTGGCTCGGGCCGGCCCAGAAGCGGCCCTTTAACCGCAACTGTTTCCATACATCGTGGCACTGGAACTGGGATTTCGGCACCGGGGATATCGGCAACGATGGTGTGCACCAGATCGACATCGGCCGCTGGGCCATGAATCTGAAAGCGCCGAACGCGGTTTCCTGCAGCGGCGCGAAGCTCGGCTCCAAAGGGGATGCCCAGGAGACACCGGACACGATGGTCGTCACCTGGGAGTATGACGACCTGCTGTATGTCTATGAACAGCGCGACTTTACTCCCTATCGCATGCAGGCGCATCGTCACGATAACGACAACATCATCTACGGCGACAAGGGGTTCATGATGGTCGACCGTACCGGCTACCGGATCTTTTTCAAACATGAACGCGGTCCCGCTTTCGAACAGAAATGGCAGGACACGGGAGCCCATTACCAGAACTTCATCGACTGTGTGAAAAGCCGCAATTCCCAGGACCTGCTGGCGGAAATTGAAGAAGGCCATTATTCCGCGATGCTGAGTCACCTGGGGAATATCGCTTACCGTACCGGTCGCCGGCTGGTCTTCGATCCGAAAACGGAAACCTTCCCGGAAGATAAAGAAGCCAACCAGTACCTGACCAGAACTTATCGTGACGGATATGAACTGCCACAGGTATGATTCACAAAGAGACCACAACAACGTACTTCATAAGAAAGCAGTCACATGCCAGATAAAGCCACAGTCGCGCTGATCATCAGTGAAACGTCACCTCATCTGGGGGCTTATTTTCCCGCACTCGCCTCGTGCGAGGACATCAAAGAGATTGTCCTCTCTGACGAAGGTCATAAGCATACGGCTCAGGCGAAGGAAAAGCTGGGGAACAAGCTGACCCGCGTTTACGATAATCCGGCGCAGCTGTTTGAGAAGGAAAAGCCGGACATGGCGCTGGTTACCCTGGAGGCAGCGAAGGCTCCGGCGGCAATCGACCTGGCTCTGGATCATGGCTGCGACGTCTTTGCAGAGAAGCCGGCCTGCACGAACATCGATCAGTTCGAAGCGTTAGTGCAGAAAGCCGACAGCAAGCACCTGAATCTGATGCTTGCGCTGGCCAACCGCAACAACCCGGAAATCAAAGCGGCCCGCCGGATGATCCGCAAAGGCCTGTTTGGCAAGATCTATGCGATCGAACTCAACTACATCGCCGACCAGACCCGCTTGACGAGCAAAAATTATCACGCGGGCTGGTTTGCCCAGAAGGACCGGGCCGGCGGCGGTCATCTGATCTGGCTGGGCATTCACTGGCTGGACCTGGGGATGTACGTGACGGACTCGAAAATCACGGATGTCAGCGGCTTCGTCACGAATATCGGCGGACAGCCGATCGATGTGGAAGACTCGGTGGCACTCAGCCTGAAATTCAATAAAGGCTTCCTGGGAACTTTGACGTCAGGCTATTACACCAACCGCGGCAAACAGTCGCTGATTAAAATCTGGGGTTCGAAAGGCTGGCTGGAGATGGATTACTCAACCGGCCAATACCTGCAGTGGTACTTCAATTCAGACAAACCGGGGACGATTCATAAATTTGAAGAATCGATCCAGCCCCGGGGCTATACTCCGTGCGTGCATGCTGCGGTCCGTTCCGTGCTGGACAAGGAACCGCCCACTCTCGACAGTCACGACAGCCTGCAGGTATTGAGAACGATTTACGCCGCTTATAAAGCATCTCAAACAGGAGAAACACAACACATCTCCGTCGATTGAGTAAAGCGCGAAACTCAACTCAGTCGTAGGAATGACCCAGGTCATTCGTGCGGACGGCTTTCAGTTTGTCTGCCATCCGCTGTTTGAACCGGGCCACCAGCTTTTCGTAACCGGGCTTTTCAGCAAGGTTCGTATACTGCTTGGGATCCTGTTCCATATCGAACAGCTCGACACCGCCGGAAGCATCTTCCTTGTATTGAATATAGGCGTAGCGCTCATCGCGAAGCAGGAAGCCGCGATTGCCCTTGTTTCGCGGATCGACACTGAAGGCGGCATCGCGGACCTTGAGAGTCGGATCATCGAGCAGTGGAGCGAGATTTTTCCCCTGGATGCCAGTGGGGACATTCAGGTCACAGAGACTGCTGATGGTGGGATAGAGGTCGAGCAGTTCCGCCAGTGAATCACAGACGGCAGGTTGTTTTCCGGGCACGCTGATGATCAAAGGGACTGCCGCTGACTCTTCATGCAGGCTGACCTTGGCCCAGAAATCGTGTTCGCCCAGATGGTAGCCATGGTCGCTGGTGAAGATCACGATGGTCTTGTCGGCGATCCCTGCCTGCTCCAGTGCATCGAGCACTTTTCCCACCTGGCGATCCATGTAGGAGACGGCTGCCAGATAGCCACCCACCGCTTTTTTCTGACGGCGGATATCCATCTTCATGCCCTTACTGGTTTTATAATTGATGCCCAGTTTGGGAATGTCGTCCCAGTCGCCGGGAACTTTTTCTGGAAGCACATGTTTGCTGTAAGGTTTGAAAGGCGGGAAGTAAGTGCGGGGTGCGACAAAAGGAACATGCGGTCGGACAAAGCCGATGCCCAGAAAAAAGGGTTCGTCCTTGTGTTTTTGAATCAGCTCGACCGCTTTCTTAGATGTTTTACCATCGGAGTGCACAAGATCATCGCCGTCCGCTTCGACGACGACGAACGTATTGCCTCCCACGGCCGGCTTTTTGCCATCCGGATTATTTTCCAGTGTTTCGCCGTCTCCAGGCGCAGCCCATTCGGGTCCCTGGCTGTTGAATTTTTCGGTCCAGGAGGCGGGATCGTCGGTGCCGTCACTCCCCTTTTCGATGTCACCGGGGACGCCCATATGATAGATCTTACTGACGCGAGCCGTGTAATAGCCGTTGTTCTTAAACAACTGTGCCCAGGTGGGCCGATCGCCGATATAGGATCGCGGGCTGACATATCCGAAGGCTTTGCTGGCATGCGGATAATATCCGGACATGAACGAGGCGCGCGAGGGGCCACAATAAGTGGCCTGACAATAGGCGTGTGTGAACCGTGTCCCTTTCGCGGCGATGCTGTCGATATTCGGAGTCTGGCAGACCTTGTTTCCGTAACAGGACAAGGCAGTTGCGGTCAGGTCATCGGAGATAATAAACAGCACATTGTACTTCTGCTCGGCTGCGGACGCAGTGAGGTTAAGCGTCAGCAACAACAACAGACAGCAAAGCTGTAACGCGCGGGGGAGTTTCATCGGTGAGTTTCCATAATATTATGAGGACGAGATTTCGCAGATCAACTAAACATCAACAGACATTTATTCTACGGTCCCCTGCAGGCACCCACAACTCTGAATCGCGCAGCAACACGCTCAGACTGTTATTTCCTGTCACCTCAATCCAGGCGGTGGATGCTTATTCGTTGTCGTCGTGTTCGTGGGCAGGAATCACATCGACAAAGGAAACGCCGACCCGAATCTCATCAAAGTCGGTGGAATACCGACTGACGATTTTCACCCGTTCGATGCGGAGGTCCGGCGCCATCAAGCGGAGATCGACTTCATCCAACTCGGGAATTTTATTCAGCACCGGATTCAGCCAGAGATCGACCTCTTCCGCGCCCGGTCGAAACAGAATCCGTCCGACAATCAGGACGGCCTGACCGGACAGAACATCGCTGGAAGCGGTGTTGATTTCCGTGCCGTTGACCTGCCCGGCGGCAGCCCAGTTGCCGCGCACCGCTGAGGCCAGTTTTCCAATCCGCAGACTGGACTCCTCATTGCCAAAGTCGATGTAGGCATAACGCCCGTCGCCGGCATTATCATACGACTGCGCCATAAAGCTGAACCAGAGGATTTCCCCATCCGCACCAAAGCCTTTGGAATCCGACAACGCATGCGGTACCTGCTGCAGATCGATATGCCGTACGGAAACGGACTCGGAAACCTGTCCGGTACGATACTGCCCTCCCTTGGTCAGCAGCATGTTGCCGTACTGGTCGGAAAAGCCCAGTGTCCCGAACAGTCGCATGTCATTTTTGCCCAGGTTTTTCTTTTTCGTATCATGGACGATCGAGGCAGAAATCGGACCTTCATCGATCCAGGGTCCTGCCCAGCCGACACCACCATTGAGGCCATTGACACCTTCTGTTTCTTTCTCAGCCAGTTCTTCCCGTGAGTAATCAAAGCCTTCATAGAGAAAAGGCTGCGCTGCCACCCGCGCCATGAGGAAGGTCTTTTTCATGTAGTCGGAATCAAAATTGATTGGTTGCTCAAATGCTTTGTCTTCATCGTAGGGAATCTGAAAATCCTTGATAAACAGGACTGCCAGATTGAACGTCGAAACAATTCCGATTCCGAACAGGAGCATCCAGCGCCACGAGAGCAACGGATGCCGTCTGCGTGGTTGGGATCTGGTTGCCTTCTGTGGTTTCGACTTTGGTTCCGGCTTGATCTCAATCTCGGATTCGGAGGGGAGGATCAGCGGTTCCTGTTTCTGAGATGCCAGTTCCCGAGCCTGCATTTCACCAATTGCGCGCGTCTGAAAACGCTGGCGGAGATAAGAATGCAGGAAAACACGACGAAAAGCCTGATCGGCATTCTGGCTGTCTGTTTTAATCCACTGCTCCAGTTGCTGAGCTTCTTTTTCGGAAAGCTCTTCTCCATCCAGATAAGCGTCGATATTCTCGAGCGCAGTACTCTCTTTGTATTCGCTAAGATCCGACATTCGCTTCACCAGCGGCCCGCTTCTGAACACAATCCATTAACGTGGTGCGAATACGGGACAGAGTCACTCGCACAGAACCGGTCGATGTGCCCAGTTCGCCGGCAATCTGTTTGGGTTTTAAATCATCTGAATAGCGCAGGCCCAGTAGACGCCGTGAACGTTCCGTCAGCTGATCCAGACAGTACTCCAGCAGATCCCGTTCTTCCGTCATTAACTGTTGTACCCGGGAACAGGCATCCGCCAGTGCATCCATGGCTTCCCCCATGAACAGCACACGGTCTTTCCGCTTGCCGCGATAGAAATCGGCGATTTTGATTTTTGCAATCCACAGTGCCCAGGGTAAAAAGGGACGTGTGTTGTCATACTCGTCGTAACGAATTGCAATTTCTGCTGCGACTTCCTGCAGCAGGTCTTCCGCGTCACTGAACTGGGGAGTCGATGCCACGACGAAGGCCATCAGGGAAGGTTGAACCTTCACCCAGTTTCGTGCCAGCTCAGCACGGCTTCTTGCTGTTTCAGTTTGTAGTGAGGTAGTTTGTGTCGCATCCATCGTGCAAGTGCGTCTTTTCTTTCTGCAGTAAGTTTTCTTATCTTAAGAACTCTGAAAATCCATCCTGGAATTCTGGAAGATCTTCTTGCTGGAAATGTTATCGGGCAATTCACCAATAGCAATATTTTATATTGTAGTAGAATCTATTAAGAATAGATGAAGATCAGAAGCAAGTTTGGTTCATTACAATAAATAGTTGTGTTTCTTACTAATTTCGTTTTTTTTGAAATTAGTTGTTAACGTTTTGCCCCTTTTTGCGATATACAATTGAGGACAATTCCCCCTCATTTTTTACCCCACCTTGAACTAGACATTTTCTGTCAAACCACAGCAGACTTTATCCTTCCGGTCTCATGGTTCATCCCGCCTACCATTATTTTTTTCATAAAATAATCCCGGTCCTGTTCTGTTATCTGATTCATAAGCATCTTTTTGCTGATGGTTTTATCTGAATTCCAGAAACTGTTATTTCCTCGCTGAGGAGATGTGTACCCTGCCCATGGAAATCCTGCTTGAGTTTATCCCTTCCCTTCTGGTATAAACACAAATTGATATGAACTCGACACCGTTGGTGTCGGGAACGATTCCACTGATGGAGAAGGGAAACCCATGCTGTCATTCCTGTGCGCACAGAATCAGCAACACTCAACTCAATCCCGCCGTGACTTTCTGAAACTCGGTACACTGGGGCTGACCGGTCTGACTCTGGCCGATTTACTCCGGGTGGAAGCGCAGGCAGGAATTCAGCAGTCTCCCAAGGCGATCATCAATGTGCATCTGGACGGTGGCCCTCCGCACATGGATACCATTGACCTGAAACCGGAAGCACCGGTGGAAATCCGTGGTGAGTTCCAGCCGATCGCCACCAGTGTTCCTGGAATCCAGGTCTGCGAACTACTGCCCCGCATGGCAGCCCAGGCGGATCAGTTTGCCTTTGTTCGCTCTCTGGTCGGCTCAGCCGGTGCCCACGATGCGTTCCAGTGCCAGTCCGGGTTCCGTAAAAAAGACATGCTCTCGGTCGGTGGGCGGCCCGCGCTGGGCTCGGTGGTCTCCCGCCTCAAAGGTTCCCCCCGCGATCGCGCGCCGCTGTTCGTCGATCTGATGCAGGGGCGCGGGCAGGTGCGCAACAGTGCGCGGCCCGGTTTTCTGGGGCCCTCCTTCCAGCCGTTCCGACCCGACATCTCGGATCTGTTTGAACGTCAGCTGGAAAAGGGGATGCAGAATGAACTCAAGCGACTGGGGGAAGAGCACCAGGTCAGCCTCAAACTCAATCCGTCTCTGACGCTGCAGCGACTGGAGAACCGAACTACCTTACTGTCGGAACTGGATACGATCCGCCGAAAAGTGGATGCGAGCGGGATGATGGATGCCATGGATCGATTTTCCCAGCAGGCGGTCAGCATTCTCACCTCGGGACGCCTGGCAGATGCACTGGATCTGGAACAGGAAGATCCCGCGGTGCTGGCGCGGTACGCTCTGCCTGGCCAGCCGGAGGCAAAACGCTTTTACACCAGTGAAGGACCGGAATCGACAAAAAAGTTTCTGCTCGCCCGCCGGCTAATCGAAGCAGGAGTGCGGTGCGTCAGTATTTCGATCAGTGATTTCGATACGCATTCCAGTAACTTCTCCCGCATGCGACAGCTCCTGCCGATCGTCGATCATGGCCTGTCTACGCTGGTATCCGACCTGGAAGAACGCGGCATGCTGGAGGATGTCACCATTGTTGCCTGGGGCGAATTCGGACGAACGCCACGGATCAACTCGAAAAACGGGGGCCGCGATCACTGGCCCCGCGTCGGGCCAGCGATTCTGGCCGGCGGAGGAATGCGCACCGGTCAGGTCATCGGCGCCACCGATCGTACTGCCAGCGCCGTCACGGACCGCCCCGTGCAGTACAAAGATATCTTCGCCACCCTCTATCACAACCTGGGCATCGATCCCCACGCCGTGACCATCACCGATCCACGGGGCAGGCCGCAGTATCTGCTCGACGAGGGCCAGCGGCTTCCTGAGCTGGTCTGATACCATTTCCTGATTCGCAAGTCGCCTGCTTGTGTCGAGATTCAGCCACCGGTATCATCGTATCTGGTCTATGCCACGCAACTGATCTGGGCAACCAGTCAACTCGCCTCCCTGAAACCAGCGATTTCCTACAGGAGAGATTTCACCATGCAGAAACAATGTGCAACGGTCTTCGGATTTGTCCTGGCTCTGTTCTGTCTTACAGGCACCGTTCAGTCAGCCGATCTTCCTCAATACAAACCGCTGTTCAACGGCAAAGATCTGACCGGCTGGGTGAATGTGAATACCGACAAAGATACCTGGTATGTCAAAGACGGCATGCTCGTCTGCACGGGGCATCCGATCGGCGTGATGCGGACCGATAAACAGTATGAGAATTTTCTGCTGCACATCGAATGGCGTCACATGGAAGCCGGCGGTAATTCGGGCGTCTTTGCCTGGAGCGAGGGCACTGTACCGGAAGGCAGACGACTGCCTAAGGGGATGGAAATCCAGATGCTCGAACTCGACTGGGTCAACCAGCACAAAAAGAAGGACGGCACCCTGCCCCCGATTGCCTATGTGCATGGCGAACTGTTTGGTGCAAACGGACTGATTACCACTCCCGACAATCCGCGGGGCACACGCAGCAAATCAATTGAAAACCGCTGCAAAGGGAAAGGTCAGTGGAACGTCTATGATGTGGTCTGTGTCGATGGCACTGTCAAGCTGTCTGTGAACGGGAAATTTGTGAACGGCGTCCGCAATGCATCCATCAAAAAGGGCTACCTCTGCCTGGAATCGGAAGGGGCAGAGATTCAATTTCGCAATATCCAGATCATGGAACTCCCGCCTGGTGTCACCAGCAAAGCGCAGACAGCGCCTCTATTGAAGTAGTCTGTCGTCCCGAATCGAGATAGCTGCTCTTGTACAGGTATGCCGCTGCGCGGTTTGCTCAAATACAGAAAATCATCTTGAGTCAAGAATTCAGAGATGATACGCTATACTTAAACAAACTTTAATGCGTTCAGCTACCCGCATGAAATGTTCGCATTTCAGGATTGGGGTAAATCTTGGGCCTCAACCAGTAAGCACATGGTTTACTGACTCTCCAGTGTGCTGTGGAGAGCAGTTTTGATTAATACATATCGAGAAGGACTAATCCATAGAAGATCTCTATTCAGGAGGCCGATCATGCGTAGAAAACACACGAATCCCGTACGAGGATTCACACTGATTGAGCTACTGGTCGTCATTGCAATCATCGCCATTCTGATTGCCTTGCTGTTACCTGCAGTTCAACAAGCACGCGAAGCTGCCCGCCGATCCAAATGCCAGAATAACCTGAAACAAATTGTGCTCGCGTTGCACAATTACCACGACTTGCACAACACGTTTCCCCCCGGGGAAACCACAACCACCTATGCAGGTGGGACGGGCGCCACGAATCGCACCTACGCTTTTGCCACTGAAGGGACGCTCATTAACGGTCAGGGGCACCAGGGCACCAGTTGGATGCTCCACATTCTGCCTCAGATTGAGCAGGGCCAGATTTACGACCTCTGGAATTTCAAGCGAAATGTCTACGGGAATGGAGTGAAACTGCTTCCCAACGACTCGTTCACCCCCCTCTATACCCCCACGCAGTCCAATATTCCCGCGTTTTACTGCCCTTCCCGGCGCAGTAATATGGACCTGAATACTTACAGTTACCTGAAGCGTGTGAATATCGCATTTACCAAAGGGGGCAACGACTATTCCGGCTGTATCGGTTCGGGCATCGCCTTCAATGCTGCCTCCGCGGGGATCCCCGGTGCCACCTGGGCGGTGACTCCCGCTCAGAATCTGAATCAACCCATCCAGGTCACCGCGATCGGTCCCCCGGGGATTATGCTCACTCCACACCCGTTCGACATTGGCATTTTTTCCGTCAACAGCAGCACCAACATGCGCGATATCAAAGACGGAACTTCGAATGTCATTATCGTGGGAGAAAATCAGAGACTCATCATCCCCGGCAAGTTAGACAACCTGCGGAGTCGTGATGGCTGGGCCTGGGGAGGTGCCGCCACACTGTTCAGCACGCGCAAGGGCCCGAACAAAGCGCTCAGCATTGACGGGTCCGGCAGCGTGCATGACGGGATTGCCCTGTTTGCTTTTGCAGATGGTGGAGTACGCGTCATCTCGGAAAACATTGACAGCTACCTGTTCGCCAACCTGGGGAACATGTCAAACAATGTCCCTGTCGGACAGTTCACAGGACAGTAGCCCCAAACTGGAAAGGGATCCAGGTTTTCCGTCTCTGCTCATTCCTGAGACGGAAGATCTGCTCCTTCCCGCTTTGGGTCATTAATAAAAATCCCGCCAGTCGATTGATACCTGCATCATTCCTCCCGGTCTGAGGCACTCTTTGTTGATCTGGGAGATTTTTTACTCTTATCAGGTGGGCCAGAATATGGTGGTTCGATTTAAATGCAAATGTGGGAAAAGTCTGAAAGCACCCGATGAATATATCGGAAAGAAAGTTTCCTGCTCAAAATGCGACCAGGTGATGCGGGTTCCGGAGAAGGAAGATTCCCTCTCCGAGTCCGAAGAGAAACCCAAAAAACGCGTCCCCAAAAAACAACTGCAGGAATTCACACTGCCCCCTCTCTCAGAGGTGCGCAAACCTGAAGAGGTGATGGCCGAATCATCCAGTTCGACACCATCTTCAGTCATCGTGGAAGACTCAGCCTGCAGTAATATTGCTCAGCAGATGTTGAAGAAAAAATCGTCTCATAAAACGAATGATCCCTATCAGTCGGGCCATGGTGATTCAGCATCAACCGCTTCCAAACCAGAGAAGCAGTCGGGGATCTCCAAATGGATGAAGGAAAACAAACATGCCGCGGAAGCGATTAAATACAATGCCAGACTGATCATCCCCGGGGCCGCGGTGGTTGTGGTGGTCTGTCTTGGTCTGTACTGGATAATGACAGCCATGGTCGGCACGACAGAACACCCGCCCCTGGAACAGATCAGCGGAATCGTCACACTTGATGACAAGCCGCTCCCCCATGCAGAGGTGGTTTTCGTTCCCCAGGATGAATGGAAAGAGGACAAAATCCCGGCTCAATCAGAAGGGTTCACTGATGACCAGGGACATTTTGAACTCAGCTACCTGAAAGGGCTGAAAGGAGCCGCCATGGGAACACATGTGGTCCGTATCTTTTCCACCGAGACACAGATCCCCATCATTTACAACGTCAAATCGATCCTGACCTACGATGTGAAAGGAAGTGACAGTCACGCCGAGTTCAAACTGGTCTCCCGTTGACAGACTGAAGCCGGCCCCTTTACTAAACTAACCTCAGTAAGTCAAAGGGGTTGTGGCAGATTCAGATCCTTGACGGAAGCTGAGGCAGGGAATATAATAAGGACACGGTAATCCACAAACCGATGTTGATTACTGGAACGTGTTTTCGTACCCACTGAAAATACGAACTCCCTCCTTATTTCTCCTGCCTTAAGTTGTGATGCCAGGTATGATGACCATCCCGATCTACCGACGCCTTCCCGTTGCTGTCTTCGCCTTCCTGATCTGGGGAATGCTGCTGACTTCCGTCCGTGCCGCCGATAATAAACCGATTAATGGTGCGCAGATCTATCAGAAAATGTGCGTGTCCTGCCATGCGAAAAATGGTCAGGGCGTCACAGACAAGGCCAATCCGTTCCATGGCAGAAAGACCCTGCAGGAACTGACCATGCTCATCGATGAGACAATGCCGGAAGAAGATCCGGAACTCTGTCAGGGGAAGGAAGCTGAACAGGTCGCCCAATTTGTGTTTGAACGCTTCTTCTCCCCCGAAGAAGACAAAGGAAACGCGTCTCGCATCCAGCTCACGCACCTGACCGTCCGCCAGTATCTGTATACCACTGCCGATCTGATGTCTCATTTTCTGGGGAACGCCCGCGTCACGAGCAAAGAGAACGGTCTGCGGGCCGAATATTTTTCGAGCCGTCGCTTCAATGGGAAAGATCGCGTTGAAAAGCGGATCGATCCGGTGGTGGATTTTCAGTTTGGCGACAAAAAGCCCCTCGAGAAGATTAAAAACGCGGAAGAGTTCTCCATGAAATGGGAGGGCTCGGTCTACGTGGAAGAGACCGGCGACTACGAATTCATCCTCAAGACCGAAAACGGAGCGCGGCTCTGGGTCAATCAGCAGGAACCGATCATCGACGAATGGGTGAGCTCGCAAGGGCGTCCCAAAGAACACAAAGCCACGATCCGCCTCCTGGGCGGCAGACCTTATACCCTGCGTCTGCACGTCTTCAAATACAAAGACAAATCGTCCTCGATCAGCCTGCAGTGGAAACCGCCCCACAAGGCGCAGGAAGTCATCCCGCAGCGCAATCTGATCCCTCAACAGTTTACTGGGACTTTTATTGCCTCGACCGAATTCCCACCGGACGACAGTGTCTCCGGTTATGAACGGGGAGTCGCGGTATCGAAATCCTGGGATGATGCGACAACCTCGGGTGCGATTGAAGTCATGACGACGGTCATCAAGCACCTGGATCGCATGGCAGGAACCAAGCCGGGTGCCAAAGATCGCCGGGAAAAAGTCAGACAGTTCTGCCATCGTTTCGCCGAACTGGCCTTCCGCCGTCCTTTGACCAAAGATCAGAAAACGTTCTTCGTCGATCAGCATTTCGATCCCCAACTGGAAACCGAACTGGCCGCTAAACGATCCGTGCTGCTGATAATGAAATCCCCCCGCTTCCTGTATACGGACCGGGAATTTGCCAAACCGGATCAGTTCACGATCGCCTCCCGCCTTTCTTACGGCTTGTGGGATTCGATGCCCAATCGCCAGCTCTACGATGCCGCCAAAGCGGGCCGCCTGAAAACTCCGGAGCAGATTTCCCAGCAGGCGGAGCGGATGTTGGATGACCCGCGTGCTCAGGCCAAGTTGCGTTACTTTTTCCATCACTGGCTGCAACTGGATGAAAAAGAAGAGCTGGCCAAAGACAAAGCACTCTTCCCGGAATTCGATGATCAGGTGGTGGCCGATCTGCGGACCTCACTCGACATGTTTATTGACGATGTGGTCTGGAACGGTTCCTCCGATTACCGACAGCTGCTGACAGCAGATTACGTCTATATGAATTCACGACTGGCCAAAGTCTACCAGGTTGATTTGCCGAAAGGGGAATCCTTCCAGAAAGTCGCGCTGGACAAAGACCAGCGGGCTGGCGTACTGACGCACCCGTACCTGATGGCCAATTTCGCTTACCACAATCTGAGTTCGCCGATTCACCGGGGCGTGTTCGTCACGCGTCGTCTGCTGGGCCGCTCCTTGAAACCGCCCCCACAGGCGACCGAATTCAAAGACGGCGACTTCCATCCGGGCATGACCACCCGTGAAAAGGTCGCTCAGATCACCAAGCCGTCGGCCTGTATGTCGTGCCACAGCATCATTAACCCGCTCGGATTCAGTCTGGAGCACTTTGACGCCATTGGTCGATACAGAAAACAGGAAGTCAAAAAAGACATCAATGCCGCTGCGGAACTGGTTTCCGTCACAGGCGACACAGTGAAATTTAATGGGGCCCGCGACCTGGCGGACTATATCGCCCGGGATCGACACGCCCATGCTGCTTTTGTGGACCAGTTATTCCACCAGGCAGTCAAACAGCCGATTAATGCCTACGGCGAAAAAATTCGAGACGATTTAACCACCCGGTTTGAAAAATCCGGTTATAATATTCAACAACTGCTCGTAGAAATCATGAAGGTTGCTGCCCTGCATCAGCCTCAATCCTGAGAAAGAGCCCACCAATGAAATATCAATCCCGCCGCCAGTTCCTCAAAGAACTGGGACTGTCTTCCGCTGTCCTGCCGCTGGTCATGAACCTGCCCAGCCTCGGTTTTGCAGCCGATTCCGGTCTCCGTAAACAGCGTATGATCGTAATGTTCAGCCCGAACGGGATCGTGCCCAAAACCTACTGGCCCGATCAGACCGGCGACAAGTTCGAGCTTAAGGAAATCATGGAGCCCCTGAAAAAGTACCAGGATCAGATGCTGGTCATCAAAGGGGTCGCCGACCGCGTACGCGGTGATGGCGACAGTCACATGCGGGGGATGAGCTGCCTGCTGACCGGAATTGAACTGCTGCCCGGTAACATCCAGGGTGGTTCACACACACCGGCCGGCTGGGCCAGCGGTTTGTCGATCGACCAGGAACTCAAACGCTTCCTGCAGAGCAAGAAAGAAACCCGTACCCGCTTCGGCTCACTCGAATTTGGCGTCAATGTGCCGCACCGCGCCGATCCCTGGACCCGTATGGTTTATGCCGGTCCCAATAAACCGGTCGCCCCCATCGACGATCCGTACCAGATGTTCGAAAAGATCTACGGTCAGATGAAAGACCGCAAGAGTCTGGCCAGCATTCTGGATGATGTTCGTGCCGACCTGAAGAAGGTCCGTTCTCAACTCAGCAGTTCGGACCGGCAGTTACTCGAAGAACACGAAAGCTACGTCCGCCAGATGGAGCAGGAACTGAAAGCCAGTGCAGAACAGAAGCTGGCTGTCAAAGTTCCGGTTCAGGAAGTGGGCATCAAGAATGATAACGATCACATGCCGGTCACCAGTAAGATGCAGATCGACCTGATGGTCAACAGTCTGGCGAATGACATGGCCCGGGTCGCGACGCTGCAGTATACGAACTCGGTCGGTCAGGCGCGGATGAAGTGGCTGGGCATCGACGATGGTCACCACTCACTCTCCCATAAACCGGACAGCGATCAGGATTCGCAGGACAAGCTGACGAAGATCAACAAATGGTTCTGCGAACAGTTGGCCTACCTGGTCGAAAAACTCGACAAAACTCCGGAACCCAACGGCGACGGAACCCTGCTCGACAACACGCTGGTCGTCTGGACCAACGAACTGGGTAAAGGGAACTCCCACACCCTGAACGACGTGCCTCTGGTGCTCGTCGGAAAAGGACTCGACTTCAAAATGGGACGTTCGCTGCAGTTCAAGAACATTCCGCATAACCGTCTGCTGATGTCGCTGGCCCATGGTATGGGACATCACATCGAAACATTCGGTAAGCCCGATTTCTGTGGTGGCGGAGTCATTTCCGAACTGACCTGATGCCGTCAGAGCAGACGATGAGAATGAATCGAAATCCAGTGAGTACCAGTCCCCATACTGGTACTCATTTTTTTATGCCTCGATCTCAGCACAACCAGACTAAAACAGAGACCTGCGCTACCAATCGTCTGCTGCGCTCTTTATGATTCCAGACAAGTCTATTCACCACGAGTTAGTCACCCAGTTGAAAGGAAGCCCGCATGGATCACATCACCCGTCCCCAGGAAAAAGACGAATACTATTTCGAAGAAGGCTGTTACATTCTCGAAATGTCGCACCCGGACGTGGATCCCGAGGTCTCCCTGGCCCGTGCGCGGGTGGAACCGGGCAAACGCACCCGTTTCCATCGTCTGAAGGGGACTTTCGAACGCTATATCATGCTCGCCGGCACCGGGCTGGTTGAAGTGGGCGACTATGAACCGACCGAAGTCTACCCCGGCGATGTGGTACGGATTCCCCCCGGAGTTGATCAGAGAATCACCAACATAGGAGAGGAGGATCTGGTGTTTTATGTTGTCTGCAATCCCCATTTCCTCCGGTCCTGCTATACCGACTCAGAAGACCTGCGTGCTTCCGGCTCCTGATCGGCTAGAATTCCGTAAAGAGCGTCTCTGATAGTCCTTACAATCAGACCAGGTGGTCGAAGTTCAGATTTTCTTAACATAATTTACTTGTATTTGCTCTCAGCTGTCTACTAAAATGCAGACCCACGGACGATGCCTCTGCTGTCCCACCTTATTTTTCCTTCCAAGTTATATCTCCAAAAGGTTACCCATGATGACTTACCCGCCGCGCAATGTGCGCAAATCCGGCTTTACGCTCATCGAACTGCTGGTCGTGATTGCCATTATCGCAATTCTGATCGCCCTGCTTCTGCCCGCCGTGCAACAGGCCCGTGAAGCGGCCCGTCGCAGTCAATGTAAGAACAATCTGAAACAGATGGGCCTGGCGATCCACAACTACCACGACGTCTATCTCAAGTTTCCGATCGGTTCCCGTGCTCCGAATGACGGCCCTCACAACTGGCGTTTCGCTTTGCTGCCCTACATGGACCAGGCGAACATTTACGAACTGGCCAAGAACAGCCCGACCAGCGACGTTGATTTCTGGGAAGGGGGCGGCGGTGCTTACAATGGTGACACCCTGCTCTTCAAAGACAAAGTCATCACATCCATCTACATGTGCCCGTCCAGTTCTGATCCTGCTATCAGTTATGCCAACGGTGAACCACAACAGGGTTCTCAGTCGCATCAGTATGTCGGCATCATGGGTGCTTATCCCGACCCCGCTGCACGTACCAACGTTTCTTACGAAACACAATACAACAGTTTCGCCACGAACACCGGCTGCCTGCTGATCAACGAATGCAAGGGAATGCGGGACGTGACCGATGGTTCTTCGAACACCATCATCATCGCCGAACAGTCACGAATTTCCGCCAGCAATCCGACTCTGAAACGCTCCGATTATACGTCCGGCTGGGCGGGTACCAGCTATGCCGGCACGGTGACACAATGGATTGCTTCCGGCGCCGGTCAGCACCGCTTTGGTACGGGAGTGACCTCGGTATTTCACAGCCCGAACCCCAAATCAACGGGTAGCGAAGCCAACGCCCAGTGGGACTGGAATACTCCTCTGACCTCCTACCATACCGGCGGTGTGCACGTGCTGCTCTGTGACGGAGCTACCCGTTTCCTGAGCGACAATGCCGACCTGCTGCTGATTCAGAAACTCTGCGTCCGCGATGACGGCCAGACCGTCGGTGAATGGTAAGCGATCGCGGAGGTCAGTCTTCACATTTAATCCAGATCCATGCTGTGTGACGTATGTACGACCGATTCACATACGTCACACCTGATTGAGGAATTTTACAATGTTTCGTCTTACACTTTATTGTTCGCTGTTGGCGGGTGTCCTGCTGGGACAAAGCTGCTCGGGTGACCCGAATGCCCGACCGGCAGTCGAAATCTCGGGGACCGTCACCCTGGATGGCGCCCCTCTGAAACAGGCCAGCATCCAGTTTACCTCTTCCAAAACCGGAGAGAGCGCCTACACCAACCTCGATGACAATGGTCACTACTCGCTTTCATTTGCCCAGGCGGATGTCGGATCTGCGTATGAAGTGACCGTCAGCACGCCGGTCGTCGATGAAGAGAATGCGATGGCCCTGGCAGAGAAACCGCAGGAAAAATCGACCGTGAAGATTCCTGCCAAATACTCGAAACGGACCACCAGCGGCCTGATCGCCCAGGTCAATGAACCGGGCGCGAATACAGCTAATTTTGAGCTGAAGAGCAATTAACAGGCTCAACCAGTCGTATCCCTTCGCCTGCAGCAGTTTCCCCTCACTGCTGCAGGCATTTTTTTGAATTACCATTTTAATTAAGAAGTCTAAGAATCTCCGTTTCGTTCTGTTTCTGCAGCGGATATACTCGAAGTCTACGGTGATGAAACTTCAAACCCGCAGTTGGCTGTCATCATAAAGGATCCTCACATGAAACCGACTCTCGCCCCCCTCCTGCTTGCCTGTCTTGCTTTGCTGATCCCGAACCGTTCCGAAGCGGAACTGCAGGTCGGCGCTACAATCATGGATGTCACCCCCGTCAAGCTGCCTGTGCTCGTCAATGGCAGCATGCGGAGCCGGAGCGTCGATACCGTCTACAC
This sequence comes from Gimesia panareensis, assembly GCF_007748155.1. Classification (GTDB taxonomy): domain Bacteria; phylum Planctomycetota; class Planctomycetia; order Planctomycetales; family Planctomycetaceae; genus Gimesia; species Gimesia panareensis. The sequence goes on from NZ_CP037421.1 coordinate 4,309,552, forward strand.
GAAAATCAATGCCCGGGCGATTGTTGTCGCTGATGGGGAAGAACGGCTGGCGATCGTGGTCGTCGACAGTTGTATGATGACGCGTCCTTTTCTGGATGAAGTCAAAAAACTGGCCGCACAGAAAACCAAAATCCCGGCTGATCACATGCTGATCTCGGCCACGCATGCCCACTCGGTCCCGGCCAGCATGGGCTGCCTGGGAACCAGTGCCGACCCCGAATACACACCCTTCCTCCGCGGCAAGCTGGTCGATGCCATCGTCGCTGCCGAAAAGAACCTCGAACCGGCTCAGATCGGCTGGGGCGTAGGAAACGCGGCCAAGTTCACGGCACTGCGTCGCTGGATTAAACGTCCCGATCGGATCAGCAACGATCCCTTCGGCAACCCGACCGTGCGAGCGACTATGCACGCCGGTCGCAACTGGGACGATGTGATCGGCGAATCCGGTCCCGAAGATCCCGATCTGTCGATAATCTCCTTCCAGTCGAAAGAGGGACGTCCGATCGCATTGCTGGCGAATTTTTCAATGCACTACTTTGGTGACCGTTCGTTGAGCGCCGATTATTTCGGTCTGTACTGTAACGGTCTGCAGAAAGAGATTGGCAAGAAGCTCCCCAAGGACGCACCCCAGTTCGTCGCGATCATGTCGCATGGCTGCAGTGGTGACATTTACCGCCGCGACTACACGAAGCCGCAGGATCAGTGGGCGTTTACGGATGACATCAACGAGTACTCCAGTGAACTGGTCAAGCTGACCCTGGGCGTTTACAAAAACATCGAATACCGGAAAGACGCCGATGTCGAGATGGCGGAAAACCGGACGCAGTTGAAATACCGGGTTCCCAACAAACAGCTGCTCGAATGGTCCCAGAAGATTGTCGAGAAGCTGGGCGACAAACTTCCCCAGACGCAGGAAGAGATCTATGCCCGCGAACAGATCATGCTGCACGAGCGGCAGTCGACCGAAGTTGTCACACAAGCACTCCGCATCGGCGACATTGCGATCGCGACCACTCCCAATGAAACTTATGCTCTGTCCGGTCTGAAAGTAAAAGGACAAAGCCCGCTGCCACAGACGATGGTCATCGAACTGGCCAACGGAGGCGACGGCTACATCCCGCCTCCCGAACAGCATCTGCTCGGCGGTTACAATACCTGGGCGGCCCGTTCGGCCGGACTCGAAGTTCTGGCGGAGCCCCGCATCGTGGAATCTGATATTGAACTGCTCGAGAAAGTTGCCAATCAACCCCGCCGCTTCTATCAGCAGAGTCGGGGCCCCGCTGTGGAAACGATCCTGGGATTTAAACCGGCTGCTTACTGGCGACTGGACGAATTCAACGGTCCGCGGGCCCGCGATCTGTCAGGCAACCAGCGGGACGGCATCTACGAACCGGCGATTGCCTACTTCCTGGAAGGTGCCCGTTCGAAGTCCTTCTGTACGGGAACCGAAACCAACCGGGCGGTCCACTTCGCCGGTAACCGTCTGCAGACCCGCGTGAATGATCTGGGCGATCAGTTCACGGTCTCACTCTGGATCTGGAACGGCATCCCGCTTGACGCCCGCGACATCAGCGGCTGGATGTTCTCCCAAGGGCCTAATCATGGGCTGGCCGCCTATGGTGATCACCTGGGTCTCGGTGGCAAACAACATCCGGGGAAACTGGTCTACATGAACGGCACCGATCGTAAGCTGCACGCTGGTAAGACCGAGGTCGAGCGCTGGACCTGGAATCATGTGGCACTTGTCCGTGACGGGAATTCGCTGACCGTCTATCTCAATGGTAAACCGGAAATCGAACTGGAGTCGAAGCCGGGTGCTGCAGGTGTTCAACTGGAACAGCTCTTCTTCGGGGGGCGGACGGATAACGACTCCAACTGGGAAGGCCGTCTGGATGAAATCGCGGTCTTCGATCGTGCTCTCAAAGCGGACGAAGTCAGCCAGCTGGCAAAGTAATCCGAGATCAGTCACTGTCTATTTACAGGTGTGATAACAAGCCCGGTCGAGCCTTCGATCGGGCTTTTCTATTGGGAACGGCCTGTTTTTTATCACAAAACGGCGGACAGACGCGTAGGAGAGGGTATAGACCGCTCGAATTACGGATTCTCCGCCGGGAGAGGGATTCCTGCATATTCACAGCCCGCGCGGGACTATATAATCAGAGGGAGTTCACGTCCTAATCATCTGATGTAATTGACTTTATCACATTTCCGTTCCCATTGGCTCAACCCATGACTGAACCTGACCTGTCGACAACAGACCGGAGACTGCGCCGGCTCTTTCTGCTGATCGTCATCGCCAGTTTCGTACTGACGCCGGTCGCGTCGCCGGATATCTGGTGGCAGTTGAGCCGGGGACAGACGGTCATGGCGGACCTATCGGCTCCGGGGCCGATCCTGGCTGCAGGCGATCCCGTCTCCGAAGCAGACTGGCTGGGCGGGCTCCCCTTTTTTCTCAGCTGGATGATTGCCGGCTTTTCGGGTCTGATGCTGCTGAAGTTTTTTGGCGTGGGGCTGTTGCTGTATCTCATGATGCGGCGCTATGAATCACAACTGAAGTGGGTCGCCTTTGCGCTGGTTCTGATCACACTGCTGGCTGCGAATACAGCCTGGCAACCGACGCCCCGGCTGCTGGATTGCTGGTTTGTCTTTTTGACCTGGATTGCAACGGCCCGCTGGAGCCAGTCACCCACGAAACAGAATGTAATCCTTGTACTGCTCTCCCTGGTCGCGTGGGCCAACCTGGCACCGCTCTGTCTGCTGGGAATCGGTGTGGTAGCGGTCGTCCCCTGGCTCTCCGGTATGCAGACCGAGCCAACCGTCACCCGCAAACAGGCGGGCCTGTTGTTCGCTTCAGCCGTGCTGGCACTGATGCTCACACCCCGGGGCTGGTACACTCTCTCTGATTCTCTGACACAACTGATCCCGGCGCTGTTTTATGCCCAGGATCTGCTGGCGACGACCGTCTGGCAGCCGGCCTTCGAACAGGGACTGACGATCGAAACAGTCGGTCTGGGAATCCTGACACTCGTGACCGCCTGCTATCTGATCTTTTACTCCACCGGCTGGATAGAAAGTGTGGCCTTTCTGGTGTTCGCGGTTCCCGCCTGGCTGAACGCCGATGCGGTGCCCCCCTGCTCAATCGGCATCGCCCTGCTACTGGGACGCAGCCTGGTAGCGCATCCCTATCCGATTCAGCTGCTGAAAGCCAAAGAATTCCTCTCCCCTGCAGTGGGGCGTCTACTGCTGATTGTCGGACTTTTCATTCTCAGCTGGAAAGCGGCTGCAGGTGCACTGCCTGGTCAGTCACAACGGCTGGGCTGGGGCGTCGATCCCGAGTTGGATATCACCCTGCTGGGACAAGCCATCGGTCCGCTCGACTACGAGGGGACCGCGCATTGTATGGACATCGCCTCCGCCGGCATGCTCAGCTGGATCAAAGCCGATCACAAAATTCGTCCCTACCTCACACACAGGCAGGCCCTGGTGCAGGGACGGTTATTTGATGAACTCTCGTTGAACCGAGAACTCGCGGACGGATGGATGCTGCAGAAGCCCCGGATTACCGGTGACTGGGGCGGCTGGTGGGTCCGCATGAAAGAACGGGACTGCCAGCTGCTGCTGATTCCTAACGGTGATACCCGCACCATTCGCGCCCTGGTCGAAAGTCGCTGGCAGCCGATGTCGGTTGACGCCTCTGTGATACCGTTTGGTTGGTCTGGAGAACTGCTCAGCAGTCCCCAGATTGTGAAACTGCTGCCCGTCAAAGAATTTTTGAACCGCAAACAGTGGACCTATTCCCTGCCCGATCCGAGCGGGACGCCAGAATGTGCCGACTGGTGGGGCATGCTGACCGGACTGCCCAATCTGAAGCCGGCGCTGCTGCAGGCGCGGACCTTTCGTGCCATGAAACTCTATACGGCTGCATTACGCGTGTTGCATCCCCTGCTGCAACATTACGATTCACCAGAAGTGAAACGTGAATTTGAGCTCTGCCAGAAAGAACTGGCTTTCCAGGAGCAACTGGATACCGGCGCGCCCAGCCAGTTGCGTCTGCAAGCCTGGCAGCAGACCAGACAGACGGATGAGTTCCCGCTCGCCCAGGCGGGGCCGGGATTCAAAGGAAATCACAGTCCGCCGGATTCGGTTTCACAACCCCTGGAAAGTGCCATTGAACAGTATACTCACGGGGACTGTTCGCAGGCGATCGCAGCCTTGACTGCTAATGACAGCGAGAGCCTGTATGCGAAAGCGCAGCTGCTGCTCGAATCAGGCGATCCAGATGCCGCAGCTGCGGTTTTTCGTGAATTGATTCAGCGACACCCCCAGGACCGGCTGGTCGTCCCCAGTCAGAACATGTTGGATTCACTGCCATGATCCGGAAGTACCCGTTTGTAATTCCATTGTCGATCCTGCTGCTGGCCTGCCTGTCAGGTGCCGCCCTGTATCTGCACGGATCACAGCAGACAACGGAGTTCGTTCCGCATGTACGTTCGACACACAAGCCGGTGCAGTCCCGTCAGTGCTGCGAGTGCCATGACAAATTCTGTCAACAGTTCGAGGGGGCTCCCCACCTGCGCACACTCAGAAAAGCCACCGATCCCGGTGTGCTGGAGAAGTTTGTCGACCGGGAAGTCACACTCAAAGAGAACGGGCACACGTATCGATTCTATCAAGAGGACGACGCGCTGTGGGTCGACTGCGACAGCTATCCCGCGCCGGTGCGGATTGACTGGGTCTTCGGATCCGGGATGCACGCCATGACACCGGTCTCCCTGTTTCCCAATGAGCAGGGAGAATCTGAACTGCTGCAGCACATCGTCTCCTGGTACCCCTCGGGCAAGCTGGGAATCACACTGGGCCTCCAGGAACTGGTTCACGAGCAGACCGGTATCAATGCGCTGGGCGAAGTCAGTTCCCATGCGAAGACACAGAACTGTTTTGGCTGTCATGCTGCCTGGCTGGGAGATACGCCAGGAGAAATCAAATCGTCCGACATCATCCCCGGTGTGTCGTGCGTGCGTTGTCATCTGAATGGCGAAGAACATATCAAGGCAGTCGAACGGGGTGAGAAGGATCTGAAACTGACGAAATGGAGCAATCTATCGCCGCTGGAATCGATCAACCGCTGTGGGGAATGCCATCGCCGGTTCGACCAGCTGGAGGCGGATGAGATTCATCCTGCCAACGAGCTGCTGTTCCGCTTTGCGCCGATCGGCATGTCTCAAAGTCCCTGTTTCATGAAACAGACGGACGTCAAACTCGCTGACGGCAAAACAGCACGCTTTGACTGCACGACCTGCCACAACCCACATCAGCAGGCGAGCCGGGATCCGGAGTACTATCGCCAGATCTGCCTGAACTGCCACAGTGATCTTAAGGACCACGCTCCGGTCTGCTCGAAAGAATCGATGCAAAGCCAGTGCCTGCAGTGTCATATGCCGGCAGTGGAAGTGCACGACAACCTTTCATTCACCGATCACTGGATTCGCGTCCGCGAGCGCGACAAAGAGCGCTTCCCGGAATTTCAATTGCAGCAGTCAAACTGATGTTGTCAGACGCTTCGTCAGCGACTACGATAGAGTACAGAATTCACTGAAAGGTAATTTGTGACTCAAAAACTACTGTCATTCCTGTTCGCCCTTGTGATTCTGGCCTGCCCACTCAACTGCATGCCAGCTGGCGCGGAGTCTGTAGAGAGCGACTCCAACAGTTGTTGCAGTCATTGTCAGTCACAGACTTCCAGTGATGCACCTCTGGCGCCGGAACATTCGCCTGCGGATTGTTGTCAGTGCTTCTGCTATGGAGCCATTCATGACAAAGCCAGCCAGGTGGATCTGTCTTCAATGACCTTTATCTGGATGATGCCGATTCTGTCAGATGCAGACTTATCTTTCATCCATAGCCACCAGTCGTCTGAACTGGTCCCATCTGCACCGCCCCCGCCGGCAGGTCGCGCTTTACGCTGTGCGCAGATGTCTTTTCTCTGCTGATGCGCTTCTGAATCAACGACGCTTCCGATTCATTCACTTTAGCATCTTATGTTCTGCTGCGCACTGAAACTGCTACTGGTGCTGCGCGGCAGATGATTCAGAAAAGACATCAATGATCCGTTTTTCACTGATTCCCTGGGAATATGGCATCCGGAATCTGTTCCGGCGCCCCCTGAGAACCCTGCTGACACTCACCGGCTTAACGACTGTGATCGTGCTGGTATTTGTGGTGGTCGGCTTCATTCGGGGACTCGAACACAGCCTGTCCGTCAGCGGTGATCCCGATGTCGCGATCCTGTTTTCACTGGGCATGGGGGAAAACCTCGAATACTCCTCGATCCCGATGCGCACCAGCGAACTGGTTGCTGCCAGTGTGGGTGGTATCAAAGAATTTCACGACCGAAAATACGCGTCCCCGGAACTGTATCTCGGGACACAAATCACGCTCCCCGGTCAACAGCGGACCGCGATGGGACTGGTGCGCGGTGTGACACCCGCGATTCTCCTGGTCCGGCGCCAGGTCGAACTCGAATCGGGCCGGTGGCCTGAACCAGGAGAGGTCCTCATCGGTCAGCTGGTAGCGACCAAACTGGGACTTTCTCCAGGGCAGTTAGCGGCTGGACAATCGATTCAGCTGGAAGGCCGCCCCTGGAAGATCAGCGGTACTTTCTCAGCGGGCGGGTCTGCGTTTGAATCGGAGATCTGGTGCCGCCTGGATGAACTGCAGCAGGCCATGAAACGGCAGGACCTGAGCCTGGTCGCCGTCACACTGAACTCCCCGGACGATTTCGCTGATCTGGATCTGTTCTGCAAAGAACGCCTGGATCTGGAACTCCAGGCAATCCGTGAAGTGTCTTATTACCAGGGGCTGAAGAAAGATTACGGTCCGATTCGCATGCTGGCCTGGCTGATTGTATTTCTGGTCTCCGGGGCCGGTGTATTTGCCGGCCTGAATACGTTGTATGGTGCGGTCGTCGGTCGCACCAGTGAACTGTCGACGCTGCAGACAATCGGCTTTGTCCGTCGGGCGATTGTGATCAGCCTGATCCAGGAAGGCATCCTGCTCTCGACCGCCGCCAGCCTGATCGCCGCTCTGATCGCGGTACTGTTGATCAACGGGGTCGCCGTCCGCTTTACGATGGGCGCGTTCTCGCTGCAGATCGACACCGTTTCTCTACTCATCGGCTCAGGAGTCGGTATTCTGCTGGGTCTGCTGGGGGCGATTCCCCCTGCGTTACGCGCGCTCCGACTGCCGATCGTCGAGGGTCTCAAATCTGTTTAGTTACACAAATTGTTAACCTGTTAAACCTGTTTTTTAAAGGATTGAATTCGATGAAACGAGTAATTCTCCCCAGCCTGTTCCTTTCCGCGTTGACCTGTTTTGCCGTCGGTTGCGGTCAGGGGGCTTCCGAGCAAAGTGCCTCCACCGACTCCGCTGCTCCTGCGGAGACTTCCGCTACCGATACCGCACCAGCGTCGGAGATCATATTGACGAGTGAACCGGCTGGTGCGAAAGAAGTCATCGCGGCCCGCGAGTCTGCGAAAGACGAAGAAGAAGTAATCGTCGTGGGTCGCATTGGCGGCAGCGAAAACCCCTGGGTCGACGGGCGAGCCGCTTTTTCAATCGTCGATAATTCCCTGAAGGCCTGCAGCGATATTCCGGGCGACGGCTGTGAAAAACCCTGGGACTACTGCTGCGAAACCGACAAGCTGCCTGGTGCGACCGCCCTGGTCAAATTCGTCGATGCAGACGGAGCGTTAATCAAGGAAGATGCCCGTAAGCTGCTGAATCTGAAAGAACTGCAGACCGTCGTCGTCAAAGGAAAAGCCAAACGGGACGATTCCGGGAATCTGACCGTCTACGCCAACCAGGTTTTTGTACGGAAGTAAAGCATGTCTCAAGTTGATTTATCCCAACTCGCCCTGGATCGCAGTGCGCCCTCCCGTTTACGAGGGCACACGCGGTTCCGGATGCTCACGCGGTATCTACTGCCTGGCACTCTGCTGGTCGGTTTTGCCGCGCTGATACTTTATGCCAGCCGCGATCTGATTTTTCCTCCTCGCCCTGTGACCGTAATGCCGGTGATCGTTTCTGAGGCCCAGGTCCGCCACGCCGGTACGCCCCTGTTTCAGGCAGCCGGTTGGGTGGAGCCGCGGCCGACACCGATCCGGGTAGCAGCCCTGGCTCCCGGTGTGGTAGAGGAACTGCTGGTGGTTGAAGATCAGAAAGTCAAACAGGGAGAACCGATCGCCCAACTGGTGAAAGTGGATGCCGAACTGGCATTGAAGAATACGATCGCCACAGAAAAGCTGCGAGAGGCAGAGTTGCAACAGGCCAAAGCAACTCTGAAAGCGGCTGAGGTGCGACTGTCACAGCCGGTGCATCTGGAAGCGGTGCTCAGTTCCGCGCAGGCAGAACTGGCAAAGATTCAGACCCAGTTGAAGAATCTGCCTTTCATGACCCGCCGCGCCAAAGCCGATCACGAATTTGCCCGGTTGGATCATCAGCGCAAAAAAGCGGCCAAAGGGGCGGTCACACAGAGGAGTATCGATGAATCGCTCACCCAGGTAGAATCGACCGCAGCCGCTTATGAAGAACTGATGGACCGCAAGGCTTCTCTGATTGCCGAACAGACTGCCCTGCAGGCACGTTGCCAGGCTCTGCAGACCGAGCTGAAACTGTTGACGTCCGAGCGCAAAGCCCGGGACGAGGCGCAGGCGCAGGTGGCAGCGGCAGCGGCCCGCCTGGAGCAGTCCCAGGTGGCCGTTGATCAGGCGCGACTGACTCTGGACCGAATGACGATCAAAGCTCCGGTCGCGGGGCGCGTTTATCAGCTCGTGGCGCATCCGGGTGCGAGTGTGGGAAACATGCTGACTCAGATGACCAAATTCGATGGCAGCACGGTCGTCACCATGTACCGCCCCGAGTGGTTGCAGATCCGCGTGGATGTCCGCTTCGAGGACATCCCCAAGGTGACACTGAACCAGCCGGTACAGATTGATAATCCCGCGCTGAGTGAGCCTGTCACCGGAAGCGTTCTGTTTATCAGCTCGGAAGCAGATATTCAGAAGAACACGCTGCAGGTCAAAGTCAAAATTGATAAACCCTCGCCGCTGCTCAAACCGGAAATGCTGGTGGATGTCACCTTCCTGGCACCACAACATGAGCAGACCGAAGAAGAACAGGACCGCGAATCACGAATTTTCATCCCCCGGAAGATGGTGCAACAGAATGCGGACGGACAACCCTGTGTCTGGATTGCTGACCAGAGTCGCCGAATCGCCCGGCAGCAGACCATCGCAACCAGTTCACAATCCACAGGACCGCTTATCGAGGTGACACAGGGCCTGAATCTATCGAGCCGCCTGATTTCTTCACCCACCACAGAACTGCAACCGGGGAGCCGGATCAGAATTACCGGCGAATCCGATCACGAAGGAAACTGAAGATGCCACTGGTAGAAATCCACAATCTGACAAAACAGTACCACAAGGGGGGCGAGACGATCACGCCTCTGGACGAGGTCTCGCTCGACATAGAGCAGGGCGAATTCCTGTCCCTGATGGGATCGAGCGGCACCGGAAAATCGACGCTGCTAAACCTGATCGCCAGCATCGATCGCCCCGATTCCGGCACGATCATCGTGGACGGGGTTGAGATTACGTCGCTGTCACGTTCCCAACTGGCTCACTGGCGGGCCGCGCACCTGGGTTATATTTTTCAGACGCACAACCTGGTGCCGGTGCTGACTGCTTATGAGAATGTTGAGCTGCCGCTGTTACTGTTGCCCCTGTCGCGGAGCGAACGGCGCAAACGGGTGGAAGTCGCGCTGGAAGCAGTTGACCTTCTGGACCGAGCCGACCATTACCCGCGTCAGATGTCCGGGGGACAGGAGCAGCGGGTGGGGATTGCCCGGGCGATCGTCAAGCATCCGCTGATTGTGGTCGCGGACGAGCCAACGGGGGACCTGGACCCGGAAACGTCGGATCAGATCCTGAACCTGCTCAAACGCCTGAATCGGGAGTTGGACATCACCATGTTGATGGTCACTCACGATGCGGAAGCTGCAACGGTCGCGGACCGGCAATTTTACCTCGACCATGGCAAGCTGGTACAGAGGCATCATGAGCAAGCGACGACTCTGGCAGGATCGGGCACCGGTATTGAGGAGACGCCATGAAACTGCTGGGATATATTGTGAAATCATTGTGGGGGCACCGTTCTCGGACGATGCTGACTGTGGCCGGCTCCGCGGTGGCGCTGTTTGTGTTCTGCTTCATCCAGTCTATTCAGGAAGGGATGCGCGATCTCAGGCAACGGCAGGAAGCGAACGGCTCGTTGATCGTCTTTCAAGCGAATAAATTCTGTCCGGCCACCAGTCACCTGCCCCAGGATTACGACCAGCAGATCAGCAAATTCAACGGCGTCAAAGATGTGGTTCCGATTCAGGTCTTTACCAACAACTGCCGGGCGAGCCTGGACGTGGTCGTGTTTTACGGCGTGCCTCCTCAAAAACTGCGGACTGCACGGGACTTTGAATTTCTCAAGGGAGACTGGAACGAATTCGAGACACACCAGGATGCGGCGATCGTGGGCCAGGCGTTCGCAGCGCGGCGGGATATCGAGGTAGGCGATAAATTTTCGATCGGTGATTTGTCGGTGAATGTAGCCGGCATCTATCGTTCGGACAACCCGGCTGAGGAAAATTACATCTACAGCCATTTGGAATTTCTGCAGCGGCGACAGGGGGCGAACCTGGTGGGTACGGTGACGCAGCTGGAAGTGCTCCTGCAGCCGGGAGCGGATCAGGAAGCGATCAGTAACCAGATTGATGAACTCTATCGAGCCGGACCCGTAGAAACCAATACCCGTTCGAAAGGGGTCTTCCAGGCGAAGAGCCTGGGGGATCTTTCCCAACTGATTGAAATGGCACACTACCTGGGCCTGGCCTGTGTGGGACTGGTGCTGGCCCTGGTTGCCACCACGACGCTGATGTCGGTGGAAGATCGGATTCAGGAACACGCAGTGTTGCGGACGCTTGGCTTTTCCGGCTTTAAGGTTTTTGGCGTAGTACTGGCGGAAAGTACGCTGCTAAGCCTGGCAGGGGGAATTCTGGGAGTGGGAATCGCCTTGATTACGCTCAAACTCAGCAGTCTGTCAGTCGGGGCCGAGGCAGTGACTGTCGCGTTTATCCCCTCGTACCGGCTGGCGGGTATCGGCCTGCTGCTCGCGCTGGTCACGGGAGTGTTCGCGGGGGTCGTGCCGGCCTGGTATGCTTCACGCACCGAGATCGTACCGGCCCTGCGAAGTGTGTAGTCTGCCGGAAGAGAAACGGAATCAGGTGAGCCCCGGAATGGGTTCCCCTTCGTAGATGTAGTGCGGCCGGTCCACATCATCCTGCCAGTAGGCGGTCTGAGGGAGGCCTAATGCACGATAGATAGTAGCGGCAAAATTTTCTGGTTTCTGAGGCTGATCGATGGGGAAGCCGCCAATCTTGTCGGTCTTACCGATGACGCGTCCCCCTTTGACTCCCCCGCCGGCCAGCAGGATGGACTGCGTGGCCCCCCAGTGATCCCGCCCCGGCAGGGCGTAGACTTTGGCCAGCTGAGAAATTTTAGGGGTGCGTCCGAATTCGCTGCACATCACCACCAGGGTATTTTTGAGTTGACCGCTCTCGTGCAGGTCATCCAGCAGTGCAGAGACGGCCCGGTCTGTCGGAGGCAGCAGATTATCTTTGAGGTGCGGGAACATATTGCCGTGCGTGTCCCAGGATTCGTTATTTCCCAGATTGACCTGTACCAGATTAACACCCGTCTCTACCAATCGTCGCGCCATGAGCATCGACCAGCCAAAGGAGTTTTTGCCGTAACGTTCCTGGATTTTGTCATCCGCACTGGTGACGTCCATCGCGTAATGCACTTTGTCATCGTTCAACAGGGAAATGGCGGCGCTGCGATAGCGATCAAAGCTTTCGACCTGACCGGCGTTATCGAGCATCTGCCGCTGCTGTCCGAGTTCTTTGAGCAGCTGGATGCGATTGTGCATGCGGCTGTGTGTCATGCCCTGTGAAAGCTTGAGGTGCGGCGTCTTGAAGATCCGCTGATCTTTCCCGCCCCGTTCCTGGTGATCAAAGGCGTAATCGGGAAAAGCGCCGTAAGACTGCGCGTTGAACGGTGAAGCTTCGATAATCCAGGGATCACGATTCGAGCCCATGCGTCCGGCGAACTGCCCCGGGATGACCCGACCGGTACGATGCACAATCTTGTCGGGCAGCACGATCGCGGGAGGCAGGTTGGTCCGCGAGCGGAGTACGTCACCGGCAATCGCTGCGATGGAGGGATGATCGGTGGTCATCGGACGTCCCGGATTGAATCCGGTGGGAATATCCGAACGCCCGGTCAGCATGATATGGTGTCCCATCGAATGCTCGTTCGTGCCATGCGACAACGTACGGCAGACGGACCAGAGATGGCTGCGCTGCGCGAGCATGGGCAAGTGTTCTGAGATCTGCACACCCGGAGTACGTGTGGCGATCGGTTCAAACTCGCCGCGAATTTCCGCGCTGGCATTCGGCTTCATGTCGAAGCTCTCATGCTGCGAGAGTCCGCCGGAAAGGAAGATGAAGATACAGGACTTCGCGGTGCGATGCTTTGTCGGACCGGCAGCCTGCGCCCGCAGGGCATCCAGATGGTTGATCCCCATTCCCAGCAGACTGACTGAGCCGACTTCAATGGCGGTCCGGCGAGTCATCAGAGGATGGCGGGGGGAATTGTGGGCAGGCATGGTAACTCTCCTGAATCCAAGAGATCATCTCGTCAAGCGCAAGCTGTGATTCCAGTGTACCTTATATCACATCAATATAATTTAATGTGATCGGCATTGAAAGTCCAATTGAAACAAATTCCTCAATCTCTGTTTTTATGATTTCGTAAATCTCAGAATTGCCGATGACGGCAAAATTTTTTCCCCCCTGATTTCCAGCAGATTCTGCTGATCGAGGATGAATAACATGAACTTGCCTCAAATTTTGATTGACGATCGACGATAAGCCATATATGCTCTTGCCGTACTGATTCCCTCCCCATTCACCTGGTGGTGGCCGCGTGTGACTCGCTGAAAGAAGTCACTTTTTAGAATCATTGTGTTTTTCTTCTCAAGACCTGTATAGGAATCCGGGTCTGATACTCAAGGATGATTGTGGGCTCTTTCTGCGCCCTCAACTGCGCGCTGTGATGCGCAAGGAGAAATCAATGAACCAGTATCTGACCGATCGTGAGCAGAACATTCTGGATTATATCACTCGCGAAATAGATCGGACGGGAATCTCCCCGTCGGTACAGCAAATCGCCTCTGAATTTGCCATCCCTTCCCCGAATCGCGTGACCCGTTATCTGAATGCGCTGGAAGGCAAAGGCTGGATCACCAGTCATACCAGTGCCTCAGGCGGCATTGCGCTGATTGAGAATGATCGGAATTACCGTCTTTCCATCTGTGGTGATGTGGAAGAGGGACGGATTGCCTTCAAAAAACGCCTGTAGCATTTCCTATTCTGACGGAGTGCTGACGTCAGGAAATGCCTGTTTTCGAAACAGTTTTACACTGATCCGGTAAAATCGAGGGACGTCCGGCGAATTTCTTAATTTTCTTTTGTTTTCAGCCGATTCTTCTATTCAAACGCCTTGCATTGGTGTACGCTTATGCGAGAGGTAACCTGTTTCAGGTGCCTGCGTTAAAACATTGTTTGAATTCAGCGAAAGGGAGCATTGATGCTCAGGCTTGAAGATCAGTCAATTCAATTATGCGATCGCATGCCCCGCCGCTCTTTCATGCAGATTGGCGGCCTGGCGATGGGCGGGCTTTCCCTGCCCCAGATTCTCAAAGCGCAGGAGCAGAGTGGTCAGCGATCTTCCCATAAAGCCGTGATCATGATCTTCCTGGCCGGTGGTCCGCCACACCAGGATATGTTCGACCTGAAACCAGATGCGCCTGATGAAATCCGTGGTGAATTCAAACCGATCGACACCAGCGTGCCGGGTATTCAGATCAGCGAACTGATGCCCCGCGTAGCGAGTATGATGGACAAGTTTTCGATCATCCGTTCGCTGACAGGCGCCGAAGGGCGTCATGATTCGTTTGAATGTTGTACCGGTCATCATTTCCGCAGCGCACAGCCTCAGGGGGGCTGGCCTTCCCTGGGATCGGCGCTCTCCCGAGTTGCGGGTCCCGTGAACCCGACGGTGCCTCCTTACATCGATCTGTCACATACGATGGCCCACGATCCCTGGAACATCAAAGGCTCCGGATTTCTGGGGCTGGAACATGCGCCGTTCCGTCCGGATGGTCGCGTGATGGAAAACATGACCCTGAATTCGATCAATAAAGGACGTCTCTCCGAGCGGTCGCGACTGCTGGAGGATCTCGACCGTTTCCGCAGAACTTCGGAAACCGGCCTGACGGACGGCACCTACGATGGCTATACGAAGCAGGCACTGGAAGTCCTCTCTTCCTCACGACTGGTGGAAGCGCTGGATCTGGAAAAAGAAGATCCCAAAGTGCGGGCCCGCTACGGGAAAGATGACCCGAAAGTCCTCAGCTACAAACTGGAGATGGGCTACCAGGCGATCATGTCCCGTTTTCTGCTGGCCCGGCGGGCTGTGGAAGCAGGTGCACGCTGTGTAACCTGCAGCTTCGCTCACTTTGACTGGCACGGCAATAACTTTGGCTTTGCCCGCAAGGTCGTTCCCCTGCTCGACCAGGGAGTCGCGGCCCTGGTACAGGACCTGCATGACCGGGGAATGGACAAGGACGTGACGGTGCTGGTCTGGGGTGAATTCGGACGCACGCCGAAGATCAACAAAAACGCCGGCCGCGATCACTGGCCCCGCGTGCATGCCGCCCTGATGGCCGGTGGTGGGATGAAAACCGGACAGGTGATCGGCTCCACCAACCGACTGGGTGAAGAGGCGGTCGATCGGCCTGTGCACATGCAGGAAGTCTTTGCTACGCTGTACCACAACCTGGGTATCGATGTGGCGTCAACGACCATTGAAGACAACAACGGGCGTCCCCAGTATCTGATCGATCAGCAGGCCCCGATCCGGGAACTGGTCTGAAGCAGTTCCACATTCAGATCGAGTCTGCTTATCCGTTTCAGCGCGTGTTCTGTTTTTTGCTCACCTTGCAAACTTACGGAACAAAGTTCGTTGTTTCTCTGCCGTCAGCGGTTCCCAGTTGCAGATAGACGCGGGAACTCATATTTTCGCTGAGGAACCGGACGGCACCATCTCCAAAGCCGAAGTGGGCGCCCCCTTCGTGGTCCGAACCTGCTGACTGATAGAAACCATTGTTTAAACCGCCGGCGGTACCGCCTGAAATCCCAGTATCAAACATCGTGGCGACTCCCCCGGCAGCCCAGCAGTCCTGGCTGGCTTTGGGAGCACTGGTGCCGTGCAGTTTCTGCAGTTCACCGGCCATGATGGTATTCGATGTGCCATCGTCAACATCGCGTATCGCGGTATCACTGTTGACGGAGAACATTCCCAGAAAGGCACCACTGCCGCCTCCGAACGTTCCGATCAGGGAATCGGTACGATGTGTCAGGTGAAAGAAGTCTCCATCGGCCCAGCCATTCCCCCCGCCGATACAGGTTCCATAATCGGAGCCCCCTTTGACCAGACGGTTGGCCGGTAAAGCAGAGCCCGCCACCGGATTTTCTCCCAGCATGATCCTGTCATCGATTTTTCGTACCTTGCTGCGGCGGGTCGGACAGTAGAAGAGATGAATATCAGTTTCAGCCAGACTGCGGTTCCCCATGACGTTGGTATTGAAATTCCATTTGTTATAGATCGCTGCCTGATCCACATAGGGGAGAATCTGTAACATCCAACTGGTACCGTGGTAGCCGGTCCCGGGTGTCTTGCCTGCATCTCCCCAGACGTTATAGGCGGAAGACGTCGTGGTGGTTGCAATTGCCCCCGGCGGAAACAGGCCATGGGTTTCATGGTAGTTATGCAGGGCAAGAGCCAGCTGTTTCATGTTGTTTTTACAGGTGCTGCGGCGGGCCGCCTCCCGCGCCTGCTGCACGGCTGGAAGTAGCAGCGAGATCAGGATGGCGATAATGGCAATCACCACCAGCAGTTCGATGAGGGTAAAACCCCGTTTTTGATAGCGCATTACAAAGCCCTTTAGATAAAAAAAGAAATGAATATGAGCAGAATGCAAATGTTTTATCTAAAAAGAAAATCTCTCCTGTTCAGTCGGTTGTCTGAGGCGGGATTCCTTCTGTCGTGTTATTTGGATGACAAATCAAAATTAATTTCATTATCTCCGGATTTGACAACGGCAGTCAGTTCGGTCTCGTCACTGTAATTGGGAGGAATGGTCTCTTTCTCATTGACCAGCTTACTGACGACCACTTTATGGTCTCCCAGTGCGGCTCCTTTTTCATCACGGATATAGACTAGTTCATACTTACCGGCACTGTCTGTTTTAGCAGACGAAGCGCGGATTTTTTCCGGCATGAAAGTGACATTGGCATCTGCCAGAGGGGCACCATCGAGTGTGATTGTTCCCGTTACATTGCCCAAATCCGGTGCGTCACTACCACCGCACGCGGAGCACAGAATCATGACTCCCAGACACAAACCGGCTGACCAGATTAATTTTAATTTCTGCATGTTTGCTTATTCCTTTCAGACAGAATTCAATCTCTTTTGAATGCGGACAGACACAGAGCTGATTTCGGAACTCTGTGCCTGCCTGTCAGACTTGTCAGTTTAAATTAAGTCAACGGATTAAAATTCGCCGGGAACTTTATTCCCGTCGGCAGTCCCAATGCGGTTAAAGGTGGTGTTATCAATGTTCTCACTGATAAACCGGACCGAACCATCGGCCATACCAAAGTGGGCGCCCCCTTCGTGGTCGCTGCCGGGCGCTTCGTACTGCCCGCCATTGATGCCCTTATTGTTACCGCTTCCATTCTCGGCACTGCTGCCCGCAGTATCGGTATCAAAGATGTTTGCGACGCCTCCCGAAGCCCAGCCGTCCAGACTCAAAGTGGCATTACTGCCTCGCAGACGCTGCATTTCGCCGGTCATCAGGGTGTTGCTGGTACCGTCCTTGACGTCACGAATCTGCGTGTCACTGTTGGGATAGAAAATCCCCAGATGTCCGCCGGATAACGTTCCCATCCATTCGCTACTGGCACCGACCCCCAACGATTCATGACCAGTTCCGGCAAAACCATCGCCGAAACCGTTGCCAGAGCCTTTACATCCGCCGTAATCATTGCCACCTTTCTGGAACGGATTGGTGATCGTGGTGGAACCGGGGGTCTCATTCAACTGCAGCTTCTGATCGACTTTGCGAACTTTGCTGCGGCGAGTGGGGCAGTAAAAAATGGGAATATCCGTTTCGGCGATGGCCCGGTTACCCATCACGTTGGTATTGAAATTCCATTTGTTGTAAATGTTGGCCTGATCCACAAAGGGCAGGATCTGCAACATCCAGCTGGTGCCATGGTAACTGACAGGAGACATGTTTCCCGCTTCCATCCAGTCACGCCAGCGAACTGTATTTCCACTTCCCCCATTGGTCAAAGTGACGATTGAACCTGGAGGGAACGCACCATGCGTCTCATGATAGTTATGCAGCCCCAGTCCGATCTGTTTCAGGTTGTTTTTACAAGTACTGCGCCGTGCTGCTTCGCGCGCTGACTGCACTGCCGGCAATAACAGGGCAATCAGGATCGCGATAATGGCGATCACGACCAGCAGTTCAATCAATGTAAAGCCTTTCTTTAATCTCCACTCGTTTGTCATTTGCATAATGCCTCCCGCACTCAGGAAAAGTAAAAGAAAATAAAGTCACACCGCGTCAGCAGTATGTAGAGAATGGTTTTTAGCTCGTTTGAACACAGAGATGCGATTTGAAAGGATCGAAATACGTTAATATCAACCAGTCCAGCGTACACTACCAGTAGTAGATCAACCACAGGATGACAGTTGTTCCATTATTTAAACAAAATATTTCGAATAATCAAAATCTTTACAACTAAATTCGACCTAATTCATTAATTAACAACCACTTAGTTAACACTATTAACAGTAACTTTTATTAATATTCATTTAATATCCAATCTGACCTTCTCTCTCGAAAGTAAGACCAATCCTAATCCCGTACAGTATTTCCCTCTATTTTTTACTGACCGGAGAAGAGGAAATGCAAACCCAAGACTGATGTTGCTGCGAACTAAATCGCTGAAATAACACTTGTTATCCAGTCGATGTCTGACAGAATTCAGAGGATATTTTGCTCTCTTTACTGCGAATTAAACTGGATTCATAAATGTCCATTCCACCGCCCCCAGCGAAAATCCAGCCTGAAACTCTCCTCAAGATGATCTGTGAATGCCAACCAGGTATAATCGGGGCATTGATCCTCACGAGGACAGAACTTACAGTAAACTCAAGAGCATATTGACTGCTCTGACTGAGTAAAACATGTTGCCGCCAACGAAAAGGAATGCTTTCAGATGCGCATGCGAATTTTTTCTTTTGCCTCGATCGTCTTTATCAGCACTGCTGTTGCTTCTGCTGAGGACTGGCCACAATGGTTGGGTCCGGACCGTTCCAGTACCTGGAAAGCGGAAGACATTGTCGACTCATTTCCGAAATCCGGACTGAACGTCGAATGGCGGGTTCCCGTGGGTCTGGGATACAGCGGCCCCGCTGTCGTTGGTGACAAAGTCTACGTGCTGGACTACGTCAAAGATTCAGGCAAGGTGGTCAACAACCCGGGCGGTACTTCAAAGATTGATGGCAAAGAACGTATTCGCTGCCTCTCTGCAGAGACTGGCGACACCATCTGGGAATATGCTTACAGCTGTCCCTACGAGATTTCCTATGCTGCCGGCCCGCGATGCACGCCGACTGTGGCTGATGGAAAAGTCTACGCGCTGGGTGCCGAGGGAAATCTGACGTGCCTGGATGCTCAGACCGGGAAGGTTGCCTGGAGTAAGGATTTCAAAAGCGATTACAAGTCCAAGACTCCTTTCTGGGGACATGCTGCCAGCCCGCTCGTCGATGGCGACGCAGTCTACTGCCTGGTAGGTGGTCCCGGTTCGATCGCGGTGGCCTTCGATAAAGAGACCGGTAAAGAACTCTGGCGGGCCCTGGACAACGAAGAGACCGGCTACTGCCCGCCAACCATGATCACGCATGAAGGCACAAAACAGCTGCTGATCTGGCATCCCAAGTCGTTGAACTCCCTCAACCCGAAAACGGGACAGGTTTACTGGTCACTGCCACTGAAGCCGCAGTACAACATGTCGGTGACCGTCCCCCGAAAACAGGGAGATTTTCTCTACGTCTCCGGTATCGGCGATGAAGCCGCCTGGATCGAATTGAATGGGACGTCCCAACCCAAGATCTCCTGGAAAGGGAAAACGCGTGAAGCGCTGTTCTGCTGTAATAGTACTCCGTTTATTGTGGGTGATACAATTTACGGCAGCGACATCCAGTCGGGTGATTTCATCGCGGTCGGCCTGAAAGACGGAAAGCGGCTCTGGGCCTCCAAGAAGGTCACCCAGGCCGGTCGCCGGGATCGTCATGCGACAGCGTTCATCGTGAAACACGATGATCATTTCTTCCTGTTTACCGAGAAGGGGGATCTGGTTCTCGCTGATCTGTCTCCCTCAGGTTACAAAGAGATCAGCCGTTTCCACGTCCTCGAACCGACCAACGAAGCCTTCGGCCGCCCTGTTGTCTGGAGCCACCCCGCCTTTGCCAATCAGTCGCTGTTCGCACGCAACGACAAAGAACTGGTGCGGGTGAGTTTGAAGAAGTAGTAACCCTGAATCATCCAACGCCCTGGCCTTCATTCTGTGAAGGCCAGTTTTTTTTATCTCAAAGCGGGCAGACTGTCTTTGAGCTTTGAAAACAACGTGGATTCCTCTCCTTCAGGGACCTGTTCTTCAGCACCTTTCCTCAGTGGGCAGTTCCGGCACATCACGATGAGATAAGCCGAAGGGATGAAGTAGAGTGCCAGTAATGTGGCACCGCCCACACCGCCGGCAATGGTGATCGCCAGAGGAGGCCAGAAACCGCCTCCCGCAAGAACCAGGGGAATGAAACCGGCCACGGTGGTCAAGGAGGTTGCGACGACGTGCCGTGTCGAACGCAGGACCACATCGCGGACAACGATGCGGTCCCCCTGGCTGGCACGGGGGTTGGCGCGGAGCTCGGCCAGAACGACGATCGCATCATTGATGGCGACCCCGGCGAGTCCCATCGATCCGACAATCGCCATGAATCCGAACGGAAAACCGAAGAGCCAGAGCATCCCCAGACCGAGACCGATCGAGAGGATGCCGACAATGCCCACCAGCCCTGCCACCCGGAAGGAGGAGAATGAGAGCACCAGCGTGGCAACCATTAACACCATCAGCACTCCCACATTGGCCATCAGGTTGCCGACGGCGTCATCCCGCTTGGAGGCTTCACCGCCCCATTCCAGGCGATAACCGGGGGGCAAAGTGAAACCGGACTGCTTCAACTTCGTCTGGAAATCAGCCAGGACCTTTGCCGGCAGGACGCCCGCTTTGATATAGGCCTGCACCTCGTTCATCCGTTCGCCGTTGAAGTGAGAAATCGCAGCGACTTCAGATGACATTTTGACATCTGCAATTGCGGTCAGGGGAACATACTGTGCCTGACCGTCTTCAGTCTTCTTGTTTGAAATCAACTGCAGGGAAGCGATTTGACTGAGCGATCCCCGGCGGTCCTGCGGTACGCGGATGCGGACCGGCAGCTCTTCGGTCTCTTCCAGAATACTACCTCCCAATGCCCCTTCCAGTGCTGCATTGAGCTGGTTGGAAATCTCTGCGTGATCGAGCCCCGCCAGCCGGGCCTGCTCTTCGTCGATTTTGAGCGTCAGTTTCGGAAGTGGATCCGCCAGTTCGGCTTTGTGATGTAAAACGTCAGACGTCCCGCTGAGAATCGTGCGGAGCTCATCGCCGCTCTGACTGAGCTGGTGCAGATCGGGACCAAACAGGCGGACCTCAATCGGTGCATCGAAGGGAGGCCCCTGCTCCAACTGGCGCACGAGGACGCGTGAGTGTGGCACCTTTTGATCCAGTTCCCGCTGCAGTTCGTGAATCAGCTGCCGGCCTCCGTGAGCCGTTTTCAACTGTACCAGTGCCTGAGCGAAATTGGATGCATTTTCCCGCTTGGCGATAATATTGTAATAGAACTGGGGCGCACTCTCTCCCAGGAACCATTCAATCCCCTTGACCTGAGGATGTGCAAGCACCACCTGTCGGATCGTCTCAATGGTCACTTTGGTCTCGGCCAGCGAGGCATGCGCGTTGAGCTCCAGTTCGATATTCACCTGATCGCGGTCGGCAGGGGGAAAGAACTGCTCGGGCAGTGAGCCGGCCACGATGAAACCACTGATCGGCAGCACACAGCCCAACGCCACGCCGAGCAGCGGTTTGGAAAACAGAAAATCAAGTGACTTCTGATAAGCGTTTCGCATTCCCTGATGGCTGAAGCCCACCTGCCACCAGTGACCTGTCTCCGGGTCTTCGTCGGGATCAGCGAACAGCGCTGCGATGGCAGGGATGACCGTCATCGCGAGGAAAAACGAACTGCAGATGGCGAGAATCACGCTGATCGCGATCGAACCGACAAACTCACCCGCCGGTCCGGGCATCAGGGCGATCGGGGCAAATGCCAGAGCCGTAGTGAGGGTGGAGCCCAGCAACGGAACCGCCAGATGACGGACCGTCGAGATCACGGCATCTTCAGGGGCCATCCGGGCATGCAGCTTGGCACGCACTTCGTCCACCACCACAATCGCATTGTCGATCAACAGGCCCAGCGCGATGATCAGGCCGGTGACAGACATCTGATGAATGGGAATCTCCAGCAGGCGGAGTCCCGCGAGGACCATAAAGGCAGAGAGAGGCAAGGCGGTGCCGATCACCAGCGCATTTCGCCAGCCCATCATGAAGACAATCACGACGACCACCGCCAGACCCCCGAACAGGAGGTTCCAGACCAGTCCGCTCAAGCGGGCCTCGACGTACCGGTTCTGATCGAACAGGGTCTGTACCTGCACGTCATCGGCCAGTGTCTGTTCAAACTCCCGGACTGCTGTTTTCGCAGCCTGGCTCCAGTGGTCAATTCGCATGCTGTCCCGCACGAACATTCCCAGGGTCACTGCCGGTTTGCCATCGGCGATTACCAGGCTACTCAGAGGCTGCGCGACTCCCTTGCGAATCGTAGCGATATCCCCCAGTTGTACCGAATGCCCTTCCGCGCCAAACTGCACGGGCGTGTTGGCAATCCGCGCGAGGGAATCGAGTTCGGAATCGACGTCGATCAACAGATCGCTCTTCTGCCCGCGGAGCAGTCCTGCAGTGAGCTTGGCATCAGAAGCTTCCACCTGCCGGGCGATTTCCTCGACGCTCAATCCGAGTGCCGCAACCCGGTCCGGCTGGATCTCGACCAGGATTTCTTCATCGGGATCGCCGAAGGTGTCGATGTCTTCAGTCCCGGAAATGGCCCGCAGACGATCTTCCAGCTGTTTGGCTGAACGCCGGAGCACGGCGTAGTTGACGGGACTCGGATTGTCCCAGACCAGGGCCACGATCAACGCATAGGCTTTGACGTCCATCTCTTCGAAATCGGGTTCCTTCGCCCCTGCCGGAAATTCGACGCGGGCATCATCGATTTTATCGCGAATCCGCGACCAGACTTCATCGACTTCGTAGACATCGTCCCGCAACTCGATCGTAATTGTCGACATGCCTGAACGGGAAATGGATCGGAGCTCCTTGATCTCGTCGAACTCGCGCAGTTCTTCCTCGATCTTTTCAGACACGAGCGACTCAACGCGGGTGGCATCGGCACCTGGAAAGCGGGTCTGTACCAGCGCAGAGCGTTTGGTGAGCACGGGATCTTCCATCCGGGGCAGCACGTAAAAGCTCGACAGGCCGGCAACCGTGATCAAAGCGATCAGGAGAATCAGTAAACGTCGGTTTCGATAGAATAAGCCTTCCAGCATGTCTGATATTCCCGTTCTATCCTGAAAGGTTGCATGACGTTGATTAGAACACGCTGTAGAGTCAAATCAGGCTTTTCCGTGAATCAGGAGCCTGACTTGATCACAACCCGCTGATTGTTCGCCAGTTTATGAATTCCATCCACGACCATCCGGTCTCCTGATTTCAATGTCCCCCGGACGAGGACGCGATCGCCTTCGGTATGCAGAATTTCAATCTGCCGTTTCTCAAGAACCAGTTCTCCCTCAGCTTTTCCCGGAACCACAGCATAAGCCGACCAGAGTCCGCGCTCACCCCGTGCCAGGGCACTGAGCGGCAACCAGAACCCCTGCATTTCCACCGGTTCTTCCATGGCGATGCGAATCACCTGGCCCGGGACCAGGTTTTGAGCGGCTGGTTCACCGAGTGCCAGTACCACTTCGCGGGTCCGCGTTACGGGATCCAGTTCGGGCAGCACCGCTTTCAGTGTGGACTGGTAAGATTTGCCGTTGAGCTGAACCTGCTGACGGGCGCCTCGTTTCAAACCAGGTGTCATTTCTACCGGTACGCCGATATGCGCTTCGAGATGCTGATCTTCGACCAGCCTCAGCAGCGGCGTTTCCGGAGAAATCACGGTTCCTTCGTCTGCATACCGTTTCGAGATCCGACCTGCAAACGGGGCTTTCAATTCTGTGTCTTCCAGGTCGATCTGGTTGTCTGCCAGTTGAGCATCCAGATTTGCCACTTCGGCTTTCTGGGCGGCGATCTGTTCTTTCCGGGTCCCTTCTTTCAGCTCAGAGAGCTGGCTCTTTGCGGCATCCAGCTGTGCCTGCTGCTGCTGGACGTCGTATTGTGAGGCTTCAAACACCGATTTGGAAATCGCGTTGCGCTGCAGCAGCTGTTCATTGCGGACGTGATCAGCCTGCAGATTTTTCAGTTTGGCGTTCAGTTGCCGGACTGCTGCTTCGGCAGCAGCGATTGTCTGAGGTCGAGGACCAGCCAGAAGTTCCGCCAGCTTCGCCTGAGCGGCATCCCGTTGGGCCTGCAGCTTCTGACGGATAATCTTCAAGTGCCGGGTATCAAGACGCGCCAGCACCATGCCTGCTTTCACCGGATCGCCTTCATCCACGCTCACCTCAATCAACTTGCCACTCCGTTCCAGTGAGAGTTCACTGGTGCGAGCGGCTTCGACCTTCCCGGTATATGTACGTTTGCGGGCGAACGAGTCAACCGGTTTCAGCTCGACAACTTCGACAGGTATCCCCCGTTCTGATGCCTGCTGTTTTGTGGTGATTTCCGTCGAAAATACCGGGCGGTGAAACAGCCAGTAGCCCCCGGTCAGACAGACCATGAGAGCGAACAGCAAAGGGAGTCGCAATCGCCTGAACAACCTTCCCGTCATTTGACGATTCGTCAACTTTGGCACAAAAAAAAGCGAATCAGACAGAGATCTGCTGGAGTTCATTTCCAAACACCTCCTCGCTGACACGATCGAAGACCGCATCGTAGTCGACGGCAGAACTGAGCGGCTGCCACTGAATTCCGTCCAGAAAACGATTGAAGTTCCGACGCAGCATTTCAAAGGGAGCCGAAATGCCCAGTTCATCCAGCGAATTGCTGGTAGCAATAATCGAATAGCCTCCGAAGGAGAGGGACCAGAGACCGAAGACGATTTCTTCGGGAGTCGCGTTTTCCCCCAGTTGGAGATCCCCCTGCGCAATCGCATCGCGAACAATGCCACCGACCACCCCCATGCAGCGATGCTCGCAATTGGCCATCAGCTTGCGGCGTTCCTCGGATGTCTTTTCCCAGATCGAATCGAGGCGAATCGTCTGCTCGACCCGGAAATGGTCGGGATAGAGTTTCACAAACAGTTCAGCCGCGGTACCAATGGCGGCAATGCGTTCGCGGGAAGTTCCCTGAAAGAGAGAGGCCTTCTCAAACATCGCCAGCCGCTTTTCCAGCGTCTGGATCGCGAGGGTGATGATGATCTCTTCCTTGCAGGAAAAGTGGTTATAGATCGTTCCCTTGGAGTAATCGAGCATGCTGGTGAGCCGGTCCATGTTCAGACCGTTATAGCCCCCCTCGATGAACAGGGGCCGTGCGCATTCGAGGATTTTCGCCTCGCGTTCCTGGATTTCACGTTGTTTGCGCTCTCGAGTACTCATAGTGACCTCATTTTTGACGGATCGTCATTTTTTGTCAAGATGTCACTGGAAATTATTCACTTTTCCGACAACGTCGGGCAGAATTCTGATTGATCTGCTGGAAACACCCGCAGCAACCAATAGACCTATACCCTTACAATAAAGTCACTTAGAAACAGAATCTGCTCAATTCCAGGTAAAAATCACGCCTGGAATTCTATTCTGTCCCAATGAAGGGAGAATCCGCACAGAACATGTGCAGTGCGTCAATTCGAGAGCGAATCAGGAGAACAGATCGAGGTATAAGGCGTTCAGCCCCCCTCTTGCTCCTCTTTCTGTTTCTGATACTCTTTCAGCTTGCGGTAGAGGGTCCGTTCGCCGATCCCGAGCATCTTGGCCGCCTCTTCCCGCTTGCCGTCGGCGAGATCCAGCGCCCGCTCGATGTAGTAGCGTTCCACTTCAGAAAAAGGACGACCGATGAGGAAATCGGCTCCCGAGCGGTCCGAGGTGTAACTGCTGTCCCCATCCGGGCCGGTCACGGGGACGATTTCTTCGGGCAGATCATCCAGATCGAGAATGCCATCGGTGTCCAGCACGAGCATCCGCTCGGCCGCGTTACGCAGCTGACGAATATTGCCTGGCCAGTCGTATGACATCAGTGCCCGACGGGCGGCTCGAGAGACGCCTTCGTACGGTTTATCGTACTGCGCGGAGAGTTCTTTGAGAAAGTGATCGGTGAGCAGTGGAATGTCGCCCCGCCGTTCCCGCAGGGGGGGCAGTTCGATTTTCACGACAGAGAGGCGGTAATACAGGTCCTGCCGAAAGGTTCCCTGCTTGACCATCTCCAGTAGATCCGCGTTCGTAGCAGCGACCAGGCGAACGTTCAGACTGATTTCTTCGTTGGTTCCCAGGCGGGCAATTTTGCGGTCTTCGAGCACACGCAGCAGTTTGATCTGGGTCTGCATCGGCATTTCGCCGACTTCATCCAGGAAGAGGGTTCCGCCGTTCGCATGCTCAAATTTACCGATCCGCTTGCCGACTGCGCCGGTGAAAGCCCCCTGCTCGTGGCCGAAGAGCTCGCTTTCCAGAATACTGTCCGGCAAGGCGGAGATATTCAGGGGCACGAACGGTTTGCTTTTGCGTTCGCTGTTCTGGTGAATGGCGCGGGCCACCAGTTCTTTCCCGGTCCCGCTCTCCCCTTCGATCAGCACCGTACTGTTCGTGGAGGCGACATTCTTCAGCTTCTCGATGATTTTATGCATCTGGGGCGTGTTGCCGATCACGCCTTCGAAGCCGAACTTTTCATCCAGTCGACGATGCAGTTCCGCATTCCGCCGCATCAGGCGGACACGGGTAGACGCTTTTTCCACCGCGTTACGGAGCTCGTTGATATCGAGCGGCTTGGTGAGATAGGTATAGGCCCCCAGTTGCATTGCGGTGACCGCGGAGTTAATCGACCCGTGTCCGGTCAGCACGATGACTTCGGCGTCGGGCAATTCTTCCTTGGCGGTACGCAGGATCGACAGACCATCAACGCCGTCCATGCGAAGATCAGTGATGACGATATCGGCGGTTTCGCGTTCAATCAGCTTCGCGCCCTGCTCTCCGGAGGTGGCGATTTTACACTCGCAGCCGACCCGCTCCAGGCTTTCCGCGACCGCCTGGGCATGTGCTTCATCGTCATCAATAATCAGGACACGAATCACGATGGATTCGAGATCCGTTTCCGTGGAGTCTTTCGAGCTCATCGAGCAGACTTTCTGCCTTCTATCTGTTGCAAAGGATAAAAAAGTTCGTCAAAGAACTTCGGTTAAGATGATTGAGTTTCAGCCAGGGAGGGCATCACCGGGCTGGAAAAACACATCATATTCCAGTCGAAAATGTAATGTAATTCTGCAGGGATGGATTTCTTCAGCAAACGGGAAAGGAAATGGTAAACCGCGTTCCGCGGCCGAGTTCACTTTCGCATTCAATGGTACCATGATGGGCGTCGACAATCTTTTTGACGGTGGGCAGTCCCAGACCGCTGCCCCCTGATTTGGTGGAGAAGAAGGCGTCGAACATCCGCGACTTGACCTTCTCATCGATTCCTTTGCCGTTATCGATGATATCCAGGTAGACGGTGCCATCTCTGTGAGAGGTCTGCAGTTCAATCAGTCCGCCATCGGGCATCGCCTGGACCACGTTCAGCGCCAGATTCATCAGCACCTGGCGAAACAGGGCTGGATCCACCTGGACGGCCGGCAGATCGGCGTCAAAGTGAGGGCTGATTTCAATCCCGGCTTCATTCGCCTGCGGACGGAAGAAATCGATAAAATCACTCACCAGCTCATTCAGATTGACGGTTGTCAGTGCCAGTTTGCCGACACGGGCAAACTGCAGAAAGGCGTCCAGAATGTCCTGCAGATGCTTACATTCCCGTTGAACGCTTTCTACTTTTTTCAGCATGCGGTGCCTGGCAGGAACATCGAGCGTCTCCAGATCTTCCGTCAGCAGTTCCAGATTCATGCTCATCGTCGAGAGTGGATTTTTGATTTCATGCGCCAGTCCGCCCGCCAGTGTGGCGATTTCGGAATACTGGGCTTCCAGTTTTTCGCGTTCCTCGACGCTCAGCGGGCTCTCGTTGATTGCGGATGGTCTCTGCATCGTCATTTCCCAACCGTACGGGCAAAACTGGGGAACGCGATTGCGGCACATTCCCGATCCTGTATCGGACACTGATATTTCAAAAATAAAACGATGAAGTCATCTCACATCGAGCTCCTTCATCGTTTTATGTTTATCTCAGATCAAAGTGTTGCTGAGCTACTCTTCTTCTTCGGTCTCAGCAGCAGCATCACCGTTGCCTTCCGCAGCGGCAGCCTGTTCAGCCAGAACTGCTTTGCGGGAGAGCTTGACGCGGTTCTGATCATCAACGGCGATGACCTTCACCTGCAGCCGGTCGCCCATTTTGCAGATGTCGCTGACTGATTTGACGAACCCGTCTGACAGTTCACTGATGTGACACAGACCGTCTTTGCCAGGAGCAATCTCGATGAAGGCACCGAATTCTTTGATCGAACTGACCACACCATCATAGATGCGACCGACGCGAATTTCTTCGGTCAATGCTTCGATGTGAGCCATGGCTTTTTCTACCACTTCGACATTTCCGCCGGAGACCGTTACGGTACCATCGTCCTGAATGTCGATGGTGGCACCTGTCTCTTCCTGAATCGCCCGAATCGTCTTACCGCCCGGTCCGATCAGCAGACCAATCTTTTCAGGATTGATCTTGGTCTGATGCAGTCGCGGTGCGTAAGCGGAGATCTCAGCGCGGGGACGACGAATGGCGGTGAGCATGGTTCGCAGCAGTTCCAGACGTGCTTTTTTAGCCGCTTCCAGAGTTGCTTTGATGATGTCTTCACCGATTCCGTCATTTTTGAGGTCGAGCTGAATCCCGGTGATCCCTTTCTGGGTACCGGCAACTTTGAAGTCCATATCGCAGAAATGGTCTTCGTCGCCGATGATGTCTGTCAGGACCTTGAAGTCATCGCCCTGGGTGACCAGACCGATGGAGATCCCCGCCACAGGCTGACGCAGCGGAACACCGGCGTCCATCAGCGAGAGCGTTGCCGAACAGACGGAAGCCATCGAGCTACTGCCGTTGGATTCCAGAATATCGGAGATCACGCGAATGGTGTAAGGGAAATCTTCTTCGTTCGGCAGTACCGGAGCGACAGAACGTTCTGCCAGGCAACCGTGACCAATTTCACGACGTCCCGGTCCCCGAATCGGACGACATTCCCCAACGGAGAATGAAGGGAAGTAGTAATGCAGCATGAACCGCTGCAGTTCTTCTTCAAACAGGCCATCGACACGCTGCTGGTCGCGTGAAGTTCCCAGCGTGACAGTTGCCATTGATTGCGTTTCGCCACGGGTGAAGATCGCAGAACCATGGACGCGCGGCAGAGACCCGGTTTCACAGGAGACATCCCGCAACTGGTCAGGAGTACGACCATCCAGGCGACGACCACTCATCGCCAGTTCGCGAACAGCACGTTGCTCCAGGTCATGGAAGGCATCTTCGAACTGAGCGCGAGTCGCTCCGTCTGCTGTCTCTGTCGCATCTTCGGGGAAGAACTTTTCAACCAGTTCGTCATGTATGACTTTGGTGCCTTCACGACGTTCTGCCTTCACCGTGCTCTGCATGGCGGAAGAAAGTTTCTGATAGATGGGATCATCCAGTTTCGCGATAAACGGATTTTCCGGAGGTGCTTCGTACTCGAAAGGTGTGACACCTGCTTTTTCACGCAGTTCCAACTGCAGATCAATGATCTTGCGCAGCTCACTGTGAGCATGCGTGATCGCGGCAGCCATTTCATCTTCGGGAATCTGAGCACCAAAACCTTCGATCATCAGAACGGACTTCTGAGATCCGGCGACGATCAGGTCCAGATCACTTTCGGCAATCTGTTCGTGGGTGGGGAAAGTGATCAATTCGCCATTGATACGTCCCAGGCGAACGGCAGCGATCGGCCCCTGGAAGGGAACCGGAGAGAGACAGAGTGCCGCGCTGGCACCGTTAATCGAAAGCACATCGGGATCATTGATCCCGTCACAGGACATGACGTTTGACATGACCTGCAGCTCGTCTTTAAATTCTTTGGGGAACAGGGGACGAATGGGACGGTCGGTTAACCGTGCCGTCAGAATTTCCTTGGTGGTAGGACGCCCTTCCCGCTTCAAAAATCCACCGGGGAACTTACCTGCCGCAGCAGCCCGTTCCCGATAATCAACTGTCAGAGGGAAGAAATCTGTCCCCTCTCTTGCGGCACCTGTCGCCGTTGCGACAAAGACGACAGTTTCACCATACTGAATAAGGACAGACCCAGCGGCCTGTTTCGCTAACTGACCAGTTGTAAGACTAAGTTTCTGTCCGCCAACCTCACATTCAACAACTACTTTCACAATAATTTCCTAATTCTTTTTCCGACAAACCGACAATGATCAGCGAACATTTTGAAACTATTTTCGGATGTTCAGCCGATCGAGAATTTCCCTATAGCTTTCTGCATTCTTCTTGTGCAAATAATCCAGCAGACCACGTCGGCGACTGACCATCTGTAACAGGCCACGACGACTCGCGTGATCTTTGACGTTCGACCGGAGGTGCTCGGTTAAATTGACAATCCGTTCGGTAAGCACAGCAATCTGCACTTCAGCAGATCCGGTATCCCCTTGTTTCGACTGATACTCTTGAATCAATTCTGCTCTTCGTTCCTGAGTGACTGACATTCTTTCACTTAAACCTTTACAACAAACAACTTGACAAACAGAGAAGATCGGGGAATCCCCAATGCAAAGACAGCCACTACGATCCTTGTCTTGACTTTCTGAGACGGGTAATGGCAAGAGAAAACAAAGCTATTACACTAGCTTTCAGGGTATTAAAGGTACTTAATGTAGCAATTTGAATAGATTATTCAATGGATACGCTACCTGGATTATAAAAACCGGCCTGAATCGAGTCGGAGAGGCAGCATGCCCTGACACACCCTGAAACACTAAACATAAGAACCCCACCATCCCCAGAAAACAATTCAACCCTAAACTGTTTCCTCATCAGGAATTACCTCACGGACCACAATTTCATTCCCCTGAATCTGGGCAATTTCAATCTGGGTACCAGGCTGAATAAAAGGCCCTTCACTGATCACATCCAGCCAGACACCTTCGATTTCGACCCTTCCGGCCGGCCGTAAAACGGAGGTTGTGACCCCCTGCATGCCCACTTTGAGCTCCAGGCCACTTCGTTTTAAGCTGCCCTGATCACCGAGTAATTCCGGGTCCAGCCGGATCTCATGAGAAGCAGATCGCTGATCGTCTCCCGGAGGCGACAGAATAAAGGAACTCATCAACCTCGATTCGGGCAAAAACCGGTTCAGAATCAGTGCCAGAACAATCACCGTAACCAGTGAGGCGCTCATGGTGCCGACCGTGTTGGTCATGTTCGAGAAATCAGAACCGGGACGCAGCGTATTGAAGTCGCCGAAGGTCTGGCTGGCAAGGATGATCGAAGCGAAGACCAGCAGCCCCCCTGATACACCAAATATACCAAACCCGGGGATGACGAAGATTTCCATGAGGATGCATCCCAGCCCGAGGATAAACAGCATGACTTCCAGATAGCCGGCCGTCCCGCCGAGGAATTTACTCCAGAAAAACAGTCCAAAACAGACTGCTGAGATTATGCCGAATAACCCGGTCGTCGTGGAGAGCTCCAGGTAGATACATAATGCGCCGACCATAAACAGCAGGAAGGTGACGGGAGCAGAATTGAGCCTGAATACGAGCGTATCTACCCAGGTGCGTCCTACCGCGTTCAGTTTGACATCGGCGGGAATCCCCAGGCGCTGTTTCAGTTCATCCAGATCGCGAACAGGAGGTTCGGCAAGTTTCAGTTGATGGGCCCGGACGCCATTGACGGTCAGCAGGTTCCCTTTCTTCGATTCGGGTACGGCAGGGCCTTTGATCCATTCTCCATTGGACTGGTGGATCTCGGAGTCGGTCATGAACCAGATCTGGCCGGTTTTACTGTTGGTAACTTCATAGACCGGCAGATCTTTATCCATCATCGCTTCACAGATCGCCGGAGGTCGGCCTTTCTTTTCTGCCAGATCGGCGATGCTCACCCGAAGCGGGCTCAGGATTTTTTCCGGCACAAATTCGAACTGACCATTTTGGTTCTGGTGCATCACACCGGCATCGCCGATCTGGCCATCCGGTTTCAGAAAGATTTCATCACATCCCAGTGCAATAATCGCGGCACTGCTCATGGCATGATCGGGAATATAAGCCACCGTGCGCACCTTGCTGGCTTCGAGATCCGCAATCCGGTTTGCCAGATTGGTGCCTGACATCAGGAAACCTCCGGGTGAATCGATCTCAAAGACCAGCATGTTGGCCCCGGAATTGACAGCGCGATTGATCTGCCGCTCGATGAATGTTTCCAGGATGGGCGAAACCATGCCATCAACCTTGATCAGCATCACTTTGGGAGCTTCCCCGGCAGTGGGATCTTCCCGCAGTTTTTCGCGCGGAATTCCATAGAGTTCCGCCAGATCGCCCCGGGAGTGGGCCAGTTGCTGCACGAGCACATCCAGGGCGCGGGCCTTACTGCCCGAAAAGACGCCCAGGGAGCCGACCTCCTTAATCGTTTCCACATCGGTGATCACGGCCTGATTGTTCTGCAGACGCTTGAGCTCTTCGGGAGTGACGACCCGCGATTCAACCTGTTTGTTTTTGCCTTCCCCCTGCTGAAGCTTGATCTTCAGGACCGCCTGCTGCGGATCCATCATGCCCAGTGCCAGCGCCCGGCTGAGTTTGGGATTGTGTCGCTTTTCCACGATCGAAAGCACAAACTGCTGCTCATCCCGATCCAGGGCTTTCCCGTAGCCAATGTCTCCCAGTTCCGCATCCGGATGCATCACGATTTCGTCACAGGCCAGCGCCAGGACCACGTTATTGCCGATGACCGTTTCGGGGACCCAGGCAATAGTTTTCAAACTGGATAATTTGGAAGAGGCCAGAAATTTAGCCAGTCCCTGCACCTGGTGAAACGGGCTGGAGCCAGGTGTGATTTTCAGGATCAGATAGCCGGTCTCTCCCGCCTGGGAAGCCTCGTTCTGTAGGGAGAGTGCGGAATTCGTCACTCGCCCGTAGGTGACTTCACCAACCGGACTTTCGATTGTGATGAATTGGGCAGGCGTTGCAGGGGGGCCGTCCCCCTGGTCCTGATTTGGCTGAGCCGCGGCCGGCTTCCCGGATTTCCGGCCCTGATCGGCAGGGTCAGCCTGGAGCACAGAACTCCCGTTGAGCACTAGCAGCCCCAGAATCAAAGCCAGTAACATCTGGTTGACGTGTTTCATTATGTGACTTTCACTATCGTCTGATATGGCAATGCAGAACCCGGGACCGCCGACACATATCGTCTGTTGTCGAAAGCAGTACCAGCAGCAGCCCCTCTACTATAAACAGTTTCGGATCAGGGGGTGTACTCATTTAACGGTATTTTCTCCCGGAGGGATCATTTCACTCACGAAAATTATAGACGATTCGGGGAGTGGAATTAAGATTCTGTTTTTCATTCCTGGCAGATCGGAATAAATCTTCACAAATCGATGCATTTCTCTATAGACAGGATAAGGACACTTCGCGTTCAAAAAATGTTTCCGATCTGAACCTGTAGATCTAAATTATTGGCAGCCCCTCAGATCCCGCCTTGTGAAACCGGAAGATTTTCATAGAAAACAGGTTAAATTTTCTGCGACGCCCCCTTACAATACAGGGACCAATCGTACCAGCACCCCAAAGGGCAGACATGTCATTCTACGGCTATCACCCCATTATCGAAAAGTGGTTTCGTAAACGCTTCGCGGGTCCCACCGAACCGCAGCAGCAGGGCTGGCCCTGCATCAACCGGGGTGAGCACACGCTGATTTCGGCCCCGACCGGCAGTGGTAAGACATTAACGGCCTTCCTCTCCGTGATCGACCGGCTCGTGAAACGTTCGCTGGACGGCGACCTGGACGATGAAACGTCGGTGGTCTATGTCTCCCCTCTGCGGGCACTCTCCAACGACATGCACCGCAATCTGACGGAGCCGCTGGAAGAAATCTCACAGCTGCTCGAAGAGGAAGGCTACCTGTTCACGCCGATTCGCATCGGGCTGCGTACCGGCGACACCTCTTCGTCACAACGTTCCGCGCTAGTCAGAAGACCGCCGCATATTCTGGTGACGACTCCCGAATCGCTGTACCTGATGCTGACCGGCACTAAAAGCCGGGAGACGCTGAAGACAGTCGAAACCGTGATCGTCGATGAGATCCACGCCCTGCTCCGCGATAAACGGGGTTCCCACTGGTCGTTGACCCTGGAACGACTGGAAGCGCTGGTCGAACATCCTCTGCAGCGGATCGGTCTGTCGGCGACACAGAAACCTCTGGAACGGGTCGCACAATACCTGGTCGGCAACCGACCTGAAATCAACATCACCAGCGAGGCGCCACCTGCGACGGAAAACGCCTGCCCGGAGCAGACCTGCCGGATTGTAAATATTGGTCACTCCCGCACACTGGATGTGGCGATCTCGGTGCCTCCTTCGGAGCTGAGCGCGATCTGCACCCACGAGCAATGGGCCGAAGTGCTCGAACAGATCGTCGCGCTGATTGAATCGCATCACAGCACGCTGATCTTCGTCAACACGCGTCGCCTGGCAGAGCGGATCACTCACCAGCTGACCGAACGGCTGGGAGAAGAGGTCGTTGGCAGTCATCATGGATCGCTGTCTGCCAAGATCCGTCACCGGACCGAACAGAAGCTGAAAACCGGGGAACTGAAAGCGGTCATCGCGACGGCTTCACTGGAGCTCGGAATCGACGTGGGTTACATCGACCTGGTGGTGCAGATCGGTTCGCCACGGGGGATCGCGACGTTCCTGCAGCGGATCGGCCGCTCTGGGCACTCGCTGGGACTGGTTCCCAAGGGACGGATCTTCGCGCTCTCCCGAGATGAGCTGATGGAGAGTATGGCCCTGGTGCGTTCGATCAAGAAAGGGATTCTGGACACGGTCCGCATGCCCGAAGCACCAATCGATATTCTGGCGCAGCAGATCGTCGCGGAAGTTTCCAGTCAGGAGTGGAGTACCGATGAACTGTTTGAGGCGGTGACCCGTTCCTATTCCTACCGAGGACTGAAACGAACCGACTTCGACAGCACAGTCCAGTTTCTCAGCGAAGGCATCAGCAGTACTTCGGGCCGGAGCCGCGTCTACCTGCACCATGACCAGGTACAGAAACGGGTCCGCAGCCGCAAGAATGCCCGGCTCGTCTCCACGATGAATGGGGGGGCGATTCCGGAAATCGCCTCGTACCGCGTCGTCACCGAAGACGATCAGACGGTGGTCGGTTCGGTGGATGAAGACTTCGCCGTCGAAAGCATGGCCGGGGATATCTTCCTCTTGGGAAACACATCCTGGCAGGTGCGTTACGTACGCGGTGGGGATGTGACCGTGGTAGATGCTAACGGGGCACCGCCTTCGATCCCCTTCTGGTTTGGCGAAGCACCGGGACGTTCGCTCGAGCTGTCGACCGAGATCTCCCATCTGCGGGAAGAGCTGGAACGGCAGATAGAAAACCCCGAGCAGGCGATTTTCTGGCTGACCACCGAATGTAATGTCGATGAATGGGCGGCGAAACAGACGGTGGAATATCTGCAGGCCCAGAAAGCGGCGTTGGGCATGGTCCCCACTCAGAAACGGATTGTCTTCGAGCGGTTCTTTGATGAATCGGGGGGGATGCAACTGGTGATCCACGCCCCGTTTGGGGGAGACATCAACCGTGCCTGGGGTTACACGATGCGGAAACGCTTCTGTCGATCCTATAACTTTGAGCTGCAGGCGACCGCGGACGATAACGGGATTATTCTCTCGCTCGGTCCGCAGCACAGCTTCCCGCTGGAGAGCCTGTTCTCGATGCTCAATACCAGTAATGTGCAGCAGCTGTCCGAACAGGCGATCCTGGATCACCCGATGTTCCATGTGCGCTGGCGGTGGAATGTGACGCGGGCGCTGCTCGTCTCCCGGATGCAGAACGGAAAAAAAGTGCCGCCCCCGCTGCAACGATTTCGAGCAGAAGATCTGCTGACAGCGGTCTTTCCCCGACTGACCGGTTGCCCGGAAAACGAGATCGGCGAGATCGTGCGTCCCGATCACATCCTGGTCGACCAGACGCTGTACGACTGCCTCAACGAGCAGCTCGACATCGATGGACTCAAACAGGTGCTGCTGGAAATCGAACAGGGTGAGATCAAACTGATTCCCCGCGATACCCGGGAACCGTCCCCTTTCTGTTACGAGCTGCTCAATTCCAGTCCCTATACGTTTCTGGACGGAGGTGAAGCACAGGAGCGACGGGCCCGCGCCGTGGCGACGCGGCATACACTGTCGGTCGAAAGCGTAGAAGACCTGGGGCGGCTCTCACCCGAAGCGATCGCACAGGTCTGCCAGGAAGCGCAGCCGCTGGTCCGCAATGCAGACGAATTTCACGACGTCCTGCTGGGACGGATTCATCTCCCCCTCAATCAATGTCCGGACTGGGCAGACTGGTACCAGGAACTGGAAGCGACGGGCCGGGCAACCACTTTGAAACGATCGGAAGCAGACGCGATTCCGAGCTGGGTAGCGACCGAACGACTACCCGCAGCGCTGGCCGCGTTTCCGGATTCCACGCATGCACCGGCGGTCGAAGTTCCCGCGGGTGTGCAGCAGGAGTGGGAGTCGACCGAGGCCCGCACTGCCATCATCCGCGGTCTGCTGGATACCTGCGGCCCGCTAACGGTCGCGGAAATCGCGGATCTGGCGGGTATGACAGAATCGCAGTCTGAGGCGGCCCTGTATGCCCTGGAGGGAGAAGGGTCTGCGATGCAGGGTTATTTCCGCGTGAAGGATCCGAACTGGGATCAGAGCGAGGAAGGCGAGCAAGAGCAGACAAAGGCTGATAAATCAACGGCTGACGTCCCTCCCAAAGAATGGTGTCACCGTCGGCTGTTGGCGCGAATTCACCGACTGACACTGCAGGGGCTGCGGGCGCAGGTGCAGCCGGTCGATGCGAGCGTGTTCATTCGATATCTCACACATCACCACGGCCTGGCGGGCGGCGAAAAACGGACCGGCACGAACGGACTGTTCGAGGTGCTGTCGATGCTGCAGGGGATCGACATTCCGGCGATCTGCTGGGAACGGGACATCCTGACGGCACGACTGTCGAACTACCAGAGCGGTCAACTGGACGAACTCTGTTTCACCGGCGAGATCGGCTGGGGACGGTTGTATCCTCCGAAGCGGAGCCCGGATCAGGGTAAGCCGATGACCGGCATCACCCGCAACGCCCCGGTCTCTTTCTTTTTGCGGGAAGACATTCCCTGGTTGACCTGTTTCAATCCGGTGCAGCCGGAAAGTGACGCTGAGGAATCCTGCCTGAGCAGTCCCGCACAGGAAGTGCAGGAACTGTTGACACAGCGCGGTGCCCTGTTTGCCACCGACCTGATGACGGCGACCGAGTCGCTCCCTTCGCAGATCGCCGACTCACTGGGCGAACTGATCGCCCGCGGTCTGGTGACCTCCGACAGTTTTTCCGGTATGCGTCAATTTACCCAGGACCGGACCACACAGAAGCGGCGTTCCTCGCGCAAATCACGAATTGGACTGGTCCGCAAACGTTCGACTCCGAACAACACCGGTCGCTGGTCAATCTGGCGCCGCGACAATGCAGAACCCGTGGAAGAACGGGGACTGCAACATTACGAGAACGTCGAACAGTGGGCGTGGCAGTTGCTCCGGCGGTGGGGTGTCGTGTTTCGCGACCTGTTGATCAGAGAACCGGGCGCTCCACGCTGGTTTGAACTGCTGCAGATCTATCGTCGCCTGGAAGCCCGCGGTGAAATCCGGGGAGGCCGGTTTGTGACGGGAGTCGCCGGCGAACAGTTTGCGATGTCCGGGACGATTCAGGAGCTGCGAAAACTGCGTGACGAACCGGGCGGCGATGAGCTGACGATTGTCTCGGCTGCCGACCCCTTGAATCTGGTTGGCATTCTGACCCGGGATGCCCGGGTACCCAGCACCGCCCACAATCGACTGGCCTACTGGAATGGGAATCTGATCGCTTATTCGAAAAGCGAAGAACTGTTCCTGGTAACCAAAGTAAATGACAAACTGAAACGGGAACTGGTCCTGGGCTTTGGGCTGCCCCTGCCGGCGGATTCCGAGCTGAACGACTCCCCTGCCGGGGACGATGTGGATTCCACTGCGGATATGCAGACGGTGGAATCAGCAGACACAGAATCCTCAGGCAGCCAGACACCAGAAAGAAAATCTCCCCGCCCTTCTTTTCTCTAAGCAACGGAAACGAACCGGCGGATCTCAATATGGAAGTACGCATGCGTAAAATCGGTTTCATCATCCATCCTGTTCTGTTTTGCCTGATCACGGGGCTGCTTCTACCAGCAGTGGTCACCGCTCCCGCAGCGTGCGCTGCTGAGAAAGCGGAGGAAGCTTCCATTGAAGACCTGCTCAAAACAGCGTACGAACACAAACAGCATGGCCGCTACGAGGAGGCCCGCGAGGTCTATGCGGTCGTCGAGCAAAAACTTGAACAGGAATCCCCGAAAAACAGCGATGCCCAGTGGAAGCTGATCAAGGGATTGATGCAGATCGACCTGGAGACCGGAGATACCAAAGCCGCGTTTCATCGGCTCGAAAGCGGGCTGAAACAGGATGCCCAGCGACCGGAACTGCAGGCCTGGGCCGCTCAGATGTATTACGAAGCGGGCCAGTATCCGGAAGCGAAAAAACATGTTGCCAGTGCACTGGCCCTCGATGGGGACCAGCCCCGCGCTCATCTGATCCAGGCCCATCTGCTGACGGAGGCGGGGAAAATTGACGAGGCTAACGAAGCCTACCGCTGGTTTGTCCGTTATTACAACCGGGCGCAGCCGGAAGATGCCGAAACGCTGCTGGTGATTGCGGAAGGCGCGACACAGTACGCGCGCTGGAACAGTGTCTCCCAGATCTTTAATTTTGTGGTCAACACGCTCTGCCCGGATGCGTTCAAAGCCGATCCGCTGGCCTGGGAGGCTTCGTACCTGAGCGGTTTGATTCTGCAGGAGAAGTACAACCGCCCGCAGTCCGGCGAAGAATTTCAGGCAGCGCTGAAAACGAATTCCCAGGCCGCCCCGGTTTATGTCGCCTTGGCGCGGACAGCGCTGGAAATTCGCGAGTTTGATCAGAGCAGCGAACTGCTGGAACGGGCCCTGAAGATCAACCCGCGGCTGCTGGAAGGGCTGCTGCTGAAATGCGATCTGGAAATCATCAATGGGCAATACAAAGATGCTTTGAAGACGGTCGCTGCTGCTGAAAAAATCAATGCCCGCAGTCAACTGGTCCTCGCACGCAAAGCTG
Organism: Gimesia panareensis; assembly: GCF_007748155.1. Classification (GTDB taxonomy): domain Bacteria; phylum Planctomycetota; class Planctomycetia; order Planctomycetales; family Planctomycetaceae; genus Gimesia; species Gimesia panareensis. Next base: position 4,348,730 of record NZ_CP037421.1, read on the forward strand.
CCTGCTTTCTGCTGCTGGACGGAGTGCCTGGCCCTGAAGATCTGAAACCATATTTCGACGAATCTGAAACGGATGAGAAGACGGCTGAAAACAAGTCCCGCTTTTCTCAACTGTTGACAAAACTGCTTGCGCAAAACCCGAAGCCGGGCTACTTCCTGTTTGAAGTGGGTAACCTGCTGGAGGCCAAACGGCAGTTCGCCTTTGCCGAGTTCGCCTACCTGAAAACAAAAGAGCTGATGCCCCAGTTGTCCGGGCCACTGACGTCGCTGGGCATGCTGTATATGGCGATGGGACGCACCGATCTGGCCCAACAGACGCTGAATGAAGCGTTCTCTGCCGACCCGTATCATGTCCGGGTGAGTAACATGCGAAAGGTACTCGGCGTGCTCGAATCGTACGGTTCCATCGTCACGGACCATTTTGTCATCCGATACGATTCGAAAGCCGATTACATCCTCGGTCAGTACATGGCGGATTACCTGGAAGAGATCTACCCGGAAATGGTAAAGCAGTTTGGTTACCAGCCACCAGGCAAGACGCAGTTTGAGATCTACCACGATGCGAAAGGGCTGTCGGCGCATCAGTGGTTCAGCGCGCGGATGATCGGCCTGCCCTGGATCCAGACGATCGGTGCTTCTACCGGCGCGGTGGTTGCGCTCACATCACCGACGGCGATGAAAGAACCGTACAACTGGGCCAGCGTGTTGAAACACGAACTGGTGCACGTATTCACGTTACAGCAGACGAAGTACAAAATTCCGCACTGGTTTACCGAAGCACTGGCAGTCCGCAGCGAAGGAGCTGCCCGACCTCAGCGATTCAATCAGCTGCTTGTGGAACGGGTACCGAAAAATGAGATTTATGGGCTGGATGAGCTGGACGGCGTCTTTGTCCGTCCCAAGTCGTCCGCTAACTGGGATTTCGCATATTGCCAGAGTCTGCTCTGCGCCGACTTCATGGTGGCTGAGTTCGGCGACGATGCCCTGAAAAAGCTGCTATTGTCCTATCAGAAGCAGGCCTCCACTGCGACTGCGATTCAGGAATGCTTCGGGATATCACAGGAGGAATTCGAAAAACGATATCATGCGTACCTGCACAAAATCGCGGACTATCTGAAGGGCTATCCCCAGGAAGAATCAGCGCTGGACTTCCGCGAACTCCAGAAACAGTACGAGGCGAATCAGGACGACCCGGATCTCGCAGGCCGCTACGCTTACCGTCTGCTCCGCCTGCGAAAAAAAGCAGATGCCCGCAAAATTGCCCAGGGTGTATTAAAAATGAAACCCGCGCAGGCTCAGGCAGCCTTGACAATCGCTCAACTGGAGCTGCTGTCCGAGGATCTGGATTCCGCGCTCGCAGTCCTGCAGGCTCCTCTCAAGTCCAAGACGCCAGATGTCGAAGTGCTGAGCCTCGCCGGTAAGCTTCTGTTGAAGCAGAGCGAGTTTGACAAAGCGCTGCCCGTCTATCAAAAGGGGCACGCCACGTATCCCTACCAGACCGAATGGCTGCAGGGTCTGTCGATTATTTACCAGCAGGAGAAAAATCTCAAAGCGATGCAGGAGACGCACCTGAAACTGGTGCACCTGGATCCCGCCGATGAAGAGAGCATGAAACTGCTGATGGAGGGCTACCGGAAACAGGGAAAACTCGCCGAGGCACTCCGCTGGGGAGAAGCTGCTCTGCAGGTGGATGTGCTGGATCCGGAGACGCATCTGGCGCTGGCACAAATCGCCCTCAAGCTGGACCGGAAGAAGCTTGCTATCCGTGAACTCAAGATGCTGCTGCACCTGCAGGAAGACAACGCCGACCTGCGGTATCTGCTCGCACAGACGCTGCTGGAAGATGGTCAACCAGAAGCAGCCCGCACCGAACTCGAGCTGTTATTAAAACAGAACCCAGATCATGCAGATGCCCGCAAACTGAAACAGAAACTGTAAACAGACGCCGCTCAAGGCCGCTTATCTTTTTAGAATCAATGCCGATAAGGAACCACTGTGACCGACGATCATCCCCCCGCCTCCGAAAGACCAGCGACAGACGAAAACAGGCAGCAAGACGGACTGACTGTTTCCCAGTTTCAGTCGGTGATTCACAAAATGTTTTTCGAGAAAGACCAGTCGCGGGGTCTGGAAGGCACGTTCATGTGGTTCATGGAAGAGGTCGGGGAACTCTCTTCGGCGCTGCGGGAAAACGATGATCCACAGAACCTGGAAGAGGAATTTGCCGATGTGCTGGCCTGGCTGGCGACCATGGCGAATGTGGCGGGCGTGGATCTGGAACGGGCCATCAGCCGAAAATATGTGCAGGGATGTCCCCGGTGCAATCAGGCCGTGTGTACTTGTGATCTCTCCTGGAAGCCCTAAAACGTAAAAAACGTAAATGTGAATATCGTCAGGATTTGGGGCATAAACATTGACACTGCTTTATATCTGAATTTAGACTGGAAGCATGCGGGGAAGTTACGGCTTCTTTCTCCTTTCAGCAATATTCTCTCATCTCAGATTGCTATCGCATCAATATGGATCATCATTGCGCCGATATCAGACGGATTACAGCATTTCACCAGGTCAGACGGACCTGTGTGTGGAGCCTGATTGCCGTCATTTCCCTGGGTGTTTTCGCCGACCGCGTTTCTGCGCAGCCTCCCCAGGCCGAAATTGATGCTGCCATCAAACGGGGCGTCGCCTTCCTGAAAAAGAAGGAAAACTATGGCCGTTCGGGGATGAATGCTTTCGTCGCCTATACGCTGCTCAAAACGGGAGAATCTCCCGATTCCCCCTATCTGCAGAACTGTCTGAAAAACATCATGGCAGATCACAGTCAGAAGAACGACAAAGGGGAAACCGTTTACCAACCGGGGGGAGATTACAACTATACTGCCGGCGTGCAGCTGATGGTGTTCGAAGCAATCAGCCCTGAAAAATATCATGATGAGATTCGCACAACGGTCAATTTTCTGATCAGTACCCAGCAGCCGGGGGGCAGCTGGTATTACCCTCAGAACGAAGCCAACAATGGTGATACCAGTATTACCCAATATGCAATCCTGGGACTCTGGGCAGCCGAACGGGCCGGCGTGCTGGTACCGACGCGGGTCTGGGATAATGCGGCCCGCTGGCACCTCAACACACAGCTGCAGAATGGTGCGTTCGGTTATCATCCGGGAGCGCAATCGGAAAGTGGCCCCAAGCATACGATGGCGGTAGCAGGCACCGGCAGCATGTACGTCATCGCCCGTCAGCTCTATCCCGATGGACAGCCTCGGACCGCGCCCGTTTCGGGCGACGGGAAACCGACAAAAAAGAAGTTTGGTTTTCTCGAAAAAGTGAACCTGACAGAGAAAGAGAAAACGGAAGAGGAAAAGAACCTGATCACGAAGCCCACGATCGCTCTGTCCGCCATTCAAGGCAGTAAAACCAGGGGGGCGAACTGGGTCGTGAATAATTACAACTACCGCAATCCGACCGGCTGGCCCAATTATTATCTGTATGGAATCGAGCGTCTGGCTGCCCTGGCCGATGCTAAGAAACTGGGACCGCACGACTGGTACGCTGACGGAGCACGGCATTTACTGATGATGCAGCTGGAGGATGGGAGCTGGAAAGGATCAGGCAACATCGACGCAGCGACCTGCCTGGCGATCATTTTCCTGGCGAAAGCAACCGGCAAAACAATCAACCGGCACTATGAACCGGAACCGGTCGGATCCGGACTGCTGGCTGGCGGACGGGGGCTGCCCAAGAATCTGTCTGAAGTCCAGATGCGCAACGGAAAAGTCGAAAATAAAAAACTGTCCGGAGATCTCAGTGAACTGCTGGCCCAACTCGAAGATCCTGCGAACGCGGACCTGGACTCGACGCAGGAGACCCTGGTGGAAACCATTACCCTGGGGAACCGGGAAGATCTGATCAAGCAGAAAGACCGGGTGCTTAAGCTGATTGATGCCCGTTCTCCGGATGTGCGGCGGACCGCAGTCTGGGCGCTGGCACGAACTAATGATTTTCGTATGGCTCCGTACCTGATCCGGGCTCTGAAAGACCCTGACCTGGGTGTGCGGATTGAAGCCCGCAATGGCTTATGCACGCTCAGCCGGAAAATTCGGGGTCTGGGCATGCCCGAAGATCCCCTGGCTGATGTGCCCGCTGACCTGACGAAAGAAGAACGCGTTATCCTGGCCGATCAGTGGGCCGATGAAGCCACCCGTCGCTGGCAGAAATGGTACAACAGCGTGAAACCCTTTGATGAAAAGTTCAACCTCTACGAAGTTCTCAATCAACTCCCCAAATCAAAATCCAAGTAGTCATAATCCAAGTAATCGTCCCCAACTCATATATCACAGTCACAGGATAGATTAACACGATGGCCCAGAGCACATCACAAACTGATCATCGCAAATCGCCGGTCATGCGGGTCACCCAGTATGACCAGGTGAGCTCGTCGCTGATTGCAGTCGTGCTGGCCCTGATCATTGCAGTTCTCTGGCTGTCGGTCGTCTGGTTTACCAATCGTCTCCCGCAGACGGAAAATGACGTCGCACTGGAAATGGTGGACCTGGCAGGGGGTGCGGAAGACGGTTCACCCGATGAAGAACTGCTGGTGGAATCCCCGGAAGATCCCGTCGATGATCCTTCGCAGATCGACACCCCCACTGAAGAAAACCAGGTCGAGGAAATGCTCGACAGTGTTGTGGAGCTCTCCGACAAAGCCACCCAGCAGGTGCAGCAGCAAATGCAGACCGACCTGACCAATTCCGGAAAAGTCGGCAGTGCCGCCGGCACGGGGAAACGGGCCCTGGGTTTCGGACCCGGTAAAAAAGGACTTCCCCGGGAACAGCGGTGGTTCATCAAGTTTTCCGATCGGGGGTCGCTGATCGACTATGCCCGGCAGCTGGACTACTTCAAAATTGAACTCGGCGCGTTAATGCGGAATGGCAAGATGATTTACCTGTCGAAGGTCTCTTCCGACAAGCCGGTCAGTCGAACGGCTTCGTCAGGCGAAGATGAGAAGCGGCTGTATATGACCTGGCAGGGAGGTCAGCGGCGGACCAGCGATCTGAGTCTGTTCAAGAAAGCGGGCTACGATGTGACCGGTGCCATCCTGTTCCATTTCTATCCCAAAGAAACAGAAAACCGATTATTGCTGATGGAACAAAAATATCGCAATAAAAAGTTCGATGAAATCCGCCGTACCTATTTCACGGTGCGCGGTTCCCGTGGTGGATATGATTTCGAAGTGACACGACAAACCTACTTCCGATAACGAGTGCAAAGCAGGCATCTATGAACTATTCACTAGCTCCGATTTTAAATGCAGCCGGCATCGCCATCTATGTCGCATTGGGACTGACAGCGTTGTACGGCGTCTTCTGTGTCATCCTGTTGGTCCGTCAGATTGCCCAGAAGCGGTTTCTGACCCAGAACGCAGCCAATGAATTTCTGGACCAGGTCCATGAAGATATTGAGAAAAAAGATTACGAAGCGGTCGTCAATCTCTGCGATTCGCCTCCTTACTGGAGCAAAGCAGTACCGCAGCTGATCCTGGTCGCCATGGCCAACATGGAACGACCCGCCAAAAAGCTCAGGCAGTTGCTCGCTGAAAAATTCGAACGCGACATTCTGGCCGATCTGGAATACCGCATGTCGTGGATCAGTACGATTGTGAAAAGTGCTCCCATGCTCGGGCTGCTGGGAACGGTGATCGGGATGATCAACGCTTTCGACAAAATCGGCAACATGCAGGAATCAGGAGGCGATCCGAGTCAGCTGGCCGGTGAAATCAGTTTCGCGCTGTTCACAACGGCCGCGGGACTGGCAGTCGCGATTCCGCTGGTGATGGCAGGCGCGTTGATTCATGTGCGCATCGGCAAACTGCAGGACTCGGTTCAGGAACACACCGGGGATTTTCTGGATATCCTGGAAGCTTCACGCAAGTCCTGAATTGTTAAGGTGACGCGAGCATGGCACGCAAAAAGACACTATTCAACTCAGATGATGACGGCTGGAAGAAGCGTCCTGCCTCCGGTGGCGGCGACGATCTGGATATCACTCCCATGATCGACGTGACGTTTCTGCTGCTGATCTTCTTCATGGTCACTTCGACCATGCAGGCGACTCCGGATTCCGATGTGCCCGTTGCCCGACATGGGGTGGGCGTGGATACCCGGGGCTCGACGATTGTACTGGTGCACAATGACGGTAACGGATTGAACGGCCAGAGTGTGGTGGAACTCAAGGAAGCAGGCGGAGCTACGGAGGTCACGCTGGATGAACTGACCGCACGTGTCCGCGAACGCGTCCAGGGAGGCGTGATGGATGTGATCATCAAAGCAGACCGGAATGTGCCGCACGGTTTCGTTCAGGAAGTCACCCGGGCAGTCACGGAGGTCGACGGAGTCAAGTTTTACATTGGAATAGAAGAAAAGAAAGAGAAGTGAACCTGCACAGGGGGAGCGATTCCGCCTGCTGCCTTGTTGAGACTGTTATTGTATTATGCCGATCAAGTTTTACTGTAAACACTGTGGCCAGAGATTGAGCGTGGCCAGCAAGAAAGCCGGGAAGAAAGTTGCCTGCCCGGCCTGCCAGGGTCGCATTACGATCCCTACAGAAAGTGAAGCCCGGCGCACAGAAAAAACAGCAGAGCCTGAAGAGTCCCCTCCAAAGAAATCTCCTGCCTCGACAAATAAGAAAAAGCCGACCAAAAAAGCCCCCCCTACCGAACCCATGCTGGATGCGGATCAGAACCAGTTCCTCGAAGAACTGGACGACCTGGGCCCGCTGGGAGAGAGCTGGGACGAACTCCTGGATGGGGACTGGGAATCTGCCGTGGCAGAGGAGAGCGATCGCCCGGCAGCCGAGGAGCCTCCCCCTGCCCCTGAATCGACACCCGAACGGAAACAGAAACCGGAACCGGAACCAGTTTCCGAAAAAGCCTCTCCAAAGCCAAAGCCGGAACCGAAGCCGGCGGAAACGAAACCAGAGCCAAAGCCAGAAGTGGAAACGAAGCTGGAACCGGAACCGGCACTGGTTTCTGAACCGGAACCTGAGCCTGAACCGGCAGAAGAACCTGCACCGCCCGTGGAAGCGTCCACTGTAACGCCATCCGAACCCGAGTCCGAACTGGAAACCGAAGAGGCAGCAGCGTTCCTGGAGGACCTGGATGCAGAATCTTTACTGGAAGAAATTGAAGAGTCGCCCGAACCGGCTTTGGAGTCGAAACAGGAGGAAGTTCCTCCCTCTGAAGAAGCAGCCGAACTGACACCACCCCCAACACCCGTCCCGGCACCGCGGTTCGTATTTGAAGAGGAAGAAGAGGATGAAGACGACGAGGACGAAGGTTTTTCCATCCGCTCGGCCGAATCGGAATTCGAAGAGATGGACCTGACTCCCATGGTGGATGTGACGTTCCTGCTGCTGATTTTCTTTATGATCACGGCTTCATTCAGTTTACAGAAAAGCATCGAAGTGCCGCCCCCCAATCCGGATGAAGACGGCGTTTCGCAGTCGCTGCAGACACTGGATGATTTTCGTGAAGAATCCATTATCGTCGAGATCGACAGCAATAACGGCATCTATGTAGATGACACAAAGCTGTCCAGCCCCTCAGAAATCGTCCAGGCCATCCTGGACCGACGTGATGAGGGAGGCAAACCGAAATCCGAATTAGTACTAAGTGCCCACAAAGCGGCGCGACACGAAACGGTGGTCGCTGTCGTCGATGCCGCCAATGAGGTCGGCATGCAGAAGATCAGACTAGCATCATACAAAGGTCCCGATGACTGACGGAATTCACATGAAACCAGATTCACATCACCCGCAGTCTTGAACAGATAAGTAAGCTCTATGGCCAGTTTAGAAATCTCATTCTTATCCGGAAAAACTCAAAACATTGAGCTATCCAAACAGCAGCCCGTCTCCATCGGCAGCCATTCCTCCAATGACCTGCAGGTGGAAGGCGAAGGCGTTGCTTCCATGCAGTGCCGTATCAGCTGGAATAAAAAAGGATATGAATTACTCGCGGCCACCAGTGATGGGGTTGAGATTAATGGCGTCATGTCGGGGCGGGCCCTGTTGAATGACGGTGACCTGATCCGGATCGGTGAAGCAGATATCCTGTTTACGGATGAAGTCGATCTGCTCGACCTCGACGCGCCGCTGCCGGACGTCACGGGTGACGATGAAAGTTCGATGTATGACCTGAAACCGGTCAGCTCTGAAATGCTGGTTTTTAACAGGCCGATGCCGGAGAAACCGAAGGCAGAATCCAAACCAGAAAAGTCAGCAACCAGTTCTGATTCCCGAAAGAAAAACGGCACCAAAAAGAGTCAGAAGAAGTCCTCTCCATCGCGGAAGCCGGCCAAACCGACCCCCGAAGAAGAGGAACTTGAGGAAGAACTGCTGGAAGACGATGACCTGGATCTGGCTTCCGCTGCCGAACTGCTGACTGAGGCAGAACCAGAAGCCGCCGCGAAACCGGCTCCCAGGCCGTTCCTGTCCCGCTCGAGTGAGCATGCCGGGGATACCGAATCTGAAGAGGCAGAGTCCCAAACGGACGGCAAACCGGAAACACTCTCACTTAAAGATCGGATCCGTCATCGCTCCTCGCGGAACGCAGTGCGTCCCGGTGAGCGTCAGATTGTCCGCTCCCCGATGATTCTCTCCCTGGTCGGGGGCAGCGTGCTGCTCGCACTGACCGCCCTGGTCTTCTGGTTCATCATCGGCCGCGATACCGCCAAGCGTCACTACGATGCCGCAGTACAGGAAATGGACTCGGGAAAATATTCGCAGGCCATCCAGCTGTTTGAATACTTCCTGGAAAACTACAACAAGAGTGACTATGCCGATGAGGCCCGGATCTTACTGAGTAAATCGTTCGTGGAGAAAGAAATCTCTGGTTCGACTCCCTCCTGGCACGCCGGTCTGGAAGCGACGGAGAATTTCATCAAAAAACATCGCGACGATTCCGATTTCAAGGAACTTTACCCGACGCTGACCGATTACGGGCAACGCATTGCCCTGGGGGCTGTGGAAACCGCGAGCCGGACGAAAGAACGGGAGTTGCTCACCGTCTCCACGAATGCGGAGAAGATCCTCACGCGTTACAGTCCTCCCGATGCCCCGCCGACGGAAGCCCTGGCGAAAATCAAAGCCGGCTATGAAAAGGCGGAAGCCGAAATCCTGCGGAAAGAAGTCTTCGATGTAGCCGTCAAAGAGATTGAAGACTCAATCAAAAAGAAAGATACACTGAATGCACTGAAGCAGCGGCGTCATCTGCTGGACCGCTATCCCTACTACCAGAACGACCGCAAAATGGCGACCGTCCTGTCCCGTATTCTGGAAGTGGAACAGGCAGAGGTCCAGTCCAGTAACGAGCCGGTCGCCGGGTCAACCAAAGAATATCCGGAACTGTTCCCGCAGGCAGTTACCCTGTCGCTGCATACCCGTTCCCGATCCAATGCTATCTCTGACGGGAGGAATGTCTTCGCACTGGCGAACGGCAGTTGCTTCGGCATCGACTCGATCACCGGTGATCCCGTCTGGAAACGACCGATCGGTCTGGATGCCCCGTTTCCGCCGCAGACCGTTACCGTGAAAGAACCCTCGCTGCTACTGTTTGACACGCGTCATCACGACCTGCTCTGCGTCACCCAGAAAAGTGGTTCCCTGGTCTGGCGGCAGAAGATGCCCTCGCGTCCCACGGGCAAGCCACTGGTCAACCAGGGAACGATCGTGGTTTCCTGCGAAGGGGGCGAACTCTTAAACCTGGACCTGCAGACCGGCGATATTGTTTCACAGCTCAAGTTTGCCCAGCCGCTGGCAGGAGCCCCCGGCCTGGTCTACGGAGAACAGTCGGTCGCAGTGGCCGGCTACGAAGGCATGCTCTACCTGGTTTCCTTAAGGCCTTTTGAATGCCGCAAGGTGGCAGCGTTGGGGCATCGGCCCGGAACGATTCAGATCCCCATCATTCCTATGGGAAAACTCCTGATGGTCTGTGAAAATGACCGGGCCGACTCGGCTCTGTTACACGTGTTGGACGGGAATGGTCAAACTGCATCGCTCAAGGAACTGGAACAGTACCGCATCAAAGGGCAGATCCACAGCCAGCCCATCATGCGGGGGAAACAGCTGTTTTTCCCGACGGTCCCCGAACGGATCACTGCATTTACAGTCACCGATGAAGAAGGGAAACGCAAGCTTACAGAAATCGCCTCTTATCAGTTGCAGGATCCTCTCTCGTGTGAGATCTATCTCTCTGCCGGTTCCAGTGGTCAACTCTGGATGAGCAGTTCCGCCCTGCGAAAATTTACGCTGCTGAGTAACGGGATCAAGCTGGAAGAGAAAAAAATTGCCGAGGGTCTGGGGTCACAGCCGATGCAGTTGATCGGAAACAATCTCTATCTGGGGCGGCGATTGTTATCATCCAATTCCGTGATCTTTACCATTGCCAATCGGAATGAGATGTCCAGCACCTGGAAATCGATCCTGGGGACCGACATTCTGGCGGTGTACCCTTACGGTGATGCCAACCAGCCCCAGCCGGGCCTGCTCTGTATTACCTCCGACGGCGATATTTTCCGTCTGCGGGCCACTGATCTTGGTTCATCCACTTCCGGTTTCATCGAACGCCCCCTGACGCAGCTCAAACTCCCGGATAATCTGAAAACGCCTCTCAAAGCAACGCGCTTATCCGACGGAACGATCGCCGTCAGTTGTGGAGCACCACAACCGACACTCTGGATCTTGAATAAATACGGACAACTCGATCAGACGATCGAACTGCCCGGCCCCCTGGAAGCCATGCCCGTGCTGATCGGTGACGGCATTGCTTTACCTTTTAACAGAACTGTCGCCGTCTTCCGCAAAGGTCGCGGACTCAACACCGTCCAGGAATACGCTCTGCCCGGAAATGTGGGCAAAGAGGTCCACTGGAGACAACTGATCCCGACAGATAAAGACAAGTGTATTGCCATCACCACGGCAGGCCAGATTATCGCACTGCAGTATCGATCCAGTCCGGTTCGTCACCTGGCAGCGCTCTCGACAATCGATCTCAAACAGCCGGTTGATTTCGATGCCGGCTTCAGTCAGACCGACATCGCTGTCACCGATGCCTCCGGGCAACTGCAGGTTCTGGATGCCAGGACCAGCCAACTGAAAACAAAGCTGACGCTCCCCACGCCAGCCTCTAACGACCTCTGGATCACAGGCAACCTGCTGTTTGTCGAATCCCGCCAGATGTTGACCTGCTATGAAATCAAAGACAGCCTGAAACAGTTATGGCAATTGAAGCTGCCGGACAGTTCCCTGTCCGGAGCCCCCTCCAGCGAGGGAAACAGGTTGCTGCTGGCCCTGCAGAGCGGAAGTGTGCTTGCCGTTGACCCGAAAACAGGTCAGGTTCAGTCTGAAACCAAAGCGCCGCTGCCCAGCAGCGGATCGATTGTCACCCTCGACAAAATACTCCTGGTGCCGACCGTGGATGGCAGCCTGTATCGCATCGACCAGACACTGCAACAGAAAGGACAGGCAGCACTATGATTCCCTGGAAAAAGTTCCTGATCCTGTTGATCTGTCTCGTGTGGCTGTCCGGTCCTCGAGGCCTCTCTACCTGTTTTGCGCAGAACGAGAAAAAGACCGATCCCCCCAACAAAAAGCAGGATGATAAAAATAAAACAGGCGACTCGAAATCGGAGGAGGAGGACAAAGAACCGCCACTTCCCAAGCTTGAGGAAATGCAGACTCCCTCAGTCGAAGATCTGCTCAAAAAACCGCCCGTCGACTGGGTTGTACTCGAAACCGATCAAGTCCTGATTGTCCAACCGGTTTACCCGCGTCCGGATACACTGGGCAAACTCGAAGCGGCTTTGAAGGCAAGTTACGACTGGCCGAAAGCCAAAAGTAAGGAAGAGCAGGAAGAACAGCGGGAAAAACGGGCCTCATTCAATTTTATTAACCTGACGCTGGTCGGCGAAAAAGAGGATCCCGAATACCGGATTCAGCGGCAGAATGTCAAACAGATCGTCTATTATGAAGACCAGATCCTGAAACGGATTGATGCCCTGCTCACCGCGGGTGATCTGAAAACCGCTTTTGAGATGCTGCTGTTCCTCGACCGGAGACATCGGGACTGGCCTGGATTTGATCAACGACAGCAGCGACTGCTGTTCCTGGAGGCCCAGGACAAACAGAAAGCGAATCAATACGTCAACGCCCTGGCATTTGTAGAAGACCTGCAGAGCCGCGTTCCTGATTACCCGGGCTTGAGCAAACTCGCAGGTGAAATTATCGATACGATGATCTCCCGCGCCGTTAAGGTGGAAGACTACCGCGAAGCGCACCACTACCTGAATCGTCTGGCGACCATCTTCCCCCGACAGGCGACTGTGGCGAAGTGGCGGGATACCTTTTTAAAGCAGTCAGATGCCATCCTGCAACAGGCGAACCAGCGGGCGCAGCAAAATGATTACCAGCAGGCATTTGATCTGGTTATGGAAGCATCGGTTGTCTGGCCCGTCAATCCCCGGTTGCGTGATGCCCTGCGTCGTTACCAGGCCCGTTATCCGGTCATCAATGTGGGTGTTCTGGAAACAGCCCTCGACCAGAGCCCCTACTTCCTGGAATGCAATTCAACCCGCAGACATGAGAAGCTGACTCAGATCCCGCTGTTCGAAGTCGGCAAAGTGGACCAGACGCCGCTGTACCAGAGTCGTTTTTTTGAACAATGGGAACCAACCGATCTGGGGAGACGGGCCGACTTTGTTCTGCGTCAGTCGTATGCGACCTGGGAATCGCATCCGATGCTGCTCGCTGCCGACATCGCTCAAGATGTGCGTGCCAGGATCACGCCTGGAAACAGTGCCTACGACGAACGCTTTGACAGCTACGTGCACTCGATTACAACCACGGCTCCCTTTACGTTCCGGATTCACTTTGATCGGGTCCCGCTGAGCACCGAATGGCTGCTCTCCTTCCCGATTACTTCCCCGCCGATGTTCAGCGCTGTCGTCGATGATCCACAGGCCGCGCGTCTGTCTCCCCAAAAGAAGATCGGCGCTACCAGCCGCTTTGTTATCGATCAACAGGATTCCGATAGCTCAAAACAGGTCAGCTACATTCGTGCCGTCCCGGAACCGGAAGGCCTGCGTGATTATAATGTCGCTCAGATTAACGAGGTCCGTTATCCCACGTTTGAAAAATCGTTTCAGGCACTGCTGAGAGGGGAAGTCGGTGTACTTCCCTTCCTCCCCGCCGGACTGGTCTCTTATTTCAAGGAACAGGATGAATTCAATGTCGTGCAGAGTGCCATTCCTTTAACGCACGTACTGCAGTTCAACCCGGAAAGCAAACCGCTGCAGATTCTCGAACTCCGCAGGGCCCTGGCCTATGCCATCGATCGACAGAAAATCCTGACAGAAACACTGCTGCATGAATCAAACCTGTTGAACGGCCGCCTGGTGACCGCTCCATTTTACTCCGGCCTGCAGGTTTATAATCAACAGGTTCCGCAGCGCGACTATAATTTTCCGCTGGCAGTGGCACTCGCGGTAGCTTCCCAGAAGAAACTGGGAGGGCAGTTCCCCACACTGCATCTGCTCTGTGATCCCAACCCGGAAGCCCAGGATGCTGCCCAGGAACTGATCAAGGCCTGGAGACGGATCGGCGTCATCGTCACGCTGATTCCAAACACCCCCGAGGAAGCCAAAAAAGAAAACTTAAAATGGGATATCGTCTACCGCACGACCGCGATGACGCAACCGACAATGGAGCTCTGGCCGTTCCTGACGGTTGGGAAGGGAGCTGAGATTAAATCGCTCGAGATTTTCCCGGACTGGATGCGGCAGAAACTGATTGAACTCGACGAATCAACGGACTGGGAAACTGCCACCACGTTAATCAAAAAACTGCAGCGACAGCTGTATTCGATGGCCCACATTATTCCGCTCTGGGAGATTGATCAGTTTCATGTGTTCCGTACGAATATCAAAGGCTACGCCGATCGTCCTCTGAATTTTTACGACAATGTTGAGCAGTGGATCACGACGCCCGTTTATCCCAGGGGGGAAACCCTGACCTCAACCCAGGCTCTGACACAATAATATAGGAATGCCGTTTGTTACATGCGCTGGTATGACCTCTTAAGAATCTGTTTCTGCTTCACTCTGGTCGGAACGCTCGTCCTGACGACAGACTCTCTCCGCGCTGCGCAGACCGAGCCTGCCCCCACAGAGCCTGCCCCCACAGAGCCTGCTTCCACAGAGCCTGCACCCACAGAACCAGCACTCGCAGAGCCAGCTGCCCCCGACAAGACCGAAACGAAATCGCCCCCCAAACCAGACACGCGGCACATCAGCTTAAGACCTTATCGAATCCGTATTGAACTGGCTTATGCGACTGACTGCCGGTTGACGGAGTTTGACCGTCAACAGATCCAATCACGACTTCCCCAGTTCATTGAGCGTTCGGCAGGCGAGAAATGGGCACTGACTTCTACCGGTTCTGACGAGAATGCAGCAGGCATTTACGTGAATGACTGGCTGCCTCTCCCCACTGTTGCCGGGCTGGACCGCCTCTCTACAGAAGCCATTCTCAAACACTACCCCACCCAGGCATTCGACAAGCTGTTTCTGCTGACGGTCGAATCCGCGGGGATCGGATTTCAACTGTCTGGCAGAGAATTCGATGTCGATTCTCAACAATTGGGGCCCCTCGTTAAAAAAACAACTTACGCGCGTCCCTTCCTGGCCGAGACCAGCTTTCAGATCCTTCGCGACCTGTTTTCTGCTGTCGTCACGATTGAGTCAGTTGAAGGAGACCAGGCCATTGTCAGCGAACAGGGTAGTCAATTCCTGACCCCCGACCCCACGATCGGTACATTACAGAAACAGGACTTCTTTGTGCCGTTCTTCCGCTATCTGAACCGGAACCGTGAAGTCAAAAACATCCAGATGATTCCCTGGACGTATCTCATTCTGGAAGAGGTGGACCGCAAACATGCCCGGTGTTCCATCTCTTCCGGTCTGCGGGGCATCCTGAGCAGCAGTCGCAGGCGAGTCGAAATGCAGGCCATCCGGGTCGCGCCACATTATCCTGAAACGCGCCTGTCGCTGGTTCCCCGGGGCACTGCAGCACAGACATACGCCGGCATGCGGGTGCAGCTGTCTCCACTCAATCCGCAGGAAGTCCGCCAGTTGCAGATCGCGGCGAAAAAAGAGAGTGAAGAAACCGGCAAACCAGTCTCCTTTGAGAAGGAATATATCACTGGCGAATTGCTGACAAACCGGAATGGCACGATCACCGTCAGCGCGAATCCTGCCGAGCCTTTAATCTGGCTGTATGTTCGCAGTGGAAAAGCGCTGGTTGCCAATGTCCCCTACATTCCCGGTATCGCGCCGCGGGCTGCGATCCAGGTACCCGACGACCGGATTCGCCTGGGACTGGAAGGGGATCTGGCCGTACTGAATGGAGAACTGATTGAAGCGGTCGCTGCGCTCTCGATGCAGATGTCGCGGATCCGCAAATGGGCGAAAAACAATGAATGGAAAAAAGTCGACAGAGGTATTCGGGAGTTGGAGAGCGGCATCTCACCCAGAAAGACCTTTCAGGACAAACTGACCGTCATCCGCGTTACAGCGACAGAAGCCGCCCAGGAACAGAAGAATCGCGCTGCAGAATCCCGGATTGCCAGCCTGTGCCGGGAAACGGAAACCCGCATCAATCGTTTTCTCGATCCCACCGGCATCGTCGATTTCAAAGCCGAGATCAAGGATCTCAGGCAACTTCAGGAACAGAGTCGTTAAGCGGTTCTGTGGGACTGCTTCCCCTCGCTCAGGAAATACTCATCACATGTGGACGCTCTCTCGCATTGCCCTGTTTCCCATTAAATCGCTCGATCCTCTCTTTGTGGATCAAGTCACTGTGCTGCCCGGCGGCGGACTGAAGGGGGATCGTCAGTTTGCACTGTTCGATGCTGACGGCCAGGTCATCAATGCAAAAAAGCGTGCCTCGATCCATCAGATTCGTTCGACATACGATCTGGAACAGCAGACCGTCATGCTTTCATCCCCGCATCTCGAGATGAGTCCGGAATCCTTTCAGCTCTCTGAAAACCAGCCGCAACTGGAAACCTGGTTCAGTGATTTTTTCCGGCAGCCTGTGTCACTGAAAGAAAACACATCCACCGGCTTCCCCGATGATCTGGAGGCTGCAGGGCCGACCGTCATCAGCACCCAGACCTACGAAGAAGTCGCCCGCTGGTTCCCCGGCATTTCTGTGGAAGAACTGCGGCAGCGGTTCCGGGCCAACATCGAATTTACAGGAGATCTGCCGTTCTGCGAAGACCGACTTTACGCACCCGTTGATACCCCGGTGCTGTTTCGTCTCGGGGAGGTGACCTTTGCAGGATCTAATCCCTGTAAGCGGTGCGTGGTCCCTTCTCGCGTACCGTCCACCGGTCAGACCGATCCCCAGTTCATGAAAACATTCATTCTGAAACGGGAAGAAACCTTCCCCTCCTGGGGGGCGCTTTCGTTGTTCCGCAACATGTATCGCCTCTCGGTCAACACACGACTGCACTGCTTGCCTGAAGGCCAATCAGCCCGAATTCAGTGCGGCGACCCCCTCGAGATCCTCTCCTGAGGGAACCGGAAGAACCGAAAAATCAACACCAGACGCCAGGTGCAGAATCGCGCTAACCGTTATATCCGATCAGAGAGGACAGGCGGTTAGGGGATTCCCCCCGTTTTTTTCAAGATCCAGGCAGACTGTTCAAAAACAGTACGGTAAGTTTCAAGTGTCGCTTTTTAGAAACAGCTGCGAAAAAAACACGCGCTGTTTCCCAAAAGCTTTGAAAAACCTCCCAACTTATTCGCAGGGAATCGCGATGCTTGTTCTCAGCCGTAAAAAAGACGAAAAGATTATGATTGGTGATTCAATCACACTGATGGTGATTGAAATCAAAAACGACAAGGTCCGCCTTGGTATCGAAGCGCCTAAAGACGTCACCGTACATCGGGAAGAAGTCTACGCTGCGATCAAGGAACAGAGTTCGCACGACAACACGGACTGCACAACTCCCTAGTCGTTTCAAATCGTCTTAATCCACCCACAGCCATCAGCTGTCCTGGGCCTGCGCCCACATTTTGTCGAACAGCTTGCGCTGTTCTGCCAGGGCCGCTACGGGGTCACCTTTCGGCTGTTTGCCCTCTTCCAGCATCAACCAGCCTGTATAATTCGCCCCCGCCATCAGTTCAAAGAACCGTTTGTGCGGATAGGGATCATGAATCAGATCGTGAATGTGTGTCGTATCGCCCAGGCGGTCTTTCACCATCGCGAAGTTCGCATCCAGGCCGGCCCCTTCCTGATCCTGCTTGTTGCAGTTCCAGCAGATCGCGACATTCGGATGATCGGCCACATCCAGAATCTTCCGGATCGTAGGCAGGTGAGCACATTTGCCGTGAACTTCCAGACGGATCTGCTGTCCATAATCGGCACCGAAGGCCCCCATTTCATTCAGTGACTTTCCGATCTGTTCAATGGTCACTTCTTCGGGAACGTTCTTGTGAAATGAATCGGGTTTGACTTTGACGCCCGTCCCGCCCACATCGTGGCTGAGTTTGATGAAGTCTTTCGTCGCTTCTTTCGCCTGCTTGAGGACGTCGGCATCCGGATTGTCGAACCGTTCATTACTGCCGATACCGACCAGGGTGACGGGGCTGTCCGTGAATTTCTTCGCGACTTCGCGGCGTTCGTTTTTGTTCAGATCGCGTTCGACGCCATGCTTATGCGTGGTTCGCAGTTCAACGCCGAGGACGTTGGCGGTTTCACAGTTTTTCAGTAGTGTGGGCAGATCCCAGTCTTTGGCCCACTGATAGGTCACCAGGCCGTATTGTGCCTGGGGCTTCTTGTCTGCTGCCCGTGCCAGGGCCGGGAGACCTCCGCCCAATGCCAGCATTCCCCCCAAAGCACTTGTTTTCAAAAAGTCGCGGCGGGAGTAAAATGTCATATCAGTGTTCTCCGATTTTGAGGGATGCTGGATGAAACGCCTCGCTGCAGCAGCGATGATACTATTATTACGCAGGCCGCCGGCAGATTACAAACGTCTTTTGAGCGGTTTTCTGACTTAACTCGGCCTGCAGCCGATTGGGGCAACTTTACAAGTCATTCCGATCCCTTTATAAACGGGGCACGATGCGTCCGGATACCGGTCTTCCACGTCCGGCGGGGCATCAACGTTAATTGATTCGTTACCCTTATTGTCAGTTTTCGATTCAGAGAAAGATCATGAACGAAAAAACCGCACCAGAAAAATTCACGTTTCAGGCAGAAATCAAAAAACTTCTCGATCTGCTTTCCCACTCTCTGTACCAGAATCGGGAAATCGCCATCCGGGAGCTGATCTCCAACGCCTCGGATGCCCTGGACAAATACCGGTTCCTTTCGTTGACGGATGAGGCCCTCAAGGATGACCAGCCCCTCGAGATTCGCCTCGAGCCGGACAAGGAAAACCGCGTACTGGCCATCTGTGACAACGGCGTGGGCATGACCCACCAGGAGTTGATCGACAACATCGGGACCATTGCCCACAGTGGTTCGCTCGACTTCCTGAAAAACGCCAAAGGGGATGAAAAAGAAGAAGTCTCGCTGATCGGAAAATTCGGCGTCGGCTTCTACTCCGCCTTCATGCTGGCCGACAAGGTCGAAGTGCTGACCCGTAGCTGCCAGGAGGAAAAGGGCTGGAAATGGGAATCGGACGGCACCGGCGATTTCACCATCGAACCGCAGGAAGACCTGGGGCGAGGCACATCCATTCGCCTGCACCTCCGCAAGGATCTGGATGAATTTACCGACGACACCCGGCTGAAATACATCCTCAATAAATATTCAACCTTCGTCCCCTACCCGATCAAGCTGGGGGAAGAACTGGTCAACGATCAGAAGCCGATCTGGATCGAACCCAAAACTCAGCTCACACAGGAACAGTACGACGGCTTCTACCAGTACCTGGCCCACAACGGGGAAGAATCGGCCCGCTGGCACCTGCACCTCAGCAGCGATTCGCCGTTTCAGTTTCACACCATCCTCTACTGCCCGCAGACCAACCTGGAACTGATGGGCTTTGGCCGGACCGAGCACGGCATCAGCCTGTGTGCGAAACGGATCCTGGTCCAGAACGACAACCGGGACCTGCTCCCCGAATACCTGCGGTTCCTGTACGGCCTGGTCGACTCGGCCGACCTGCCGCTGAACATCTCCCGCGAATCGCTGCAGGACAACACCGTATTCCGCAAGATTAAAAAGGTGCTCGTCAAGCGGGTACTCTCTCACCTGGCCTCGATGGCAAAGGACGACGAAGAACAGTATCTCGAGTTCTATCGCCAGTTCGGCAGTGCCCTGCGTGAAGGGATCGGCACCGATTTTGAAAACCGCGACGCGATCGCCAAACTGCTGCGGTTCCCCTCGTCACGAGGTACTTCCGAAACCGAGCTCGTTTCGCTGGAAGCGTACCTGGAAAAAGCAGGCGAAGACCAGAAGCAGATTTACTACCTGGGCGGCAACGATTTCCATACGATCTCCCGCAATCCGAACCTGGAAATCTTCCGCAAGAAAGGCATCGAAGTCTTCTTCCTCCCCGACCCGATGGATGAGATCGTCCTGTCGAATCTCGCAAAGTTCGAAGACCACGATATCATCTCGATCGACTCCGCTGAGGTAAAACTGCCCGGCGACGAGAAAGCCGAATCCGACAGTGAAGAAAAAGAGGACGAGAAACAGGAAGAGCAGGAAGCTCTCACTCCCGAATTCGAGAAGGTCCTCTCGCTGTTCGAGGAAGAACTCAAGGACGACGTCGAATCGGTGACCAAATCAGACCGCCTGACCGACAGTCCCTGTTGTCTGGTGATGCCGGAAGGGGCTATCAGTTCGCAGCTGCAGAAAGTCCTGAGCATGGGCAACAAGGACTTCCCGACCAGCAAACGGATCCTGGAAATCAATCCAGACGCCGAGCTGATCAAGCGGCTCTGTACGCTCTCCTCCAACGCCGACCAGCATGCCTTCATCAAGCAGTGCGGCCGGCAGCTGTTCTGGAACGCTTCTCTGATGACAGGGATTGCAACCAGCCCGGAAGAGATCACGTCCAATATCCAGAGCATGATGGAAGAGCTGGCACAGAAACGCTCGCCCATCATTACCTAGTCGATAAAATTGCTCACCGCGGTTCCGCTTCCGGGGCCGCGGTGTAGTAATACATGTGGGGCACCGCGGGCTCGAACAGTCCCACCCGATCCCAGGGTGCGAGCAATTCACGCGCGGTCTGCAGCCAGTCTGTCTGGTAGTCTACCGGGAGATCGTCGCGGGAAACGAGTTCATACCAGTCGGCGACTGTCTGTCGAAAACGTTCATCGTCGGCACAGAGGAGCCAGGGCCGCTGCTGTTCATGAAAGCGGAGGTGCTCGTAGCTTGTCGCGGCGGCGAAATAGAAAAGCGTGCTCAGCCAGAACCGTTCGAAATCGTGCCGACTGCGATAACAGCAGGCGACCAGCGTATCGATCAATGTGCGCTCAGTCTGCAGCGAGTGGGAGTATGCGGCCAGTTGTCCGGTCAGCGTCCCCTGCCCTGCATGCTGCTCCAGAATCGTGACGAGCCGTTCGATGCCGCACAGGGTGTGCGCGATGCCCGTGCTGTGTAGCGGATCAATAAATCCGGCGGTGTGGGGCAGCAGTGCCCAGTCCGAACCGGCACACTCTTTCCAGCCCCGCTGCAGGCGGCCGGTGGTTCGCAGTCCGTCTTCCGGCGCGACGCATTCTGCTTCGGCGAATTGTTGCTGGATCGAGGGATAACGTTCCAGCAATGCTTCCCAGCTCTGTTGGTCTGATACTCCGTCGAGAACGAAGCCAGCGCTGGTGATGCCGTTATTGAATCGCAGCTGCCACATCCAGCCTTCGCTGAGGACATGATGCAGGGCGCTGTGGTCGCAGTTGAACGGATAGTCGATTTGCGATATGCCCTGCCCGTCCAGAATGGTCTGCCAGGGAGCGACGTTGCGGAAATGGCCGAAGATGGCGGAGGAGTGGGTTTTGAATTCGGTTTCCGGCGTGATACCCAGCGTGCGGGCAACGATACCCGCGGCCCCGGTGGCGTCGATCAGAAAGTTCGCCTGGAGATTGACGCGTTCGCCGAGTCGAGTCCCCTGGATTTGCCAGCCGGGTTGGTTGTGCTGCAGCGTGACGGCAGTCTGATCCCGATAGACGATGTTGGACGCTTCCACCTGCCGGACGAACCAGTGATCGACGTCGGCCCGGTACCAGTGTGTATCCGCGAGTGTGTCGCTGAGGTTGGCGGTCACCAGCAGTTCGCTGCCATGCGAGGGCTGTGCCTGAAACGGCTGATGCGGCGTGTGGGCAAAGTAGCTGAAGCCCCGCTTGATGCCGCAGCTGATGTCGGGGTGGGCCTGCTGCCAGGTCCCATACTTGCAAAATGGCTCAAATTGTGGAAGATCGTACTGTGCAGACAGTGACTGGAGCAGATAGCCGGCAGCGGGCGTGGAGGATTCCCCAATCGCGAAACGGGGATGCGTGCCGCGGTCGACCAGGGCGACGGAGAGGCCGATGCGATCGAGCAACAGGGCCGTCAGACTGCCGCCGAAACCGGCTCCCAGGATCACCACATCAAATTGCTGCATCAGAGCGGACTGCCTCTGCTCGAATCGAAAGACAAACGGAAATCACGCATCACATACTAACTGATTGCCCCCGCAAATAGCAGGTTGAAAAGGATAGATCATGGAAACACAACCGGTTCTGATTAACGGAGAATGGACGACCTCGACAGGGACTCAGACGTTTCAGGGAGTGAACCCCGCGACCGGCGAAACGCTGGCACCGCTGTTTCCCGTCAGCCCCTGGGACGAAATCGAATCTGCGATCACCGCGGCTGCTGAAGCTTCGAAAGCGATGCGAGGCTGGCCGGGTGAACGGTTTGCCGCCTTCCTGGAAGCGTACGCGAATGAAATCGAAGCCCGCGCCGATGCCCTGGTGGACGCCGCCCACGCGGAGACCGGCTATCCCGAATCGCCACGGCTGCGTGACGGCGAGCTGCCGCGGACGACGAATCAGCTGCGTCAGGCCGCCAGTCATGCCCGCGAAGGTTCCTGGGCACAGCCGACCATCGACACCGCGACCGGCATCAGTTCGATGTTCGGCCCGATCGGTCCCGTGACCGTGTTTGGTCCGAACAACTTCCCGTTTGCGTTCAACAGCATCGCCGGGGGTGACTTCGCCGCCGCGGTCGCCGCGGGAAACCCGGTGATCGCCAAAGGACACTCGTCGCACCCGGAAACGACACGCATCTTCGGTGAAGCCGCCGACGCTGCCGCCAAAGCGACCGACATGCCGACTGGTTTCGTGCAGCTGATCTACCGGACAAGCCACGCCGACGGATGCCGGCTCGTGTCGCACCCGCTGATGGGCGCCATCGGTTATACCGGCGGACGGAGCGCGGGGCTGACGATCAAGGAAGCGGCCGACAAGGCGGGCAAGCCGGTCTACCTCGAACTCTCCAGCATTAACCCGGTCTTCATCCTGCCGGGCGCCCTGGCCGAGCGGAGCGCGGAGATCGCGGAGGAATTCAAGGGGAGCTGCCTGATGGGAACCGGTCAGTTCTGTACGAATCCGGGGCTGGTGGTCCTCAAAGCGGGCGACGCAGCGGAGACCTTCATCGACCAGGTCAAACAGCAGTTCGAAGCGGCCCCGGCCGGCGTGCTGCTGAGCGAAGGAGTACAGCGCGGGTTCCAGTCGGGCATCGCTGCGATCCAGGCTGCGGGAGCGACACTCGTTACCGGAGGGACTCCCACGGACGGCGCCGGTTTCTCCTGTGCGAATACGCTGCTGCGGGTTGCGGGGAGTGCCTTCCTCAAAGATCCCGAAGCATTGCAGGCGGAGGCGTTCGGCAACAGTTCGCTGTTTGTCGTCGCGGAGAGCGATGAAGAACTGGCCCGGATCGCCGAGTGCCTGGAGGGGAACCTGACCGGCTGCATTTACAGCCAGACCACAGGCGAGGACGACGGGTTGTACGATCTGGTCGCCCCGGCCCTGCGTCAGAAGGTGGGCCGACTGCTGAACGACAAGATGCCGACCGGCGTGGCCGTTAGCCCGGCAATGAATCACGGCGGCCCCTTCCCTTCGACGGGGCATCCAGTCTTCACGTCGGTCGGAATTCCGGCGGCGATCCACCGGTTCTCGATGCTGCAGTGCTTTGACAACGTCCGCCCCGGGCGACTGCCGGCGGCGCTGCAGCCGAAGAATCCGAACCCGGCCCAGTGGCGTTATATTGACGGAATGTACACACAGGCCGATTATTGAACGTAGCGAAAAGGCCAACCGGGTCCTGGAAACGGGCCGGGAGAATGCTTCAGAAACGTTCAGACGAGTGAAAAGGCGAACCTGTCATAAGTCAGAAGCGTCTAGAGGACTAAGGGTTGAGAAAATATGAATTTAGAGAGATTTTTTTTGCCCGTAACGTTGTGAAGTGATTGTGGTTGTTGCTATTATCCTGACTCAGTCATCAAACGGCCTGTCGAGCAGCGGACACCAACCATGCCGCGTTGAATGCTCCGGCCGATCAAATACAGTAAGAACAAATGAGGGCGTAGCTCAGTTGGTAGAGCAACGGACTTTTAATCCGTAGGTCCAGGGTTCAAGTCCCTGCGCCCTCATTCATAAAGCCTTAAGCTTCAACAGCTTAGGGCTTTTTTGATTTACCGATTTTGTACCTAAATGATTGATTTTCAAAGTGTACCTAATCTGCTCGTTTTAATTGCAGCTAAATAGCGATTAGGGGCATAGAGCTGTCTGTGCTCCAGGCCACTTAGAATCGCTTTATTCGGCCTCGAAATTCCTGAGGAGGTAGTTATGCCTCCATCGCTAATGTCCAGCCAGAGGGCCTCTGAAGCAGCCTGATGAGGGTGTATATGTGTGGGCATGCTGTGTGGGGCGTAAGAATTGAAGATCGCGGCTAGTTGATTGACTTGCCGGTTGAACTGGAAAGCCGTCCGAGGAAAGTGCTCTAACACGGCAAGAAGTACCGCTTCGACGGCGGTAGCGGGAAAAGCGATCAACGAGGCCAGGAAGCAAGCTGAAGCCGTCTGGCGGGCAACTAAAGCCCAGCTCGACCTCGAAGCCGAAGAAGCCACGCCCCACCGGACCGAGTATAAAAATTTGATCGCAGAATGGGAGAGTGTACTCAGATGGTGCATCGACCATGGCGAAGGAATGACCGCCGCTGTCTCGAGAGACAAAATCAAGGCCCTGGAAGGGTGACTGGCCATGCAGAGTCCCCCCCCACCGCTCGGGTAGTTAGATCGGCCATTAAACGGCTCCGCCCCGCTCAAATTCCAGCCGGATAGCACTCCGACCGTTTTCTTACGCCACACCTAATTCAAAAAGTCCTTTTTACTTTTGATGATTACCTCAGATCGATAATGATCATCCCCAGTTTTTAGCCAAACTCCACATACTTTTCATATACACTACTCAGACCGAATGGCATCAGCGTTTTCCTGATTCCGGTTCAGGAAGCGTCAACGTGATGCCGTCTGTCGAGGGCAGGGTGACCTGGAGTGGCGTTGTGGCCGGGGCTCTGTATTCTTTGGGAATCACGAGGGGCGCACCTACCGTTTCAACGGTGAAACGGTAGTCTCCAGGTCCCAGGACAAGAGGACCGGCAGATTTGGGCTGAATGAACTTCAGCTTGCCTTCCGCCCGCGACACGGCAGAGCCCAGTTCAACCGGCTGTCCGTCCTGCATCAGAAAAACCGTCACCCGCACATCAATGATTGGCTCGCCGGCAACGGTGACGGTCGCTTCAGTCCCCTGCTCCAGCAGGTTCGCCCCGCACCCCGACACCGACAACAGCAGGAACGCAACAGACAGTCCCAGCCATGACTTCAGACCAGAGAAGCGTGAGAAGACCAGCCATTCGGCCAGTAACATCAGGACCAGAGACAGCCCAAACAGGGGCAACGCGATCCCCAGCAGCACGACCAGTCCGATCAGAACCAGCGATACTCGACTTTCCCCGGGGAGTGCCGGGGCTCCCAGGGTATTCGGCTGCCGTCGACGCCACCAGAGGACAACGCCGGAAAGGCTCATGGTCACCAGCCCCGCTGTGGTCAATACACCCAGCAACTGATTGGGCCAACCAAACAACTGTCCTTCATGAAAGGCGATGCCGGTGTTAACCACCTTGTCAACAGGATGCAGATTGTGGAAATCGTGCCGACTCAGAACTTCCCCTGACTGACCATCGACGGCCAGAGTCACCCGCTGGGGGCGGTTTGGAGTCAGTGACTGCACGGTCCAGGCCTTTGTCTTGCCGGCCGGTGGAGAAATCTGAATCGGTTGCGCCAACTCGAGAACGCTGACGGTCTCGACAACGCGATTCAACTCCCGCACATCATACCCGTCAGCAGGTGGTTCATCGCGGAAGGAACTGCGCGTGGACCAGGTCTGTCGTTGCGGGGCCGTATTCGTCAGCTTTCGCACCTCTTTAAAGTAGCCGCCCCAGAACTTCGACCAGGGCAGTCCGGTCATGATCAGAATCAAAACCAGTACCGAAATCCAGATTCCGGAGACGCTGTGAATGTCGCGCCAGAAAGTTTTCGACCCCTTTCGCAGTCGCGGATAAACCACGCCCCCTAACCCCTGGGCGTTTCGCGGCCACCATAAAAACAGGCCGGAAAGCACTAACACAATGGTCCAACAGGCTGCCAGCTCGACGAGGTAAGAACCGTTCTCGCCGAGCCACAATTCACCGTGCAGCCGCCGCACCACTCGCATGAATCGATCTTCTTCGCGAACGGAATGCAGCACCTGCAATGTTTGTGGATGCACGTAGGTTCGCAGCCGTGACTGATCGTGAAGTAACATTACCTGCGCAGCGGCCACCGGAGATTGGGGGACTTGGTAAAACCGGAAGGCAGAACCAGGGAACGCGGCTTCCGCCGCCTGCACGATGCCGGCGGGGACTGAGGTTGAGGCTGTAGCTGTAACCTCAAGCTGATTATAAGGTCGGTCAATCCACTGTTCGATTTCCGTCTGGAACAGATACAGGGTTCCGCTGATCGACAGAAACAGAACGAAGGGAATGCAATAGAGTCCTGCGTAGAAATGCCAGCGCCAGACCGCCCTGTACGACGGCAGCGTAGCCAGTGGGAGTTTTTTCTTCATCGGTGAAACTTTCGAGTTCAGGTAAACAGGAAGTAGAGAAAACTCATCCCTGAAGAGGTGGTTTGATAAACATCAGGGATGGGACACAGATCAGACAGACTTCTCAACTTTTAGAACTCGCCAAGCACTTCCCCTCCATTCTTGCTGTGAATCGCATGATTCAGGTTCATATCCAGACTGTCACTCAGAAAACGCACGGAACCATCGCCCATCAAGACGTGTGCCCCGCCCGTGTGATGACTCCGCGGTGCAAAATATCCGGTCCAGTGAGTTACCACGTCCGGGAGTTTACTGTTGGGCGGCAGATAGCCGTTGGTCATGCTGTTGATGGCGCCAGTGAATGCCCAGGAGATACCCCGTCCGCGGATGGCGGGGCTTTGTCCTCCGCGCCAGTCTGTCAACGTCGGCACAACCTGGGAAAGATCGGGATTGGTAATCATTCCATTTGCGTTAGCAAAAGACGTCCACGCCCCTCCTGCCGCCATTCCCGGACTGGAGCTCGATCCCACCCCCGAAGAGCCATTCAACGTTGCCTGGTACGGAAATTGGGGGAGTTGACCAGCTGGCAAGGTGAAGTCCGGTCCCACACTCCGGACCGTTTCGCTCATGACAACTGTGTTCGACGCCCCATCGGTAATGTCGCGGAACGAATCATTGGAATACTGGTAGAAGATTCCATCGGTGGGGACGTTAAAATCGTAGTTGATCCCTGTCCCGCTGCCGAAGCTCATCATGTAGTTCAGACCGCCGTAGGTATAGCTGCTGCCGCTCACGGTCAGCGTGGTTTGGGCAGGTGCGGGATCACTCGGACAGAGAAACAGCGGTAGCGGGGTGGCGAACGCGTTCACGAAAAGCGGGTTCGGGCTTTTTCCACTCCAGCCCCCGGTGAAGGCCTGTTGTCTAAAATCGAGCAGGTTCTGGAGGTTGGCCTGGTCAACATAAGGCAGGAGTCGCGCCTGAACGGAAAAGTCGGTGTCGCGGGTGCCTGCCATCGGAAAGACAGAGTACGTGGACTGGTAGTTGTGCAGGGCCAGGCCTAGTTGTTTGAGGTTATTTTTGCATTGCGCGCGTCGTGCCGCTTCGCGGGCCTGTTGCACGGCAGGCAGCAGCAGAGCAATCAAGATGGCGATGATCGCAATGACCACCAGAAGTTCGATTAAGGTAAATCCGCGCGGATCGGGGGCGCGGAACTTTGCTGAATGATTCACAATTGAAACTCCATAATTGAAAGGAATGTGCGTAATCCGGCTGACAGCCGGACGATCTGCGCTCTAAGCGAGCAGGAAATGAAGCGGACGCACTTCCGGAGGAGGAGTTTCGGGGAGAATCGATCGGCTGGTGGGTAAGGGGTCAGAGAGCGGACACCATTTTGTCCCAGCATATTCGGAGGGAGCCATCACAACGGCAGACGAAATGCGAGGCTGCGCATTGACCAGAATGCCCGAATCGGATGCTCTATCACAACCACAGGCCGAAATGGAAAGAACTTTTGATTCAGAAGAGGTCGGCTGGGACTTATGGCCACAACACGACTTTACAGAGCGCTGACAACATGATTTCTGTTGTGACAGCTCCGATGAGGAGCTGACAACTTTCCCGGTACAGCAGGATTTTGTGATTCTTTTCCGGGGCAATCTCTGGCAGCAGCTTGTGGGCAAGCCTTTTTGTCTGGCCTTTGCACAACAGCATTGACCGGCGGCTTTCAAACCCTCTCCACAGCGACAGCCCGATGCTGGTTGACCGAAAGGTTGCAGGGGAATCCCGACCGAAGAAGCGACGAATGCCAACAAGGTGACCATACAGGTCAGATGATGCCTGTTGAACAAGTGCCGTGTGGTTCGTACAAGTCTGGAAACCATTTCTTCACATTACGCTCCGAACATCTTCCCTGATACCAATTGCAGCTCGAACGTCGGCAATCGTGCCTATTTTAACGTGTGTCATCAGCTGTAAACAACGGTCAGAAAACGTAGCGCGTGCCGGTTGAAAACCGTAGCGCTGTCTGTGCAGGATTCGTCCTGATGTGGCTGTTTGGGGACGAATGCGTGGTCTTTTGTTATTTCGTCAGTCGCGGTTGCTTGCTTGAGCTTTTTGTGTGCCGCCGTTTGGCGTCCTGTAACCGGTAACTTTCACCAGTGGTTTCCAGGATATGGCAACGATGGGTGAGCCGGTCGAGTGTGGCCCCCGTCAGCCGTTCGCTGCCCAGGACCTCGGTCCAGTTTTCAAAGGGGAGATTGGTCGTTACGATCAGGCTGAAACGTTCGTAAGCCGTGCTGATCACGTCGAACAGCAACTCGGAGCCGAGTTTACTTGCGGGGACATATCCCAGTTCATCCAGAATCAGCAGATCGAGTTTCGCGAGCTGCTTTTTCAGGCGGGTTAACTCCCGCTGTTCGCGGGCTTCCATTAACTGGGTAATCAGTTCTGTGACCTGGTAAAAGCGGACCCGCTTTCCCTGGCCGCAGGCGGCAATCCCCAGGGCGACTGCCAGGTGCGTCTTGCCGGTGCCGGAATTGCCCACCAGCAGGATATTCTCCCGCTGCTCGATAAACTCACCCCGCATCAGTTCGCTGACCAGCAGTTTGTTGAGGCCGGGCTGGACCTGAAAATCGAACGTTTCCAGGGTCTTATACGTCGGGAACTTCGCGGCCTTCAGACGTCGTTCCGCGGCCCGGCGTTCCCGTTCAATCAGTTCCAGTTCACATAACTGTAACAGGAATCCCAGATGGTCGACATTGTCAGTGGCACAACGGGCGGCGATCTTTTCGCATTCTCTGAGGATGGTGGGCAGCCTCAGGTTCTTGAGATGGTGCTGCAGCAGCACCAGGCTTTTGGTTTGTTTTCTGGTCACGTTTAACCTCCGATTAACAGGGACTGGTAAGCAGAAACATCCGTCTGTGCCACCTGTACCAGCTTCAGGTGGGGACGGCCTTCCAGGCTGAACAGAGTCAGCGGTGACTCCTGCTGGTATTCCAGAATCAGGCGAATGGCAGAAGCGCGGGTCGCATCAATGTCCAGCGCGTATTCCACCGCACGCTTCAGTGCGGATAACGGATGGTGTTCCAGCAGGCGCAGCACCTTGATGAACTCCCGCGTGCCGTCTGACTGCAGTTCGGCTTCCAGCCGACGGCGGAGAATGCCCAGACAGACCGGCAGATCCCAGTCTTCCAGGGGGCGGGCATGATCAAAGCCTCCCGGCTTCCGTTCCAGTAAACTCAGGTAATGAATCGGGTTAAAACGGGTCTGTTCCCGTCCCCAGTCCCGCTGGTGCCGGGCGATTAACGTCTCTTCAAACAACAGCCGCACTTCGGTGATGGTGGCCACGATAGTGATCTGACGATGCGCGTATTTTGTGGGAACCGAGTAACTGTTGGTATCAAAGCGGACCAGCGACAGGGAGTCGGCGTGTGCCTGTCCCAGTCGGCAGGCTTCGAACGTCTGCTGTGGCAGGGGCCGCAGGAATTCCCGTTGTTCTTCCGCCAGCAGGCTCTGTTTGGGGGAAGCCTGTCCCCGCAACTGACGCTGCAGATCGTTCCGGCAGCATTGCACTAACTGCTCGTTCAGAGTCTCCAGGGAAGCAACCCGGGGAACGGGGACCAGGAAGTTGCTGCGGGCATAGTCCAGCAACCGCTCGACATGGCCTTTCTCATTCGGTCGTCGTACCAGACAGAAATGATCGTCAAACAGAAAGTGGCTTTTCAGACGCAGGAACTCGGTCGTTACTTTTCGCTCACGGTTCCCTACCAGACTGGCTACTGCGATTTTCGAGTTGTCATAGCTGATCCGCTGCGGTACACCGCCCAGAAATTCAAAGGCCCGCTTGTGTCCTTCCAGAAAGGCTTCCGTACATTCCCGGGGAAAGGCCTGGATAAAAATCGCGTCCGAATAAGGTAACGTCATCACAAACAGGGCGACTTTGGTCAGTGTTCCGTCCAGCCAGACATCGGCAAAGCCGAAGTCCACCTGGGCTTCGCCCGGGGGATGGCGGAGCGGCAGGAAAACCTCGCGGGACTGGGCTTTCCAGTCACGGATGGCTTCCCGGACGATCGTGATTCCACCGGAATACCCGTGTTCGTCCCGCAGACGTTCGAAGATGCGCTTCCCCGTATGGCGCTGTTTGCGATGCACGCTGCGGTCGTTCTGCAGAATCTCATGAATGATCGGCAGAAACGGCTCCAGCTTGGAAGGCCGGGGCTTAGTCAGCCGGTATCCCGGCGGCTCCGAGTAGGTCAGTATTTTTTGCAGCGTGTCCCAGTGAATACCGTACTCGTCACGAGCAGCACGTTGACTGATTTCTCCGGTCAGAACACGCCGACGGATCTCACCCCATAACTCCATATCTGTAATCACCCTTGCCCCCGCTGTTTCCGGATCAGAACTGACTCATATACTGAGAGTCTGACCCAAAACCAACAGGTGGTCATCTGGGCGCTACGTTTTTATACCGATTTGCCACTACCCGACAGGCGCTACGTTTTCTGGCCGCTGTTTACAGATATCCAGACATCTGTGAGATTTGACCTTCCTATATCAGTTCTTATTTTCTAAGACTTTCGTCTCTGACTGGAACAACATCAGGCGTTTACCGAAGCATCTCAAGTACTGTCACGGGAGTTAGAGTAAATGGCTGTTGTCAAAGTAATCGAACTTGTTGGGACTTCGGAAGCAGGATGGGAAGATGCTGTTCGCCAGATCGTCAAAGAAGCGGCTACGACTTTACATCAGATCACAGGGGTTGATGTAGTCCATCAGACAGCTCTGGTGGAAAACGGAAATATTACAGAGTACCGGGCGACAGTCCATGTTGCGTTCATTGTTGAACATCACGGTCATCTCTCAGAATTGGGAAACCACGAAGCAATAAAGTTACTTGAACGGATTTGATTGAACGTAGACGTTGTGTATGCGTCAGGAGGGTTCCGCAAGACGTCTGATCACCAAGAGAGAATTAACGTTCTCCATTTCACAACGTATCCAGTGCTCTTTAAAATAAGTAAAGGGTTCATGATGTTACAATCAAATCAGACGAAATCACAAATTATGATCATCGACAGTCACCCGATTGTCAGAGAGGGCTATTCGCGACTGATTGAAAAGCAGCAGGATCTGCAGGTTTGTGCTGAATCCGATGGCAAAGAGGAATCGATCAGACAAATCGGCCAGGTGTCTCCAGACCTGATCATTGTTGGCATCTCGCTGAAAGATGGGAATGGCCTGGACCTGATCAAGGAAATCAAATCGCAGTTTGACCAGATCAGAATTCTGGTGGTCTCCATGCACGATGAAATTCTGTTTGCCGAAAAAGCAGTTCGCGCAGGCGCACTGGGCTATCTCAACAAACAGGCGACTGCGGACCAGATACTGAAAGCGATTTACCGTGTTCTGGACGGCAAAGTATATTTGAGCCCTGTCATCGTAGAACGTATGATCTGCCGCTCCATTGGCTCGGATAATCATTCGGATCTGTCCCCCATCGAGAGTCTCTCAGCCCGTGAACTCGAAGTCTTTAAGCAAATCGGCGCTGGGGAAACAACTCGTCAGATCGCACAGAAGCTGCAATTGAGTTCCAAGACAGTGGAAACCTATCGGGAAAATATTAAACTCAAACTGAATCTGCAAAATGCGACAGAATTAAGCCTGCATGCAACCCTGTGGGCGATTGAGAATCAATGAATCTGCCTCTCGAATTCTCATGTTTTGTGTTACAGTCGTCAAATAAAAGCTCCCTCATACTGCTATTCATTCTGCCACCTGCGTTACCCCGATGACTTGGGGTGACTTTTTCCTGGACCCGCCACCTTAATTGCCCCGATAGTCTCGTATTCTCTGATGGATTTAAATTAGATTTAGTTGCCTCGGCATTTTTTAATTCTTACAATCTGGTCCAGAATTGAATTACAGAGGTTATCGGTTATTTTTCGATAGGATTGGGGGCATGTTGACCATCAGCAGGAAAGAATTACAGGAGCTTCTTGTCTCGTGCCCTGATCTGAAGCTGGTGGAAGTTCTATCTGAAACCGACTTCCAGAAATTTCATTTACAGGGAGCCATCAATATTCCGTTGGGGGACTTCTTCTGTGAACAGATTTTGCAAGAGATCCCAGACAAAACTCAAACCGTTGTTGTTTACAGCTTGAATTATGAATGCAAGTACTCAGAACAGGCAACACAGCAAATGCTGCAACTCGGCTACCAGAGAGTTTACGATTACGAGCCGGGAAAAATCGACTGGATCGCAGCCCATCTCCCGACTGAGTATGGGCACCACATAACAAATCGATCAGAGATACCGTAGGCTGATTCCATAATCGGTGTCTCTGAGCCGCGCATGAAAAAAGCTGCTGTCGTCTCCGACACCAGCCACTCAGCCCCATAAGCGTGCGAATCGCAGTTCCCCGCTTGCAGGATGCCTCAGCCCCGCGGCCTCAGCCCACTTCTCGCGAAATTCGCCCCCGGTTATGGAGCTGCCTTTCGATACTCATCGCATACACGTTCCAGCTACCCCTTCCGAAATGACTCATCCACGAGCCGCATGCCGGGCAGGAACTTCTGCCCTTTTTGACCCTCCTGGTCCCTTTCATCCTTCCATACTTATTACGAAATATCGGTGATTTGCGAGAGAATTTTCCGAATTATTTTTGGGATATTCAACTGTGTTTTTCAATTCAATCACCGCTAACCTTTAATGACCCCCAGCGGCCGCATCCGGGCGACCTTGTGTGACAAACCGGCCCGATGAACCACGTCCACCACCAGGCTCACGTCCTTATAGGCATCCGGCTGTTCCTCCGCCAGGCCGCGCCAGCTCCGTGCCCGGGCGATCACGCCGCGGGCCCGAAGTTCCTCATCGATATCCCGCCCCTGAGACACACGCACCGCCTGCTTGCGGCTCATTTGCCTGCCCGCACCATGACAGGTTGTACCGAAGGTCTGTTCCATACTGCCCGGCTGCCCCACCAGCACCCAGCTGGCTCGCCCCATATCGCCGGGAATCAATACCGGCTGACCGATCTCCTGGTACTGTTCAGGAACCTCCGGATGCCCTGCCGGAAAGGCCCTTGTAGCTCCCTTCCGATGCACCCAGACCTGCTTCTTACTTCCGTCAACGGCGTGTTCTTCCAGCTTGGCAATGTTGTGGGCAACATCATAAATCAGCGTCATCTCCATTTCCTGCCAGGAAAAGCCGAACACGGTCTCAAAGACTTCCCGCGCCTGATGCATCAGTAGTTGACGGTTGCACCAGGCATAATTTGCGGCCGCCCGCATCGCGCCCAGGTAATGTTCTCCTTCAGGGCTCAACACGGGCGCACAGGCCAGCTGACGGTCCGGAAGGTGAATGCCATATTTCTGAGGAACCCCGCGGAGTGCTTTCAAGGCATCGTCACAGACCTGGTAACCCAGTCCCCGGGACCCGGAATGAATCATGACGCAGACCATATCCTGCTCCAGCCCCATCACGCGGGCCGCGACCGGATCAAAGATCTGGTCCACCATCTGAACTTCCAGGAAATGATTGCCCGATCCCAGTGTCCCGCATTGATCCGCGCCCCGCAGCAGTGCCCGCTCGCTGACCAGTTCTGGCCGCGCACCAGAGAGGCAGCCGTGTGCTCCCTATGCGCAATGTCATGTTCTGTTACCAGTCCACGTTCTTTGAACCAGGCGGGCCCGAATTCCATCATCCGGCACAGTTCCTGATCGCTGAAATGGTACTTCCCGGTCCGCCCCACCCCACAGGGCACCTGCTGAAAAAGTTCTTCGATCAATGCAGGCAGATACGGTTTCACATCCTCATAGAACAGGTTTGAACGCATCAACCGCACACCGCAGTTGATGTCATAGCCCACACCCCCGGGAGAAATCACGCCCCCTTCCTCCGGATCGGTGGCACAGACACCACCGATGGTAAAGCCGTACCCCCAGTGAATGTCGGGCATCGCCAGGCTGGCCATCTGAATCCCCGGCAGAAAGGCCACGTTTGCCACCTGTTCGGGGGCCTGATCATGCCGCACCAGATCGATCAAGGCATCGCTGACATAGATACGTCCCTCAACCCGCATCCCCTGCTTGTAACGACGCGGGATACGCCAGCAGTAATCATTGATCCGTTCCAGCGGACCGGTAAAATCACCCTGTGCCATGCGATCCTCCCTACTCAGATATCAACAATAAATCGAGCCTGCCAGCCCTTTGCGGTCTGCTGGACAGTCAACTGGTGATAGGTAATCGCTTTTACTTCATGTGCCAGCCTGTGGCGGTCTGACTGAAAGGTTTCCCCCCGGGCTGAGACAGTGATTCCCTCAGCGTGAAACCGGACATCATATTCACAGAGCAGCAGCTGGCTGGTCTCAAAGCGGAATAAAAGTTCATCGAGCCAGTCGAACAGCAGATACTCCAGATCGTTTCCCGACACAGAGATCGTCACTTCCTGCTCGGGTCGGACCGTCTCCGGATCCTCCACCAGGATCGACAGCAGACCTGATGCCGCCTCAGCAAACAGGGTTTCCCGGCTCTCAGCTCGTACATCCAGTCCGATATCCGCTGTATGTTCAAAAGTGGAATACATACCAGCCTCTTTCTTTGGCAGTAGCTCATGACTTTTATTGCTCATATTGAATTCTATAAAACTATTAGCTGCCATCTGAATTCAAAATCTAAAAACAATACTACATTAGAGAAAATGTTAAATGTTCTGCTATCGCAAAAGTATAGCTTCCCTCAAAGGTGGTCGACCTAAAGAGTTTTCAGAAGCAGGAAATAGATTATGTCACAGCGAGCTCGTGTGAGCAGGCCCCTCACTGACAGTACGTCGATCGGCCCCTAACACACACGGTTTAACTTACGTTTTTTGATTGAGTTACTCAACGAGTTAAATGCCCTGGTGCGTTTCTAAATCAGCAGTCACTTACGGTAAGCATCAAGTGGTATTGACGTCACTTCTTGAAGTTTTCTTATCGGCTGGTATCATATCATAGTGTGCCATGGCCCCTTTATGGATGCAGATCAGAATAGTAAAAAACAGCTCTTTGAATCGTATCTGTTCCAGGTCAGCATAACATCAGAACTGGTTCGTGCAGGTGAATTTTAATTTGTGTGAGAGAGACAGATGCTGGAATTCTTGAGTGCCGTTTCGATTCTACTCGCACTGCTCAATCCTTTCCTGGTCATTGTTTACCTCTTTGACATCGTCAAAACTCTCGACAGGAAGAGGTTCTACCGTGTCCTGCTTGTTGCTGCAGCAATCTCGGCGGCGGTCTTCAGTTGTTTCGCTTTGATCGGCGACGTGATCTTCTCAAGTGTAATCCAGGCTGAGTTCGCTTCCTTTCAGATATTCGGCGGGATTGTATTCTTACTGATTGGTATCCAGTTTGTCTTCAAGGGACCATCGGCGGTTGAGATCCTCAACGGAAAATCTGAGAATCTGGCCGGAGCAATTGCGATGCCTGTACTGATCGGGCCAGGGACGTTGAGCGCCAGCGTGGTTGTGGGGAAAAGACTCGAACCACTGGTTGCCTGCGGTGCCATTGTTCTCGCCCTGGGAATCTCCGTTTCACTCATGCTGGTTCTGAAAGAACTACACGACTATGTCCGCCAGAAACGGGAGTATCTTGTTCAACGCTATATCGAAGTTGCTGGCCGGGTAACAGCGTTGTACGTCGGGACGATCGCCGTTGAAATGATCATGCGGGGACTGCAAACCTGGGCGCAACAGTTTTAACCTGGGAAGTACAAAGTAATACGGCGGCCAACCAAATAAGTCCTGAATGAACTAAATCACCCAGGTCTTCCGGAAGTGCCTGCTTCGTATCGTGTTTTACTTTAAACCAAACTCTTTGCCGAGGAAAATAATTGCATCGACCCGGGTTTATAAGCCCTGCCACCTTTGGCATTGAAAATAAACAAAGGGGTTTGGACTTGCCTGAGATATTCCGGTTCGTGACACTTCGTTCTGGACAGAAATTGAATCATGCCCGTTACTCTGGTCAATTTTGCCCGTACGTTTTCATGTTTGTGGTGCAGAAACATTTAACCATATTTGTGTCAGTAAAGAGTCCGTTTCTCGAACCCGCCACCAGTATCTCTGCTGAACTCTCTCAGGAAACGCTCTGTTTTAATCTAAATACTCAGCACAAACATTGGTCCTGCGTGTTGACCTGGTAACATCCTGTCAGGTACGCTTCGTCTACGCGGCGAATTGGTCTCTCCATTGTAGTGTCAGGCAGCTCCGCATAGAAACTCTTTTTGAGGAACAGGACGTAACATGGCTGAAGGCACGATCAAGGTAGTGATGCAGAAGGGTTTTGGATTTATCGATACCGGAACTGGCAAAGACCTGTTCTTCCACTCTTCGAATCTCGAAGGAATTCCATTCGACCAGCTCCAGGAAGGGCAACGGGTGTCGTACACCGAAGGACGCGGACCGAAAGGCCCCTGTGCAGAAAACGTTAAACCGATCTGACGGAACCACGAGCGACATTCGTTTCCAAGCACGGCGAAACGGAGATAAGCGAAAAGGTTATCAAGTTAAAGCCCCAGCTTAATACCTTTTCAATCTGATAACGGAAACCAGAAAAGAAGAACAGATAGATACGCGCGTTGCCTGTCAGGCTGCCAATATCCTTCGTTACGAAACCCGCTCTTCTATGAAACCTCCGTTATTCGAAATTCTCGCCTATGAGCCGACCGATCTCGGTATACTGTGTTTGCGGCGTCGCGAGTTACTGTGCGAACCGGGAACGATTGTCACTGAAGTCACGCTCAACCACGAATTCCTGATGAGCAGTTATCTGACGGCCTCCGAGAAGGCGTTGTCGGAAATTGCTCTGCAGATGCACTCAGGATCTGGTCTACGTGTTTTGGTGGGAGGCCTCGGCCTGGGGTATACCTCTGCGACAGCACTGGAATCCGAGCGGGTTTCACAATGCGAGGTGGTCGAGTTTCTTCCGCAGGTGATCAACTGGCTGGAACAAGGGCTGGTCCCGCTCTCAGACAAGCTGAACGCAGAGAATCGCCTCAAGGTAACTCAGGGTGACATCTATCAGCAACTGGCCAGTCCGCCGGAACAGAAGCATGACCTGATCCTCATCGACGTGGATCATTCACCGGATGAAAATCTAGATGATGCCAGCGGTAATTTCTACACAACCGATGGACTGCAGCGTGCGAAGCTCCACCTGGAAGAAGACGGGATTCTCGGCGTCTGGTCGTACGCAGAGAGCTCCCGGTTTGTCGATGCGCTGCATGAGGTATTCCGCGAAGTTCGTATTGAGCCCGTGACGGTTTTTAACAATCTGATCAACGAGCAGCAGACCGACTGGCTCTTTTTTGCTCGTGGCTGAGTCTGCTGCAGTCGATTCTTTATCGATTGTTTCTTCATACGACGGGGCAAGGTGGCTTCCACTGAGCCGACGTCCCTGCAGGAATATCTGGTGTGCCTTTAGCGGAAATTGAAATCTCGAATCACAGTTCGGTCTTGCCCGACGCAATTGTTGCTTTTTTGCGCGAAGCTGATTTGAGAGTCAGTCAGTTTCTTGAGAATAATCCACGCCGCGCCACTGGCTTCGTCCCGAGTGATTTCAAAACGGTCTATCATGCTCTGCAAGCCATCACCAGTGCGAATCTTGCCTCCGGGAGTTCGCTGTGCGAATGGGGCAGCGGTTTCGGAGTGGTAGCGTCGTTAGCTTCGATGCTTGAGTTCATGGCCTGTGGAATTGAAATTGATCAAGATCTGGTTGATGCATCCCGCAGGCTGGCAGATGACTTCGGTCTGTCCGTCGAGTTCGCTCAAGGTAGTTTTATTCCCTCGGGCGCCGAATCTCTAGCCGAGGAAGCCTATGTCGACAACAACGCCTCTTATTCCTGGCTCATCACTGATGCGGAGGATGGATACGAAGAACTCCAACGTGGCCTCGAAGATTTTGACGTTGTTTTTGCCTACCCCTGGCCCGGTGAGGATTATCTGATCTCAAGTCTGTTCGAGGAATATGCCGCTGAGGGGGCTCTATTACTGACGTACGACTATCCCGAGACGGTGCGCCTGCGACGGAAGGTGTGCGAATCGTCTGACAATGAGTGATACATTCGGGTTTCGATGCTTAATACCAGACAACCATCTCAAACATGAGATGGGTTTTCCGCGAAAATAACTGCCGGCTGCTGTACATGGAACAGGCCTGTCAGAATGCCCCTGGTCGACTCGGGACCGGGACAATAACGAGTCCATAATTCTGGCAATCTTTTCAAACTCTCGATACTGCTGTTGTTTTTCAATCTTGTGGAGATACAATATTTGCATGTGCTGTATTTGTACCTGCAATACATGCCGTTCATAACTTTCATCACAAGGACCTGGCTGATGCCAAAAGTAAAGATCACAAGAAAGAAATTTCTCGAAGACAGCCAGGGCCGAACTTTCTCGGATGTTTTTAATGAAACTGATGAGCCATTTGATGCCGTTCTGCAATTTTTCGATTGTCCGGATCGGCAGCGCAGGATGGAAGAGTCAGAACTGCATCATGATCGGTCTCCCCTGGCAGGCGTCGTTCGTGAACTGGAATCCTTGCCGGAAGTCAACCAGTTTCTGTCCGGCGTGCATTTCCAGCGAAGTATGCGATTTCGGCAGGC
Organism: Gimesia panareensis; assembly: GCF_007748155.1. Taxonomy (GTDB): domain Bacteria; phylum Planctomycetota; class Planctomycetia; order Planctomycetales; family Planctomycetaceae; genus Gimesia; species Gimesia panareensis. Next base: position 4,387,563 of record NZ_CP037421.1, read on the forward strand.
GATTGGTGTTCTGGTGCGCATGATCATGGAAGCCCGCGGATGGGAGAAGACGGGTCGCAAAGGTTCGCTGGGAGTCAGATCCCCCAGAAAGTCCCGAACCCCCAGGCACAATACAGGTGGGCTGGCATTCTGGTTCATCCGGGCCGAACGTTACCGCAAAACCGACGGAATGCCGTTTCTGTCTGTCAAAGATCGCTGTGAGCAGTTCGAGAACAGTGTTGATTCTCAAAACCTGTCAATGGAAGCATAGCGACTGATCTTTTTTTCTATGAGCACAACAGTTCGCTGAGGGGCAGGAATTACTCTTCAAATGCAGGTGCCTGCAGACTGTGCTGATTACCGGCGTTCCCCTGCCAGAAGCTGTAGCGGACGTCGAACCACCAACAGGAGATACCGTCCAGATTTCACAACGGAACCCCTGTTGCAGGTATTCAAGCTCACAGGGGAATTGTCCGCGGAAACATGGACTGGCAGTGAAAGTAATCTGGAATGAATAGTCTCTGGCTTATATTGATCTCAGCCGCTGTCTTAGTGGGACTTTTTCTCATCGGAGTGAGATATTTTTCATTGTGGCTGCAAGCCTATGTCACGGGGACCCGCATTCAGATGTTGTCCCTCATCATGATGTCACTCAGGAAAGTTGATCCGAGAGTCATTGTCCAGGCCAAAATAATGGCTGCTCAGGCAGGACTTACCGGTATCTCGACCGATGCGATTGAGGCCCAGTATCTGGCCGGGGGAGACGTAGGCCGCATTATACTTGCCCTGATTGCGGCTCAACGTGCCCAGATCAAGCTCGATTGGAATACTGCCGCTGCCATCGACCTGGCGGGTCGCGACATCCTGGAGGCGGTCCGAGTCAGCGTAAACCCGAAAGTCATCTTCTGTCCTGAACCGAAAGCCGGCGTCCATACCACTCTGGACGGTGTCTCCAAAGACGGCATTCAACTACAGGTCCGAGCACTGGTGACTGTCCGGACCAATCTCAGCCAACTCATCGGCGGTGCCGCGGAATCGACCGTGATTGCGCGAGTCGGTGAGGGAATTGTTTCCGCAATCGGTGCCTGTGACATTTACCAGGAAGCACTGGCTGATCCGACATTGATCTCTCGAAAAGTCATCGCTAAAGGGCTGGATTCACAGACATCGTTCAAGATCATCTCCATTGATATTGCCTCCATTCACGTTGGCAGGAACATCGGAGCACAGCTGCGTATCACACAGGCCAATGCGGACGTCAACATCGCGCGTGCACAAGCGGAAGGACGGCGGGCGATGGCAGTAGCCCGGGAACAGGAAATGTTGGCCCGGACACAAGAGAATCAGGCCCTGGTTGTTCTGGCTGAGGCACAGATTCCACTCGCCCTGGCTGACACGTTCCGGGCAGGCCGACTGTATTCAGAACCATTGCAGGACCAGCGCAAGCCCGAGGATGAGGATCTGACACAGAACACCAGACAGGGCATCAGGCCAGTATCTGCCCCAGATCTCAAGCATTATTCATGGACTCCGAAACTGGGAAACAGGGGATAGAACTAAGTCTTTCTGCTTCCCGGCATATTGATTTTTTTCCCGCTTAGTATTCCAAAGCTGCCCCTGACCATTCTGGACGCGGAGGTCACTGGATCAAATCCTGCCGCAACGTCTGTTCATCCGCAGGTCCAGGGTTCAAGTCCCTGCGCCCTCATTTTCTTACTTGTCTTTCGCCCTGACGTCTTGCGTCTTTTACGGGTTCTCTGATTTCGTGTCGTTTTCCCGAGTGTCACCAAGATGCGTCTGTCCCTGCTTCACCATACGCAGTCTTCTAGAGCGCGCCGCATTTAAACGTAGCGTTTCTCAATTTAATATATTCTGTCCAAATGGCCCTGGAGACGCTACAGTAAAACTGGACACCATCAGATAGAAAGAGCGGTGCACAGATGATTTTGAGTCAAGTCAAAACCAAACGTTTTAGCGTGGTTTGGATATTGTGTTCATTGATCATTTTTTGCATTCATGTATGGTTCGTTTCCATCGGGCCTTGGAACTATCGCTTGCCCATTGGGTGAATGGTATTCAGTGGAAATCAGGCGTGTTCTCTTTGGGGATAATCCAATGATGATCACCTCTGATGAAACTCGCCTGATCCTGTTTTGGCATGTCAGTGCATCGTGTTTAATTGGCCTTGTTCTCGCACTTGTTACGCTGATGGCAATCAAACCTGCTAACAAAGAAAAAGTGTAACTAAAGCAGGTGTAGATAATATGAGTACCGAAAATTCCACGTACAACGGATGGGGCTTCAGTAGCGTAGGGCAGTCTCCCTGTAAAGACCGTAAAGATAGGTAACAGTCGTACGGAGACTTGGGTAACACTATTATTGTTCATTAGACTTTCTGAATACCTAATCTTGTCGTGCACACATTCTTAGAGGGATCTATTTCTTCACAGCCGGGCGAACCGTAAAGGGGTCAGACCCGAATCCAACGAAAGTACGTGCTATCTCAGCGATGCGTTTTCCCTGCGACTTCCTGCTCGCTGCGCTCGGCCCGGATTACATTCGGGCTCACCCCTTGTTCTCTTGATTTGGGTGTGTTATTCATTCACTGTTGGCGAGCCTGCAGTGCCACCTGGCATTAAGCAACAATACCACTTGAAACACGTTACAACTCGAGAGTACCATTCGGGGCAGGACTCCTACTTTTTTATGAGTCCAGCCGCCTTAAATTATTCCAGTGTACGATCCGACTTTAAAGTGGAACGACCAGCCTTGATTGAGGCAAATGCAGCGGTGGACCAGAGAGAATGGGACCATAATGAAACGTGAGCTTCGTCCGGTTGGGTTCTTCAATGAGTGTTTTGGCGGATCATCAGGGCCGGCGTTGATGGAGGCCGTCCGTCCGTCAAGCCATGCTGAAGAAAACGAAATGGCCTCATATCTTGACCAGGGCAAGGTGTTTGCCTGTATCATGGGCCAGGCCCGGGATGTGCTGTCGCCCGATCGTGAAGTTGCCGGAAGCGGCGCATGTCATATTCTGACGGATGGAGTCTGGGCATGGCCTGCTTTCCTGTCGCACTACCTGAGGAGGTATCATGTCGAATTGCCCGTGGAACTGTGGGAACAAGCAAAACGGAGAGCCTGGACGGTGCCCGTCGATATCGATCTGGCGGAATTGTCGCTTGAGTGATCGGCCGCCCCTGTTTGAACTCAGCATTGCTGCACACTGTACGCTACAGTCAATGGCTTAGATGTTCCGGGACTTCGGCTTTTTGCATCACGGTACTGGCTGGCCTGGGCTTTTTGCTCAGATACGAAAAGGGGGCAGACGCCGATTCGGTTGTCTCAGGAAGCGTAATACTTTTCCTATTCATGTTTCCTGCTCGCTGCGCTCGGCCCGGATTGCATTCGGGCTCACCCTTTTTTCTCTTGATTTGGGAGGGTTACTCAATCACTGTTGGCGAGCCAACAGTGCCACACAACGCCCCATGATTTGCGGTGTTGTTCTGGTTCCGTGGGGAGTCTGCTCTGGTGGGACGTCACCAGGCGGGCGGGCACATAGGCTCCGCCCCTACGGCTTCATTGAGAGGGGAAGCGAGAACCAGGTCGCGTTTCTTGATTTGAACTGGTTCGTGCCAATGACGCCTGACCGGGGCCAGGTAGTGTTTCTTAATTCGGATGGTTTATACCAAAGTCGTATCAACCGGGGCTAACGACCTGCGGCTCATTTTTCTTTTTTGCTGTCAGCGTGGGAAACTGAATAGAGATCAACACTCAAAACCTGAATTCAGCGATGCATTTTCTCTGTGACCTCCTGTTGCCTGCGGGAATCCCGGATTCCATCCCGGACCACCCGAAAATTACTTTCGCTGGTGACTGATCCCTGGAGAGTAGTGATCCAGGTTCATCTGTGTGGGGGAACGCCGATCGCTAGAATGGGGCTGGTTCTTTTGAATCGAATGTGGGAGCTGCTGCCTCCTGTGCTCGGCCCGGATTGTATCCGGGCTGCCCTGCGATTTTGTTGTGGGATCCTTGTGTGAGAGCACAGTTGGGCAAGCCAACTATGGCACCCTGTTTTTGTTGTGTTTCTGATGAATGGGAATCGCACTTTTCCCAATTGCCGGTTGATGAAGTATTGTAAATTGCCAGGCGGGCCGACACACGGGTCGGTCGCTACGTCTGGTGCGACCATTGCGAATTGCCTGCGGGGGTACCCTTTGTTTTTGATTGATCTGCTGTTCTCTGTTCTGCGGGACCTCTTTATAAAACGTGTTGATTGGTGGCTATAAGCGGCATTTATGCGTTAATAAGCGGTAAAACTTGACCGAAAATGGAGTGCTTCGATGCGCAGTGGTTTTTCAAATCGTGCTGAAACCAGAGGGTTTTATGGTGTGTTTGTGACATCGGTTCTAAATGTTCCCGTGAAAAAGTAGTGTTTGCTCGCGCGCGCGACGCATAACCAGGCATTCTGGCGAGGTGCTGGTGCGGGTCCAGTCCAGTCTGTTCAGTCGTCAGGGAGGATTTGTGAGGTGGGAAATGTTCAGAGCAGCGGCACTGGTGGGGAGTGAATCTGAAGTGGGAAACCGTTGGCTGATACAGCACTGTCGGGCAAGCCGATCAGTGGCACACCGACGAGATGCTGTACTTTTATGAAGAGTGATGATGTTATCAGGAATTGAAAGTGGAAAGCAGATTCTCATCTGACGCGAAAGGCATAATTGAAATAGAGCGTCGGATGACTCTGTTTTCCTCTCGCGAATTGTTGTTTGATTCAAAAATTGTGCGGGATATCCCCCGCTCCTGAATGGGGAAATCAGGAATAATTTGTGCAAATCTTCAGATATTTGTTTGAATACACCCACGGATCGACCATAGTGTATTTTTGTGTTACACGATAAGCACATTCACACCTTTTCCACAACATTGTACAGAGGGGCCAGGCATGTTGTTCATCACAAACAGAATCCCGGAAGAGGGGATCAAAACAGAAATCGGTCGCAGCTTTACCTTCGATCTCTTCAACGCGGATTGTTCTAAATCGGTTTTTTACTGTGAGAGAAAATCCAATGGCTCGATCACAGAAATTGGCAGCGCGGCCCTGCTCAAAAAAGTCAAAGAGGCAGAATACAAACAAATCTTATTGTACATTCATGGTTTCGCCAATCAGCCTGCAGACATCTTCAAAGCGGCTCAAGAGTTCCAGTCTCTGTGCGATAAAGCGAAGCGCAAAGAAGTCCTGGTGATCCCGCTTATCTGGCCTTGCAGCGATGAAAATTCGATCGCCTCCAACTACTGGGATGACCAGAAGTCTGCAGATGCGAGCGGCTACGCTTATTCCCGCGTCATCCAGAAATTTATTGAGTGGAGGAATTCTAAAGACAATGATCCGGAACTCGACCCCTGCCTGAAACGCATCAACGTGCTCGCGCACTCGATGGGCAATCGCGTCTATCGCGAAACCTTGTACAACTGGAATTATTACGATCTGGCAGACGGTGTGCCGCTGATCTTCCGGAATTCATTTCTGGTGGCAGCGGATGTCGTCAACGAAACATTAGAGCCGGGACAAAAAGGGGAGCATATCTGCAACGCTTCCCGTAATGTTGTGGTTTACTATGCTTCGGATGACCTGGCCTTAAGAGCCAGTAAAGGAGCCAACCTCAAGAATAAAATTGCCTCCCGCAGGCTGGGGCATAGCGGGCCTGAGGATCTGACCCTGGTTCCCAAGAATGTCTTTAGCGTCGACTGCGATGATGTGAACACGCAATACGACTACCCCAAGGGGCACACTTATTTTCGATCAGGTACGCGAAAGGGACAACCCGGCGTCGTGTTCAATCACATCTTCGAAGTTCTGCTGACAGGACGCGTCCCCGACAAGACCGGCCTGATCAACACCAGCATTCTTGAACCGGCTCGTACCACCTCGAAAAAAACAACGCGAAAAAAACGCACGAAGTCGAAGAAGTAGGATGACGCATGAAACAGGAGGGCAGACTCTCAATGTCTGTTTGAATTGAATTAACGAAGAGAGCAGGACGCAAAAACGATTGAGTGCCGCTTCCTTAAATGACTTCCTGACGGCATCCCAGAGAAAGATTGAGCTGAAACAGAATCGTCCACAGAGAATTTACAGATCGGAAAATACAAATGAAATTGAAACGCCACTTTTGTAATCCTGCTGTTCCCTGCCTTGTGCCTCCTGATCCCACGTTGATGCAGCGTTTATGGGGACGATTCAGAGAGCTGCAAAACCAAAAACGAATTCCCGAAAAGTGGGAGTTCCGAGATTATTTTTCCTACTGGTTATCACGACGCCGCGGGAGAAGTGTACCGGGCATCGATGATGGATTAATTACTGAAGTCAAAGACAAGCAGTTTGAAGAGATTGAAAAAATCAGCCGTCCCATGAAAAAGCTCTCGGGGACTGTCAAAACGATCGTATTACTTGTCGACTTCGAAGATCAGCCCCACGCCACGGAGAATACCCAGGGAATTTTCTCAGAAATGTTATTTGGGTCCCTCCCCTCAGGCAGTATGACTGAATACTACTGGGAAGTCAGTAACTCGATCGTTGAAATCGAAGGTGAAGTGCACGGCTGGTTCCGTATGCCCAGGCCCATGTCTTATTACACGAATGGAGGATCGGGAACGTTAACCACATTTCCGAGAAATTCGCAGGGACTTGCCCGTGACGCCGTTAAAATCGCACTGGAAGAGGGAGTTTCATTTGCAGGCTATGACGCCTTTGGCGAAAAAATTGTCACGGCCCTGTTCATTATCCATGCCGGTCGCGGTGCAGAGCAGACGGGGTCACCTTACGACATCTGGAGTCACAAATGGCAAATTCCCGACGGTGGCGTCATCGTCAATAAGACACCCAAAATTGTTGCTCAGACCTATCTCACTGTTCCTGAAGATTGTCAGGTTGGTGTTTGCTCTCATGAATGGGGGCACCTCGCTGCCCGTTGGGCTGACTACTATGACACCGGGGAAACGGGTAAGTCTCAAGGTCTGGGCATGTACTGTCTGATGGCAGCGGGATCCTGGGGGGAAGGCGGAAAGTCACCCACTTATCCCAACGGAATGCTGCGATCGTTTCACGATTGGGTTGATGTTCAGGTCGTGGATGACACAGCCGAAGTGGAACTGAAAGCAGCCAGTGAGGGGGGAGGAGTCATCATCATTCAGAACAGTGCAACGATGACGAACTCCCAATATGTCATCTGTGAATTCAGAAAAAAGACCAATATGGACCGGGCGTTACCCGATGAAGGACTGGCTGTTTTTGTCGTCGACGAATCCATCGAAAATGTGAATAACGAAGACTATCTTGCCATTGAGCTCATCCAGGCGGACGGAAAACGTCATCTGGCTAAAAGCGGTCATTTCGGGAATACCGGCGATGAAAATGACCTGTTTCCTCATAGAAAATCGAACGGGCAGATCGTCAGAACACTCGGCAAGACAACCAAACCGAGAATTAATTTACCCGATGGCACCTGGAGTGGGATCACAATTAAGGTGCTGGGATCACCATCGGATGATTTTTTGAAACTCAAGATCGACATCGATAATTGAGGATGTTTGAATCACTCGATAAACGCTAACAGTGAAAACAGGGGCTGGGCTCTTTGACACAAAACCTGCCCCCTGTTTGTTGAACGTTATCGACTCGCGGTTCCAGTACCACCAGGTAGACTCGTGACGATTTTTAAATAACAATTTTCGGTGTCATCATTGTGGCAGTTTTTTTATTTATGGCATGCTTGAGTTTGCTGTAGTAAATAGTAAAAACCGCTGGTTAAGCTTAGTTGTCTTCACTGCTGGTACACTGTATCTAATCAGGGCAATGTGGAACTTGTGGAAGTGAATAACGTGATGATAATCAGTCCCTGATACACCATTTTAAATCGATCTGAGGAGGAGGGTCATATGTCGCAATACAAAGAATCAAGGACGGTGCGTGCATTGTGCTATTTAGTGCCAGTATTGTTGATGGCTTATATTTTGAGCATTGGGCCAGTCGTTGTATCTGTGGAAGACTCGAAAGGGAATTTACCTGCTCAGTATCATGGGCCACTACGATCTGTCTATGCTCCCATCGTGTGGGTCATAGACAGAAACCATTATTGCCGAAAGGTCTATGCAGAGTATCATCAATTGTGCAGTCCCCATTATTGAACGTCTCTCGCATGGTCCACACTTGATGTCAATCAGAAATAAACAAAGATGTCAGGAATCATAATACATTGATTTCTTCGTCCAGAGATTTTAAGTACGATTTCTTTCTAAACTGCTGTCATCTGCAGATATGACTCGCACCCACCGCGGGTTCAGCTTCACTGTTGCCTGCGTTGCTTGAACTGTGATTGAAACTCACCTCGCGGGCACACAGGCTCCATCCCCTACGGCACTTTTAAGTGGGAGACCGGCAATGCCGCTGCCGTAAGCGGGGTGAGACCTGCGGTGGAGAGAAAGCGTGACTCGTATCTGGTGGTCCCATAAAATCTTGTTGTGACGGATGATCATGAACAGGCATGATGGAAACTCAGGCAACGCGAGAGTACCATGGACTCCTGTCGCCACTGGTGAGACAGGATCTGATTTCATCTGGAAATTGTTGAGTGACTTCCTGATTCCGACACATGCGACATGATTCTACAAATTTGAAAGGCTGCCACCATGAGATTCCCCCTGACGCTCACCGTCCTCCTGCTATTCACGATCTGTACTTCCCTACACGCCGGTTCGAAGGACACTCCCGTTGCCACCAGGGAGTTGCTGAAGGATTTCGCTCATCCGCCGGTGAATTTCACTCCGGGAGCAGAATCGAACTCCGAAGCACGAAAATACCAGGGGATCCCGACGATTGAACGCGCGCCAGGCGGTCGCCTGTGGGCGGGCTGGTATGCCGGTCCGATTCATGAAGACCGCTTTAACTACGTGATGGCGGCTACCAGTAACGACGATGGCAAGACGTGGAGCGATTTGAAATTTGTGATCAACCCCGACGGCGACGGACCACGGCGCGCTTCGGATCCCTGTTTCTGGCTGGACCCTGCGGGCAAGCTGTGGCTGTTCTGGTGGATGAACGGGGGCGACCTGAATGTGACGATGTCGATCACGACTGAGAATCCCGATGCGGAAAATCCAACCTGGACCAAACCACGGGCGTTGTTCCCCGGCGTGATGATCAACAAGCCGATCGTCACTAAAAACGGGGAATGGCTCATGCCGGCAGCGATCTGGCACCAGGACGACAGTTGTCGCGTCATGGTATCCCGCGATCAGGGTCGCACCTGGGCACTGCGGGGTGCCGCCAACGTTCCGAAGGACCGCCGGAACTGCGATGAACCGATGCTCGTCGAACGGCAGGACGGCTCTCTCTGGCTGCTGGTCCGTACATCCGGCCACGGGATTGGCGATGCGGTCTCCACCGACGGTGGTCGCACCTGGACGGAAGTGAAAGATCATCTGCAGCAAACCACTTCCCGCTTCCATATCCAGCGACTGGCATCCGGAAATCTGTTAATGATCAAGCATAACGGAATCGATGAACGCGGACGCGGGCGTAACCATCTGACCGCCTACCTCTCTGATGACGACGGCAAAACGTGGAAGGGAGGGTTGCTGCTGGACGCACGCGATACGGTTTCGTACCCGGACGCCACCCAGGCCCCTGACGGGACCATCTATGTGATTTATGACTGGAACCGGGCGGACGAGAAACACATTCTGCTGACGACGTTCACGGAAGCTGATGTTTTGGCCGGGAAGTATCAAAGTTCCGCGGCGCGTCAGCGCGTCCTCATCAACCACGCCACGGGGGTCAATCCCAAGCCCTGGCGGAAGAAGCAGCGGGTCACTTCTCTGAATAAGCATGCAAAAGCGGCCACCTTGATCAAGGAACCCGCCGCACAGCTGAAACCCGTCAAGGGTGAACTGCGCGACGTCAAACTCGGTGAAGCGATCTTCAGCAACCGCAGCTATACCTTCCATGACAAGTTGCCCCCGTTCCTGAAGGGCGGGCAATTTGTCTTCAGTCCGATGGAGCATACCGAAGTCGTCTGCACCACACCGGGCGTGGTCTACGTCGTGACACCGCTGCCGGACCGCAACCAAGACAGCGTGACGGACGAATTACAAAAGCAGGGGTTCGAGCTGGCTGCAGTTCCCGAATTCGTGCTGTTTCTGATGCCGGGCGGACGCGAGATCTCCGGCAACGTCTGTTCGGTCTATCAGCGCCGCGTCGCGGCAGGCGACCGAATCAAGTTCGGCAAATGGGGTGTCGTGATCACGAAACCGGAATGATCACACAACTCATCGACCTCACAAGTCGAACTTGATCAGCCCCTGGCGGCCGGCGGGGATCAGGACGTATCCGTCGCCGATGAAAGCCAGATCGGGATTTCCGGTGATTTTGAAGTGCCGTATTAATCGTGGCGTTTTCAAATCGGTGATGTCGACCAACGTGATCTCACCATCAATGCGATTACAGGCGGCCAGGATATTCCCCCTCACCGTGGGCTTCCCGTAAAAAGCGGGACCAGCGGGTATCCGGTAGACAGGCAGTTCGGAATCGTATTCACCTGCGCTGAGCGGCTTATAGAAGGAATACCCCCCATCGCGGGTGACGAGGGCATATTCGCCGCAGGCAGCATAGCCTCCGCGCCTCATAGCCGGTAACAGGCCGATGGGATCGGGCAGGTTCACAGGTGCGTCCCCGCTCAAGTCGGACATGAAGGTACGCCCGGCGCACCAGGTTCCGCAGGTGATGCGGTGATCGATAAAACCATTGCAGAGTTGTCTGTAATAGACCAGCCCACCCCAGCCGCGTACCTTTTCCGCCAAGCTGATCTCGTTCCCGTGGGAGAGATCCAGAATTTCGTAGCCGCTGCCCCCCGCATGCACGACCGCGAACTTGCCATTTGGAGCGACTTGCACCTGCCGAATCGGCCGATCGCCCGCATATGATTTCACGCGTTTGAGCGTCGCACCGTCCACTTCGTAACAGAGCAGGCCTTGCGCCCCCAAGGCGGCATAGAGGTGCGTCCCCTGCACTTGCACGTCCATGGCAACACCTGTGGTGGGATACTGCTTCAGCAATTGCAGTTTGTCGTCCAGAACATGAATTCCGTCGGAGCCGCAAGCTGCGTAAACGTATCCGTCCTGCTGCACGGCCGCGTAGACCTGTCCTCCCGGCCGATAGGTGGTAAGGTTCTTCAGGCCCAATGATTCGAGTTGCTGGAGGTCATGGAAATCACCTCTGGCGTTTAGTTTGTCGGCAGCGGCTGCTGGTTGCTGAATCTCTCTGACGAGATCGTCGTTCCTGAAAATGTGCAGGTCCGTGAACAGTCCCGTGAAATACAGGTAACCATCGACAGTTTCCAACCCGCAAACCGGACTGTAACAGACCTGTGCCGGGTCAAATGGAATGACCTTGGGCCGGGTTCCCGATTTGTCCTCCGTCGAAAGTTTGCGATACCCTTTTTCCCCCGGATGGCGGGGAACCCGAATCTGGGCCAGCTCTTTCGGCTGCCGCGGATCGGAAACGTCGAAGATGAAAACCCCGTTGTGCGTGTGATAGAGATAGGCGTACGGGAATGCGAGTTTCACCCGCCAGGTATCAGGCCAGCTATAGTAATACCGCCAGGCGAACTGCACGCGGGAGAGATGCCTGGGTTGAGCCGGGTTGGAAACGTCAAAGATTTCCATCCCGTTGCCGTTGCCGTAGCGTGGATCGTCCAGTGAATGCGCGGCCCCCGGTTGATGATGTCCGCAGGCGGCATAGAGAACTCCGTTCTCCACACACAGGCCGTCGCCGCGTCCATTGAGTTTGACTTCGGCGACCTGTTTCGGTCTGGCTGGATTGCGGACGTCACAGATCGCAACCCGGCATTCCTCCCAGGCCCCGGCATACAGGTAACCATCGGATACGACGCACGACTGTGCCTCTCCGACTCGTACCACAGAAACATGCCGCAGTTTCTTCGGATTCGAAACGTCTATGATTTCCACGCCGAACCAGCGCTGGGCGACAAAGGCATACTGGCCCTGCACATCGATGCCGGTCGCAAATTCGATGGAGTCATAGTGCGACAACAATTTCGGGGCCGACCGATCTGAAACATCGACGACGAACAAGCCGTCTTCCCGCGCTGTGATGTAAGCGACATCGTGGCGGACGACAATCTGCCGGAGGTTTCCCACGTTTTTGAGTTTTCCGACCACTTTCGGCCGGCCCGGATTTTTGATGGAGAGAATCACCAGATTGCGTTCCTGGAGCATGAACAGGCAGTCCCCGTCACGAACGACATCCATCCCCGGTCCGACTCCTGCCTCGGCAGTCGGATGCTGTTCATTTTCGAACTGGATCGTCACCGTATTGAACTCTTCGGCTGTGAGTGTGGCAGCAGAGAATAACACGATGGAGAGAAAGAACGCGCGTTTCATGTGGTCAAGAATCCTTGGGAATACTGAATTTGTCGGAGAGATCTCTATCAAATCCGCGACACCGGTTTGCTGTCGCCTTTTACCTCTGGTTGTACGATCATAGTCTGTCATCTGAATGCGGATATAGGGAACAGCCCCTGCTCCCGATTCGATCCATTATCCTCTTTTTTTATCTGATCGAGGTCAGTCTTCCGGGGACTCAGGTATCAGTGTTTCAATGACCGTATGTCCTTTCAATTTTTCTTCAAGCTCTTTCGGTGATAGATTAGAGGCACTTCCGTTTCTAAACAGGGTTGCATGTTTTCCTTCAGAGTTTGGTTTCTTCAAATATGCCAGAATTTCCGGACCTTTCAGAATCACTGTTTCTTCCGAGAAAGTGACATTAACTGTATCCCCAGCCTGATTTCCAGAAAAATCGGTGAGGTCAAAAAACATGAGCTTCAGTTTGCTTAGCCGCGCGAGGTCATTTGCCCTGGCTGCAGACTCATTTCTCACTTTTACAAATACCCAGATAATGACACCAAGAACCATAACAAAGAGCAGTAAATCGATCACTTTGTTTCGCCGACTGCGATTCTTGTCTTGTTCTTGATGTTCCTCCGAAGGCTCCGGTTGTGGAAGATCTACTTCATCATTCATGACTGATTCCTGTGTAAACTGGAACGTAAAAGGGGGCAGGTCCTGTTCCTGATCACTTCTTATTATTTGATCTCAACGCGGTAAGACCTAAATTCTCCTTTGCCGCGATAGCTGGAATGCCTGAAGTCAAAAGAAATTGTAATCCAGGAGCCTGAATCACCCCTGATCTGGATACACGAAAAAAGCCTTCCGCTGATGATCTGATAATGTGAATCCGTGACGGGTACTGATATGATCGTAACTGGCGATCCTGATTTCAATCGAGCTTTTTCACAACTTCAGCCACAAAGCAGAAAAGAGTCAATTATGCTGATTCGACGCATTTTTTTAGCAGCGCTGGGAGCCGTATTTTATCTGGCTGCGACGGGAATCTCCTTCGCAGCCAAAGCGGAGACCTCGGGGAAACCCAACATCATTCTGGTGATGGCTGATGACCAGGGTTGGGGAGATACCGGCTATAATGGTCACCCGTTTGTCAAGACGCCGGCCCTCGATGCGATGGCAAAGGACGGGTTCGTGTTTGACCGCTTCTATGCCGGTGCGCCGGTCTGTTCATCGACCCGTGCCAGCGTGATGACCGGGCGGAATCCGAATCGGGCCAAAGTCACCAACCATGGCCGCTACATGCGCCCGCATGAGCAGACCATCGCTGAAACGCTGAAAGCGGCCGGATATGTCACTGGCATTTTCGGCAAAGCGCATCTGGGATCGGGACAGCCCGACTCGCCCTGTAATCCGAGTGGGATGGGATTCGATGAATGGGTGATCGGCCTCAACTTTTTCGACAACGATCCCTACCTGAGCCGAATGGGCAAGATCGAGCATCGCAAGGGAAAGGGCTCGGTCATCCTGATGGACGATACGCTCGACTTCCTCAAGAAACACAAGGACGGCGATCAGCCGATCTTTACGGTCGTCTGGTTCCCTTCTCCGCACGCCCCGCACGCGGAAGTGCCGGAAGGCCCCAGCCTTTACAAAGGCAAACCGCAGGCGGCGTACTACCGCGAGATCACGCTGCTGGATCAGCAGGTCGGTCGTCTGCGACGCGCACTCCGGGACATGGGCATGGCGGAGAACACCATCGTCTGGTACTGCAGCGATAATGGCGGGCTGAACAAGGAGACGTCCGGTGGCCGTGAGAAAAAGGGGAGCATCTACGAAGGAGGCCTGCGGGTGCCGGGGATCATCGAATGGCCTGCAAAAAAACTCAAAGGTCGCACCTCAGTCCCTGTGGCGACCTTTGATATCTATCCGACTCTCCTGGCGATGGCCGGGGGGGATTTATATGCGCCGCATCCGCTCGATGGCATGGACGTGAGCGGCATCATTGCGGGGTCAGTTAAAGAACGCGGTAAGCCGATGGGGTTCTGGCACAAATTACAGGGCGGGCAAGGCACCCGGAGCGACCAGATTCAGAAAGCGATCATGGAGAAGCAGCAGGCCGGTGCCCCCTTACCGCATGATCCCGTCAGAATGCGCAAAGATGTCGACGAATTCCCACAATTCCCAGAAAACACCACGACCGGGCATGCCGCCTGGACGGACTGGCCCTGGAAGCTGCATCGCATCAACGGTACCAGATTTGAACTCTACAATTTGAACGATGACCCGATGGAGACAACCGATCTTTCCCAGGATCCAGAACAGGCCCAACGGGTGAAACAGATGCAGCAGGAGTTGGATGCCTGGATGCGGTCTGTGATCCGCAGCATTAATGGAAAAGATTATCAGGGAAGGAAGTAAAAGGGGGCGCCCTTGGCCTGATTTTCACCGTTGGTCGAGCCAACGGTGCCACCCGCCGCCCCTACTCTGACGGGCACTGTCGGACAAGCCGACAGTGGCACACGCCCCTGCGGCTCTATTGAATGGCAGCGGAAGCGGAGATGTCGTATTAGTTACTGGGGCGAATGAACTCCATTTGATTTGCTGCGATTCGCAGGATGCCTTATTCCCTGGAACCCTTTGGACCGTCAATCGTGTTCAGACGCAGCATCGAAAGATAATGTGGACCACCTGTTTCGCGCGGCAAGAAAACGGCAAACAGTTCGATGCCATCTCCCATGAAATTCAAATCTGTGATAGTAGATTTCCGGTCCGTTGTTGCTCTGTCGTCATCCAGGACACGTTCAAAGGTCTCGAAGTCACAGTCTTTGAGTTTGTCACGAATGTCTGCCAGATCATCGACAAAGTTCCGATTCGCACATTCTGGCTGCTTGAATTTTGTGTCGAAAAATACACGGTCGATCGTGTCGTACGCATCCGACCAGACTTGCAGTTCATCGTAGAACCAGATTTTGCACCGTTCATCAAGTCCATATTCCCTCCACAAATCGGTGAGCATAATCGTTGGGTCTCCATAGCGCTGCGCCATGCTGGAAAATGAACCACCGATCTTCGCTGCACCGATCGCGCGTTGTTCCAGGATCTCTCGAAGAACCGTTTCCGTTGTGCTCATTCAACTACTCCCATCTTGATATAAGTAGTTTCGTGCCGCCCCCATTTTCATTTGGGGAGAAATCAAAGGGCTGAGGACTCAATCCATTTTCATTCCTATCCCATAGATCATCCACACATTTCCAAGCGGTCTGTTTTATATTCAGAGCGGCTTGTAAATCATGCGTGCACCGTAGAGGTACCAGCGTCTTGTATCTGTCTGCCAGCCGCGGAGGGTGAATAAGCCGCAGCGCCAGTAGTGATCGAATCCGCCGCCGTGCACGTAACAGGTCGCGCTATTACTCAGGTAATAGTAGTCGCCGAAGTTGTGGTTTCTCAGTGTGTCGCTGCCGAGACGGGGAGTCGTCTGTGCATGCGGCACCGCGTCCACGCCCTGATTGACGTAATCCAGGGGCAGTGCCAGCAGCGGATGTGCCGGATCGAAGGTCAGGTTCTTCATATAATTCCGCTCGCGATCGCCGCCGACGGTGCCGTTGTCGGTCTGGATCTCCTAGGTGATGCCAGTCAGTCGATACGCGCCGCTGGTCACGTCGCTGGCGTATTCACGCATATTGTCGCAGACGTACGCCTGGCCGTTTTTGAAGTTCAGACCGTCAATGTAATGCCAGACGTTGCCCCACAGATTCTCCATGTATCGGTATCGCACGGCACAGCGGTAACTGGCATCGGCTCCGCCGCCGTTGGGTTGCGTGTGGCCCGAGGGAGTTTTGAGGCTGTCGGCCCAACCGGTTTTCTGGGCGGCGCCGCCGAGCATCATGTCCGTGGTCGTATCAAGCGGCGGTCCATCGAAGTAAATCGACGTCATTCCCTTGCGGGGCGTATCCGCAGCTACACGCACGATCGTGCGTTCGTTCGCCAGCTCCGTATGCTGATCATTCCAGTCCACCATTTGGATTGCCGACCCGACGAACAGTTTCTGAGACAGGTACGAACTCCAGTCTCTGACGATGAACCGGTTCGTGTTTTGCTCTGCCAAGACACATCGCAGACGGGCGCCGCGCGACGGTTGCAGGATCTTTCCCCAGCCGCCACCCACCGCTGCCTGACTGTCACGAGAGGCATACTCCACCAGGAACAGGTTCTGCAACAGATTCAACGTGCGAAGATCGAGAATTCCATAGCCCGGCCCGTTGGCCCGCGCAGCATTGCGGTATTCCGGTCGCGTGCCATCTGCGGTCGGATAGACGCCCGAAATACTCATCATTTTTCCGTCGCGCACGTGAGCTTCGTAGGCACTGACATAGATCGCGGGTAGTTCCCGACCACCTTCCACGAAGGCCGGATCAACGACAAATCCCGGCAATGGCCTGGCACTGACAAAACGGTACTCATATCCATCCTTCACATACCGCAGTGCATAATGCCGGGGGATTTCCACGAATACATTCCCATTGCTGCCCGTCAGTGAAAAACCGGGTTCGCCTGCATAGGTCACCGAGGTGCCCCCCTCTTCCCGCTGCAGGACATTACACAGCCGCATCTGGCTGAAGGGCGGGATCTGATCGAAGTCGGCCGACTGGAGGCCCTTTGCTAAACCGATCCGTTCACACGGGGCGAGATAGTCTTTGACTTCATCGTCGATGAGTTTCCGCCGCACGCCGTAAGCGGCGGAAATGGCAGTATCTGCGTCGTCTCCGGCCTGGCTCTCTGATTGTGTGACAGACACCACGAATAGAACAAGGAACACGAGGATGTGCAGGTAGTTTCGTTTGAGCATGAATCGCTTTTCAGTTGATCGAATATCAATTTGAGACATCATCTTTGTTTTGTCCGGTAACGAGCCACCAGACTAGTGAATGAATGATTTTACTGTCCGCGCTGGTGCTGATCCAGTGAGCCAATATTATACAGGAGGAAGTAGGGATGTGTTCTCTCAGTGATGGGTTTTCCCTGGGACTTCCTGCTCGCTGCGCTCGGCCCGAATTCCATTCGGGCTCACCCGTTGAAGTCGGATTTTTAGCTCATCGGCACTGTCGGTCAAGCCGATCAGTGGCACACGGACCTTCCGCTCTGTAACACACACATCTCGTGAAACCTGCGACAAAAAGAAACAGCCTTCAGCAGAAGTACCGCTGAAGGCTGTTTTTCGTCGTATTGTGAAGTGAAACTTCGTCGAGTCTTAGTACTCGCCGACCACTTCGCCGTCTTTGGGATTACAGAGGCGGCGGATAATGTGGACGTCAATGTTTTCCGACAGGAAGTGAACACTGCCGTCGCCCAGCAGAGCGTGACAACCACCAACATGGGCACTGAACGGTTCATCGTTGGGTCCGCAGTTATTCTGTCCCCAGGGACAAGAGGCGGGGCCACCAATGGGAGCCTTGTTGTTGTTGATGATGTTCTGCCGATTGGAAGTGCTCAAAGTCGGAGGACCGGAAACACCGCTACCGTTATCGGGGTCAGCCCAGCGGTTGGGAGCACCGTAAGGTCCACCAAAGGATCCGGGGACCACGTCGGCTGTGGCGAACAACTGAGTTGTATCCAGACCAGTGGCACCACCTACGATTTTGGACTGCTGGTTGTAGTGTCCGGCAGTCTGGGTCGGACGGTTTCCGTCTTCGATTACGGTAATGGTGTTACTCAAGCCGTCGATGGCGACCGTAATGGGATTATAAGGTCCCAGAGCACCACAGCGGTCAGCGCCCAATGAACTACTTGAACTTGGATTCCGCACTCCCGTAGTCGGGTCGAGATCGCAGTAAGCAATCGGCATGTAGTCGGTGATTCCGTATTGGAGGGTATCAACCTGAGTCATCGAGCTGGACGGACAAACATAGACCGCCAGTTTCGTCTTACACAACCCGGCATTGACGGAGTTTGTGTAGTGGTAGTTGAAGTTCCACTTCGTAGCCAGAGGAGCCTGGTCGACGTAGGGCAGGATTGCAACGTGCATCGAAACCGGCATCATGCGACGGGTTTTGTTGCGTTCATCGGTGTATTCACCGGACGTCGGGAATTTGGAATAGGTTGATTCGTAGTTAGCGATTCCCAAACCGATCTGCTTCAAATTGTTTTTGCACTGCGAACGGCGAGCGGCTTCACGCGCCTGCTGAACAGCGGGGAGCAACAGTGCGATCAGGATGGCGATAATAGCAATCACCACCAGCAATTCAATCAACGTAAAACCTTTGTGGCTAGCGCGCAGCCGGGACTGTGAACTCATAATCTTCCTTTCATGGGGTGTGAAACTACTACCCTAAATGTGAAAACCAAATGCCTGCGGGAGTCAATGTCCGTTGGCGATGGCATACGGGTGGCAAACGGGTCCTGCTGACACATTGCCAACAGTCTCCGAATTGAGGCTCATTGTAGTAGGATAAATGAAGACTAAATGATCGGATTGTGAATTTTCAGTGAAGTATCTACTGATGTGATGTTACGATTAACACTTTGTTAACATCACGTTAAGAGCATGGACAGTATTCCAGATATCCCGAACGAGAGAACTGTACTTGTTCAGACAAATTAAAGAGATCAGACCTGTTCGGATTTAAAAAAAAGTGGCACTGCGATCCAACTGCCCCGTTATTTCTGATCGAGTTGAATGGATGTGGGGACGAATCTTCTCCGAGGTACGTTTTCCCTGTGACCTCCTGCTCGAAATACATTCGAGCGAACCCCGGGAGGTGGTTATTGAGTGTTGCCTTTGTGTTTTGAATCATCATTGGACGTCGTCATGCGGGCGGGCACACAGGCCCGCGCTCTACGGCTCTGTCTGGTGTGGTGAGATGTGGGTTTGCTGGCTGAGAGCTGCTACTGATTTCAATATTTGGAATCGAGGAGCATATAGTATTTCAAATCGAAGTAGCCGGCGTCGGGCTGGCGGTTCTGGAAGTTCCAGTCGGTCAACCAGTCGAGCATGGGCCAGAAAGCGGCCGTGTTGCGGTGGGTGCCGTACCTGTTTTTCCAGGCAGTCCACTTTTCGGGAGTGGAGACGTCATTCAGTTCGGTGAGAAACGCCGCGACATCTTTGATTTTCAGATCGATGATCAGATTGGGGAAGTCGCCGACCAGGCCGCGGTAGACGCTCATGGTATCCAGTTCGGGCTGCCGGGCGCCGTTTTCATCGAAGACGACGTTGTTGAAGGCATACGAACGGTTGGCGACCAGCGAGTAGACGCGGTGCTCTCCCCCTTTGGTCACTCGGACGAAAGTGGTGCTGGGCATAAATTGAGTGAACTTCAACTGCGTGCGCATAGTGAGAGTGGAGACTGCTGCCTCCCAGCCCTCAAAGTCACTGACCGGGTCCGCCAGTTTGACATCCGGCTTATCCCCGGTATTGAGCAGATCGGGGGGACCGCTGACAGCTTGTGTGAAGCGGTGCTGAATTTGGCTGAGCACACCCGAGATGGGGTCCGGACCTGTGACGTCGAGCCCCTGGCCGGCTTTTTCACCGGGAAACGGCATCCTGAAGATCAGACTCTGTCCGATGCCGCGCGTCCAGAGGTCGCGGTATTTCTGACGATCGTCGACCGGCAGCAGGCGGAGAAAGTTGTCTTCGAATTCCTGCCGCAGATGGCTCATGAATTGCCAGGTGGCCAGTTTCTGTGCGACACTGCCATAGTATTGATAGTTGACCACCAGGGAGTAGTAGAGGCGTTCGAAGCCGCTGTAGTCGATCAGCCAGAAGGTGGGCGGGATGCCCCCCTGTCGCCCCCGGAGAACAGTGGCGTTGGTTTCATTGCGAAGGATGGTCAACCAGGCGTTCGAGTTTTGCTGATTCCCGTCCCAGAGATCTTCGATCCCATAACCGGTCGGCTTGTATTGATTGAGCGTCCGGACATAGGCTTCACTGTATTTCGTGTTTCCCACGACGCCATAGTCCATGAATTCATCCCACGACTGGAGACCGAGATCCGGTTTCAGTACGGAGGGATCATGTGCGGGATCGACGAAGAAGACCCAGAAATTATCTTTGATGGCATAGGTCGCCAGGTTCCCGACGCAGACCGGTCCGCGAATCATGCCGCTGACAATCAGGTGCGAATTTTCGACGAGAAACTGAGCACGCGACCGCGCGGGGATCGCCTGGAAGACTTCGAAGGGGTTGTGGCTGTCATAGCCGGGCGTCAGACTCTTCCCGGTTACCGGTTCGACCTGGAAAAAGAGTTCGTCGAGTCGTTTGAGTTTGGCGTCGCTCAGCTGCCAGATGAAGAGGGACTTCTGGACCCGCGTTTCGGTGACCTTTTTCAGGCGGTAATAGATCTTGTCGACTCCCTTGAGATACGGCGTGTCGTAAGGGCGGGCCGTCTTGATCTCGTGTATTGGATTCGGTATGACGACCTGCTTGCCGCCCTCATCGGTTTTTGTCTGGATCGGGGGTGTGGTGGAACGGACGAGGCGGAAGTATTCGCCCGGCGATTCCTCAAAATGCAGTGTCGCCAGGAAGGTGTGTTCGAAGATAAAGCGGCTGACCAGGGGCGAGAGTTTGGCTTCCTGGTTCAGGAAGGCTTCCCAGCGGGCGATGACCTCCGGATGAGCCAGTTTCTGAAGCTTGGCCATTGCGTCTGCCGTGGGGCCGGGTGAGCCAGCTGTGATCCATTCGGAAAAAAGTTGATTCTCGTCTGCCGACAGGGCCGGCATCCCGAAGGGCATCCCGGCGGTGGGTCGCTGTTTGAGATAGGCGTCGATACCCTGTTCGCACGGGCAAATGTGTTTGTTGATGGACTGGTACACCGGTTCGAGCGATTTGAGATCGAAGGGGGGCTGGTTATGTTCGGTGCCGGCGACCAGCATGCGAAACAGAATGCTCTTCCCGGGCCGTTCCTCAGGGGGGCCCTGTTGTTCGACGACACTGCAGAAGCCCTGCTCGCGCCAGGCTGCCAGGGAGGGCTGGTCATACAGACGGACCGGCTTTTCCGCAAACAGGTGTGTGCCGTCAGGATTGCCTTTGCGGGCCCCGCGGAGCAGTCCTTCGTAACAGGTGAGCTTGAGCAGACAGGGCGAGTCGAGGCAGCCATGACAGACAATGCAACGCTTATTGAAGATCGGCTGAATTTTGTCGAGATAGAAGTTGCCGTCGATGTGTGAGCCTGTTGAATCCGGATACGTGTTTGGCGTCAGCACGAATGGTTGCCAGGCGGACTGCTGTTCCACCTGCTGCCAGAGAATGGCGCCCCCGATCGCACCGGCGATCAACAGGAGGAGCAGCACAACACCGATAAAGCGATTCTTGTTATTCAATGCGCTGCCCCTCTTACCATCAAGAGAAAACTAATCTTGATCATGATTTACTATCATCTGAACCAAATTCAAGATAGGCGTGGGAAAATATGGTGTCAACCCAGGGGTGTGGGTTGGTGGCTGACCTGGTTTCATTCAATGGTTGTTTTCTCTGATACCTTTGATTGGATGAATTCAAATTGTGCGTCGCCAGGCGGGCGGGCACACAGGCCCGCACCCTACTTCATAACCAATTGGGGGCGGTCTATTGTCGAGGTTGGATTCGGAATGCTATGATAACCGAAGTCCCTGTGGGATAGAATTGGCTCTGATTGTGAAAGATCAGAATACTGATTTGAAAAGCGCCTCTTTTGTCGATATTTGACCTTTGGATTTAGATTGCATCTGGTCTCATCACGTAGTTTTCATTTCGGATTGTGTACCCTGCCCCGTCTGTTTCAACTCAACTGCCCAGAAAACGTTTTTTCTGCCTGGAGTCTTTTCAGAATACGTTTCTCTTTTATCACCACTCTAATTAAATCGCCACTATCGACAGACTACGAAAAGAATTGATACCTAAAGTAAGGAATTGAGAGAATGCCATCCTGGCCAGAGAAAATGTTTATTGATGGAAAATGGGTCGACGGTCACTCGAGCACCAGTTGGACGATTACGAACCCGGCGACACGGGAGCCGCTGGCGGAGATTGCGCTGGCAGATGCGAGTGACGTTGATCTTGCTGTGACAGCGGCCCGCCGTGCGTTTGATGAGGGGGAATGGCCGCGGATGGATGGTCTGGAGCGGGGACGACTGCTGTTTAAGCTGGCCGAACGGGTGCGGGAGTCTGCGGAAGATCTCGCGATGACGGATACGCTCAATATCGGCAAGCCGATTCGCGATACGCTGGGGTTTGACATTCCCTGCGGGGCAGACATGCTGGAAAGCTACGCGGGGCTGCCGGACAAAATTGCCGGTCACTCTTACGGCGGTCTTCCGGACAACGTGACGATGCAGTTTCGCGAGCCAATGGGTGTGATCGCGGCGATTGTGCCCTGGAATTACCCGCTGACCAACGCGGCGATCAAGCTGGCCCCGATTCTCGCCTGCGGCAACACGGTCGTGCTGAAGCCATCTGAAGTATCTCCGCTGTCTGCCTTGATGCTGGCGAAACTGGCTGAAGAAGTCGGCTTCCCTCCCGGGGTGATCAATGTAATTCACGGGACGGGTGCGGAAGCGGGAACGGCCCTGGTGAAGCATCCCGGCATCAATAAAATCGCCTTCACGGGACGCTATGAAACCGGTGCCCAGCTGATGGAAGCAGCTAAAGAGGGCATGAAAGGGGTGCTGCTGGAACTGGGTGGTAAGACGCCGAGCGTCGTGTTCCCTGATGCTCCGCTGGATCACGTCGTGAACGGCGTGATCACCGGGATTTTCTGTCACCTGGGGCAAATCTGCGTGGCCGGTTCCCGACTACTGGTACATGAGAGCCAGCACGATGAACTGCTGGAACGAATTATCGCCAAGGCCCAGAGTCTGCGGCAGGGGGATCCAACCGATCCTGAAATGCACCTGGGCTGTCTGGCCACGCCGACGCACTGTGACTTCGTACGGAACCGCGTCGAACAGGCGAAACAGGAAGGGGCACGACTGGTCCTGTCGGGTAAAGTGTCCGACGATCCGCTGGACTGCTTCTATCCGCCGACGATTTTCGACCAGGTCTCCCCGGACATGGCAGTGGCGAAGGAAGAGGTCTTCGGTCCGGTGCTGAGCGTGATGACCTATAAGACGGAAGAAGAAGCGATTCGCATCGCCAACGATTCCGATTTTGGTTTGATGGCCAATATCTGGTCGACCGACGGCACACGGGCGCTGCGGGTGGCACGCGAGCTGCGGGCCGGTCGGATCTCTATCAATGGCGGCGGATACCTGCGACCGAACGTGCCGATCTATGGATATAAGAAGAGCGGGTTTGGCGCGGAACTGGGCTTCATCGAAGCGGCCCACGAATTCTGTAATTCCAAGTCCGTGATTTACTCCCTGGCGACCGAGAAGTCTCCGTGGCCTGAGTAAGCGAGTTTTTTGAGTATGCAACAGGGGCAGGATGCAGGTTGATTGTGTCCTGCCCTTTTTCAGGAAGAGTGCTCTGTCAGTTTTCTGCTCGCAGTATCGGGCTCGAATTGCACTTGGGATTACCTGATTGATAGATCCGTTCTGGCTGTTTTCTCTCACAGATACAAGCACTGTTGGGCAAGCCAACAATGGCACCCGATCTTTTTTGAACTACGTGATCAGAATTTGACAAAATGAGAACCAACATGCGCTCCCTTTTCAGTACTTTATTATTTGTGATCGCCTGCACGACTCACGTAGCGGCACAGAAGAAATCCGAATCGCCGATCAAGCTGACGATGGGGGAACCGCATGTGATCGTGCGGGGAATTCGGCCGGAAGAGCAGCTCTGGGGACCGTACCAGTTTCCGCGGCCTTATCGGCTGAAGGACCGGTTCGTGGTTTCCGTACATGTGAAAAACGACGACATCAGCAATTACGGTGCGACGGCCCTCTGGTTTGAAAGCCGTGACAAAGGCCGGACCTGGCAAGAGGTCGATGCTTCCGTCGCGCAGGAGTGCGGTCTGTTACTCCCGAATGGTGACCGGGTCTATCTTCCGCCGGAATCGGGCGTGGATGTAAGCGAGTACAAGCAAACGCCCTGGAACAAATACACGCCCGCCTATGATTTCTCAAAGCAGGCAGAAGAAGGAACGCTGCCGATTCCGGACGGGATGACCTTCTGGATGGGGGGCACGACGATCAATGCTTACAACGCCGATCGCCTGCCGCCGAGTCTGTCTAAAAAGGAATGGACGCTGTATCGCATCCCGGCAGGACAGACAAAACCGGTGCTGGAACAGGCCGGGGTGGACTGGCCTTACCTGACTCGGGTGGTTCACGTCAGTCGCAAGGGGAAGAAGGTACTGAAGTCGATCTTTCCGCGGGGGAATCCGAAGCTGGGGCCCGACGGGGCGATCTGGGTGAGCGTGTTTTCGGGTGAGGGGCATCTGAATCCGGAAAACGGTCAGTACAGCCCGTACTACTCGGCGGAGCTCTTTCGTTCCGAGGACAATGGAAAAACATTCCAGCGGCGGTCGCACCTGGAATATGAAGCGGACGGCCACGAGTTCCCCTACAAGAGTGGCGGATTCAGCGACAGCGACTTCGAATTCATGCCGGACGGCTCGATCGTGTGGTTCCTGCGGTCGACCTGGTATTCTTCGACCGGCAAAGAATGGGACCCGATGTATATGACGCGTTCGACTGACATGGGGCGAACCTGGTCGAAGCCGGTGAAGTTCGACAACGTCGGGATTCTGCCGCGTTTGTGCCGACTTGAGAACGGGGTGACGCTGCTGTGCTATGCCCGTCCGGGGACGTTCGTGCGGGCTGCACTCAATGACAGCGGAACCAAGTGGACTGAACCGCTGGTGGTGATGACGCCGGGGGACCGTAGTGGACTGGCCAACAAGCCAGTGGCCGACCCCACCTTTCACGACTGGGACGGGTCCTGTAATAACCCGGAGATCGTTCCCCTGGATGAGAACAGTGCCCTGCTCTTCTACAGCGATTTTTACTATCCGGATGAGAACGGCGTGAAGCGGAAAACGATTCTGTGCCGGAAGATTACGGTGGAGTGAGTGGTTAGCTGAATCGTACAGTTAATACCAACATTGAAAGACAAACCAGTAGAGCTCGCTGATGCGACATTTTCTCCGGAATGATTGTGTTCTCTGTCAGTTTCCTACTCGCTGCGCTCGGCCCGAGTGTTTTTTCTTGTAGAGTCAGTCTCCTCACGATACCATCTATCTCGTGAACAGATTTCTTAAAACATCGATACCCCAGTCAGAACGAGATCGTGCAGGGTATTCAAAGTCAGGGAAGATCCATGAGTGTAACAAACGGCTTCAGGCAACTCTCTTCTGAAACCCTCTCAGCGTTGAAAGCTGATGCCTCTGCTTTTGAAGCTGTATGTCGCAACTACGATGATCCGAGCTACCTTGAAATGGATAAGGTGGGTTACGAGTTGTTATTTATTCTCGATCCGGCGAGTGTCGAGTTCGACAATCCCGATGCCGCGACTCCGTTCCCGGGAATCACGGACGTTCTTTCGGGCGGTACGACAATTCACGAAAAGATCGATCTCGGGTACGGGCCAGCGAAGATCGTGTGCGATGAATCTCTACGCAAGTCGATTCAAGAAATCGATGCATTAACATTAGAGCAATTCACTGAAATGGCGATGGGAAACGAGATCCTGCCTGAGGTCCTGATGTGCGAACTCGATGAATCTATCATTCAAGATTATCATTGGCCTTATCTTCAATCTCTTGCTGCATTTCTTCGTGAAGCGATCGATCAGGATCTGGCGGTGATTCGCTATTGATGCGAGCAGCGCCACGTCAAGATCCAGGATGAGAAAAATGAATGTGATCTATCCTACCCAGGCGGGCGGACACGCAGGTCCGCGCCCTACTTTTTCTCTCAATCGTGTTTTCTTTCTGTCACTGTCGGGTAAACCAACAGATGGCCCCCATAAGTGTCATGGACTGTCCTGCTCGCTATTCCATAAATACGCATAGAGCTGCAGTGAAACCACTGAAAAGAGATAGTTGGTTTCGCCGCCTTCGATTTCAGAAAGATCGATCGTATTGAGCATCTTCCAGAGAGCCGCCTGATGTTGCTGGATCAGGTCCTCCTGCCCGCTGGCGACGACCATGTGGTATCCGCCCAGGGGGAAGCGGACATGTGCGAGTGTGGCGAGGCCACGTTCCCGGCTGCGGAGTTTGCTGATGGCGTCGTTGTCGTACAGTTCCCAGGCCGCAGTGGTGCCGTGAATATCCGCACCGCCCCAGTTCATTTTTTTCGCTACGGACTGAATGGTCTCTTCGTCAATGAACCGTCGCATAAACGGGCTGGGGAAGTCGCGTTCGAGCTGGATCTCGGCAAATTTGCGTAACAGATCGCGGGTCCATTGTTTCTCGGGCGCGTCGTCGTCCAGCAGGCGATAGAAGGCGCCCAATCGAATGCAGTTCTGATTGGCATAAATCGGGTGTTTGTTGATCTGCGTGTCGGGGCCCGGTCGAAAGAGCTGCCAGCGTTTGCCCTCTTTTTCGTTCCCGAATTTCACGTAGGCTTCTAACCAGTGCGGATTGCCGGTCCCCTTGTAGAGGGCATAGACCGCGGGCAACAGAATGGTGACGCCGTTGGTCTTCATTTGTTTCCAGGTAAAGCCGACATGGCTTTGCGTTTTTCCGTCGGCCCGCTTGATTGACCAGTCATACTTTTCCATGCGCTGGCCGATCTCATTGAGCGTCTGCCGGATGAACGCTTTGTCGGCATCACTGGCCAGCGGGCTCTGGGAATACATGGCCAGGCTGACGATAAACGTGGTATGCTGGTCCATTGAAGAGTCATCGTAGTAGGCAGTCCGATCGTCGGGATGTGGACCACGGGGAACCAGGCCTGGCGTATCGCAGGATTCATAAATGTAACGCAGAGCCTGAAAGAGTTTGCGGGCCTCTTGCGCGAATCGGGGATTGGGATGTGCCTGTTGCGCTTCGAGCAGAGCCACCAGCATCTGACCGGAGTGCAGGCAGGTATCTTCAATGCGGGAGCCATAGCCCCAGGGATGGGGGAGTTTGGCCTTCACGTCTGCGGGAGAGGTCCACTTACTCCTGGTACTGAACCTGCCTAAGTAGAGTACGCCGGTATTCGGGTCCTGAAAATCCTTAAGGTACTGGTCCAGCAAAGCCAGCGTCTGTGTTTCTACTGTGGCTTGTGTCAATGGTGGTACCGCCGCATCCTCGGCATGGCATCGCAATGGCAGGCATGAACCGCTGAGAAACATTCCAGCCAGGACGCATGGCAACAAAATCAGAGAAAACCGGTTACGGCGGATGTTCTTCATTATTCATTCACTAGCGACTGGGGGACGAGCTGATTGATGTCGTCCAGTGAAGGATTGTTTTTGTCGATATAGGCTTTCAGTTTTTCCATCATCTGTTCAGAAGGTTTGGTGGTTTTCTGAGTGACTCGGGGGACGGTCCTGGAAATCGTTATTTTTTCGCCGCCTCGATCGATAACGCTATGGGTTGTTAACAGATCCCAGCGAGGGCCGAAATGATAGACGGCGGCATAGAGGACTTTGGCCTGTTCTTCGTCGACGCCACCGCAACGGCAGGCCTCATAAAACATGCGGTGGACTGCTTCCGACGGTTCCTGCATGCGCTCGCATTCCACGTCGTGAATGATGGAGGCATTGCGGTATTTGCCCGTCAGCGGCCCACCCGTGACCGACCAGAAACCTTCGGGAATGGAGGCACCGTCGACCTGGGAATCTTTCCCAGCAATCCAGACTTTTTCGTGGGGGTCGATATAAATGAAATTATCGACCAGTTTCAGGACGCGGCCGTCATTCATCAGTTCGACCCGGGGCTTGACGGGAAACTCTCCCCATTGAGGAAGCGTCGTAGCTGTATCCGGTTTGCCCTCCGGTTCTGGAGGCACTGGTGCTAATACGCCAGAGGCGACCAGAGCGATGCCGGTCACGATTCCCAACAGATAGGCAACGAATGTGGGCCAATACTTCAACATAGTTCAATCCATCACCGCAAACAGGAATGCTGCAATATCTCATTTCAGTCTACTCATTCTAACTCACTGCGACAATATTCTTCCCCAAACAGACCGTTATTTTTGAAGTTACGCCGTGCTTGACTCTAATACTCTGCCCCACAGAGAATTTGCTGGCACTCTGTTAAGAAAAACTTGACAACTTGATTCGTTGAATTATGATGCGGTCCTTCCTTGAAAGAACGAGCATGGCTCAAGAATCAGCCCCGGGGGCAGGATAACCCGGGGCTGATTCACTTTATCCAGCTGGAGCTTTTGCTGCTCTGCCGATAACAAAGATTGCTCTGCGGTCTGCTGACCGGTATGATCGGAAGACCTTGAGATAAGAGGCAGTCACTCCCGGAAAGGGAAATAAAATGGACAATCTGCAAGAATCCAGGCCGGCAGGTCACATCTGGCGCACGACCGCCCTGGTTGCAGTAGGGCTACTGCTGGTGTTGTCGGTGTTCCTGCTGTTTGCGTTCTCGACTCACCGGATTCGATTCATGTCCGCTGCCGAGCGGAATGCGTTGATCGCCCGGGAATTACCGCCGGCTTCCACTGCCCGTCTGGAGCATCAGCTGGCTGCCGATTTGTCTTACGCTGCTGAGGTTGTCTCTCAGGGAAAAACGCTGGCGGTGAATGTCGATTTGAGTCCCGCCGCAAAGTCTGATATTACTTATCGGAAACTGAGGCGGATCTTCGCCCAGGCACTTTCAGCCGTACATGAATCCGGGTATCAGGACCTGGCTGAGGTCACGCTGAGTGCTTCTTACCCGCTGGCTGATCAAGCTGGTGTCCCCACGCAGACCACGGTGGCCACAATCACTCTGGACCGCGAAGCTCTGAAAAAGTTCAGCTGGAAGCATATCCTGCGGTGTGATGTGTTCGAAGCCACAAAACGGTACCGGTTTCACCCAATGGTCGATCGCAGTCCCACCGGGCAGGCGATTTCGCAGAATCAATAAGAGAGAATGAGTCTGGGTGACGGCTTCGGTTCTTTTCCGAGTATGGCCGATAAATCGTTTCGCTCCGACTTCCCGCCGGAACACTAACAGCGAACATTAACTTCACTTCAGTAAAGTCAGTCATGCCAGAAAACAATGATTAGAGGCTGATCTTCAGCCTGGTGCGTGCGCGGCGCTCTGTAAGATGGGAGACTGGTTGCTGTATACCTGGGCGGTACAGAAGTGGGCATGTTGCCGGAACTCAACAGATCGTCACAATGTCTCGACACCGCAGTTTCGGTGTGCTGATTTAGTGAACAGCCTGAAATCGGATGGCTTCTGCCTGTGTGAGGGATTACAGTGAGTGATTCAGGAGAAGAACCGGAAGGGAATCGCGATTTGTCTAAAACAGGTTTGTTGCAGTGAAACAGTTCGCCTTCTCAATCCCGAAACTCATCCGGAACCTGGGCCGAATGTACCCGCATCCCTGGCTGGCGGTCGTCTTTCTGTGCCTGGCCTGTGCGGAACTGATTGCGCTGGCTGTGCATGAAAACAGTTTCTGGAACAACCCGACCTTAGGCTGGTTTGAGAAGCTGTCGCTGATCGTGCTCTCAATCCTGACCTGGGTCTCGGTCAGCTGGATTTTGTGGTGGATTACCGGGCTGACGCTCTCACCGCGCATCACGTCGGGGCACCGGCGACTGCTGCTCCCCCTGCTGGTGATCTGCTGCGGTTTGCTGCTCCTGCTCTTCAGCAGCAGCTGGGTCTTCTACTGGCGGACCGGTTCTTTTCTGGACGTGGAATCGCTGCAGTTCGGTTTCAGCAACCTGATCATGATGGGACATTACCTCTGGCAGGCAGAACGGGTGCCGCTGCTGGTTTCCAGTGTGGCCTGTCTGCTGGTTGCCTGCCTGATCGTGAGCGCCTTCCGGCGTCTGTACCGTTCCTCAGCAACAGAGTCAGCCGCATGGTCGTCAACGAAGATCGGAAAACGCTGCCTGATCCTGACGATTGAGCTGGCCGTGGTCCTGATTTTTGTTTCCTCCATGGGTAAAAATGCAGCGATCAGGACGGGGCTCTGGTGGCAGCATGCAGGGCCCGGCTGCGATTACGAAGTGAAAACTCGCTTGAATCCGCTACTGACTTTCACGAGCCAGGCTGCCTTAACACTCTTCTCCAGCGAACCGGTTCAAGGTGAGATAGCAGCCGAGGATCAGGGTCCGGAACGGAGTACGCCCTACGTAGTGAATGAGGCTCAGCAGAATTCGCCCGAACGCTTATCGGTGATTTACATTGCGATAGAAGCATTGCGGAGCGATGTCGTTTACCTGGAGCACCAGGGAAAAGAGGTGATGCCGCACCTCAATCGACTGGCACGAAGTGGTCTGAATTTTACGAACAGTTATGCCCAGAGCACGCATTCCGACTATGCGGATCCCTGTCTGTTCAGCTCGCTCTATCCGCTGCGGAGCCAGATACACCACTATTACTCGCATACCGATCCCTGGCCAAAGAGCATGCTGTATGATGTGCTCAAGCAGCATGATTACGCGACCGCCATTTACTCTTCACAGAATGAATCCTGGGGACATATGGATGCGTTCCTGGAGAGTCCCCGCCTGGATGTGATGTTCGACTCCCGCAGCTATGACGGCCCGACATTGATCGCGGAAAAAGATCAGGGTTTCGCCTCTTATGCGCAGAATTCACATGTCGCAGGGAAGCTGGATGACGCGATCACAGTCGAGCAGGCGTTGCAGTGGATCGGCACTCAAAAGGAAAGTAAAACGCCGTTTGCTCTCTGCATGAATCTGCAAACATCTCATTTTCCCTATGAACTTCCCCACGACGAGCCTGGCCCTTTTCAGCCAGGCGTGATTGACTTTCCCGCTTCGTTCCTGTCGTATCCCCGCGAGAAGGTGCCGGTGGTACGAAATGCCTACTTCAATGCCCTGCACTACATCGACGAGCAGATTGGCGAACTGGTGGCCTATCTCGAAGAACAGCAGCTGCGGGACAAGACTCTGATTGTCATCGCCGGCGACCAGGGAGAAGCCTTTTATGAAAACGGCCACCCGACGCATGCCGGCATCCCTTACGAGTCGTCGGTTCGCACTGCGCTGGTGATGGACTGCCCCGGGCTCTTAGCCGCAAAAGAGGTCAACTATCTCACGCAGGCGATTGACATCGTGCCGACCATCTGTGGTCTGCTGGATGTTCCCGTCCATCCCTGTTTTCAGGGAATCGATGTTCTCGCGGAGAACCGGCCGCCCCCGGAGGAACGTTGTATTTTTATCCACTGCGAATCGAATATCGGCAAATGTGAGGCGGTGGTCACCAGTGCCGGCTGGAAGCTGCTGCATGACAGGCGGATGAATGCGACGGAGCTGTTTCAATTAAATGTGGATCCGGGTGAAAAGACTAATGTGGCGGATCGTCATCCGGAACTGACGCAGAAGTTGTCCCTGCTGCTGCAGAAATGGCGGCGACAGCAGTTGCTGTATTATCAGAACCCGTCCTGCTATGGATTTTATTATCCGCCGCGTACGCCGAAGTTTTCCCCGGAAGTGAAAAAACTGGTGAGCGCTGAATGAACACCTTGAACTGGACCGGCAAGTGGATTTCCCGGCCAATTATGAATTTTGTATAAACGCCGCTTTCCTCTCCTTGTGCCTGCCGTGCCGTTGAACACAATACAGTTCTGGACATAGCCCGCCGACTGAACCTGTATTGTGAGATCTACCGTGAAACGACATGCGCTGCTGACCGTTTTTGTTCTGTTTCTGCTGCTGGCTGCCCGACCGGTACAAGCCTGGAATTACGCGGGGCATCGAATCGTGGCTGCGATCGCCTGGGATCAGCTGACGCCCGAGAGACGGGCGGAACTGGTAGAACTACTGAAACAGCACCCCCGCTTTGAACAGGATTTTCAGTCGCGGATGCCGAAGATCATTAAGGAGGCGAGTCCCGAAGTCCAGGCCCGCTGGCTGTTCATGCGGGCGGCAACCTGGTCGGACATTGTTCGCAGTTTCAAAGATGCGGACCGCGAGAAATATCATCACGGGACCTGGCACTATATCAATCAGCCGATCTACCTGGATGAGGCAGCAAAAGCGGCTCTGAGTTCAAAACTGTCAGCAAATGTGGCGACGTCGATCAGGCCCGGGGACGACGTACTGGGGTTTAATATCATTCAGGCACTGGAATATTGTGTGGCGCAGTTGAAAGATCCGAGTGTGAGCCAGGCGGATAAAGCCATTTATTTCTGCTGGGTGATGCACCTGGTGGGAGACAGTCATCAGCCGCTGCATTCTTCGGCCCTGTTCAGCCAGCGGATGTTTCCCGAGGGGGATCGCGGGGGCAATGACATTCGGATCGGTAAATCGAACCTGCATTCTCAATGGGACGGCCTGCTGGGGAACAGCTTCAAATACTCCGATATTGTCGGCCAGGCGGTAGGCATCGAACGGGATCCCGCGAATAAGCAACTGGGCGAGGCGGCGGCGGGTGAATTGAACTATGTCACGTGGATCAACGAAAGCCACGAACTGGCCCGCGAGAAAAGCTACTGTGCCGAGATTCTGGAAGCGGCCCGTAAAAGCGAAGACTCCAGCGGAAAGTTTCAGAAGCTGACTTCACTGCCCCAGAGTTATTATCAGCAGGCGGGTTCCATCGCAGTCAAACGGGCGGCCCAGGCAGGCTGGCGACTGGCGGCGGTGTTGAAGAGTGTGCAGTGAGTGCTGTCGATCCAGCTTAAAGAGTAGTATCGGGCTGTGGTGGCTTCATCTTCCACCAGACGAGGATCAGCGGCGGAAAGCTGTCTCCCTGGACCATGCCTTCGGTGACAAACAGCCGGTCACCTTTCAGGCGGTAAATGCAGGGCTGCTGGGTTTTCTGTTTCAAGCCTTTTCGCTGGCCGACGAGTACTTCGAGATCGGAAAACACCAGTAACCGTACATCTTCGAGTCGTTGCAGACGGTATTTGACGTTGTGCTGATAGATGAGCTTCCCGTTCCGATCGGTGATTTTAATCACGATCTGTTTCGGCATTATTTCCTGCTCAATCGTAACCGGCCCCGCTTTGGAATCCTGACTTTGACGAATCCATTTTCCCTGCAGAACATCATAATCTTCCTGGGGAGCCGGATCTGCGGCCCAAAGTGGTGCAGGCAGACTTACGAAGACCAACAGGAACAGCAGACGTTGCATATTCAATTCCCCTATTGCCAGAAACTGGAGCGAAACCTTCACGTCGAATCAGCAGGGATTTTAGTCTGGGAACGATAATTCACCAATGCGAATTTCAATGTGCGGTGACAGAAAATACGCAGTCAATGCGACACGGGCAGGGAAAGAGAAATATCTTGTCATCACCCATTCGGTTTCACGTAGAACAGGTAGAAGAGAACCAGCAGCAGAAAACAGAGCATCGGAATCAGGTTAAGAACCGCCAAAACCATCAGGAGAGTGCGACGTTTTGGATAGGACCCCTCTGGTATTTCATTGGCATTCAGGTCTGTCAGGCAACCACAATTACGACAGCGATAACCGCCCTCTTTCCACTGTTGAACGGTTTTAGAAGCAGGATGTTGAAAGGGGGACAAAGGTGTTCCGCAGGAAGGACAAAATTTCCCCCGGGCTTGTTTGACCTTGTAGAAAAGATAAGCGATTAAGGGGGAGAACAAGATCAGCATTATCAAAAAAGTCAGGAGGGTGTGAATCATCTCTCTAACGAGCATCGTTACTTGCTGTTCTTTCTACGCGCGTAATTAGTATGAATGACATAGGTGATCAGTCCCACCAAGGTCCCATGAACAATTGCAGAATAGAAACAGGCCCAGAAAAAGAGGGTTGAGCCCCACCAGGGTTCCCAGCGTGGATTGGCCATGGTGCGGCCTCTTAAATCCAGAAACAGCTGGTTAGAATATCGATTGGCGGCTTCCAGCACAGCAAAAGAAAACAGAAAGTAGCCCAGGACCGCAGCACAGAGCGACCAGAGCAGCACAGGGCCGATCCAGGAGGGAGGTTCTTTATCTTGCATCATAATCCGTGTCGTGTTCAAGCTCGCATCAGGAGTATCAGCAGCGGAACAGAGGTCAGCAGCAGAGAGATCACGATACAGACAATAAACATACCCAGGCCGAGTTTCAGTGCGCCCTGATCGGGTAGTGTACTGGCAGCGACCTGCCTGCCTTTGAGATCGGTCTCACAGCCACAGTTCGGACAACGATAGCCGCCGACCAACCACTGGCGTCGGGATTTGGTGAGCGGTGACTGAAATACCGGCATCGGTTTGTGACAGGAAGGACAGGTTTTACCGCGTCCCAGGAGAAACAGGAGCGCAAAGAAGAACAGAAAGGGAAAGAGCTGCATCAACATTGAAAAGACGTCCATCATTTATCTCCCTGATTCATTCTGAATTCGGAACTCGTTGCAATACAAACAATCTCATGTATTGTAACGGAGCGTCATTCGAAACAGATCAGGAAATATTGGCATAAATGTTCAGATTTCTCTTTTTGGGGAGAGAAAATGGCAGGTAAGGTCTGATTTCTTATTCAGTCGCAGTACTACGGTAATAATTAATGGTTTCAAGAAGCTGATCTGCCTGTTTCTCGAAACTACCGATAATGGTTATCAAAGCGAGCCCGTTCTCTGCAGCGATCCAGTCGGGGGGCATCTCAGTTGTGACTGCAATCGATCTGACCCCCTGATTTTTGTTTTGTCCCTCGAATTGGGGATCAACCAGAAAGAGGATGAGCAATTCCAGCCCCCAGTGATTTTGGACTGATTTGATCGTCCAGTATTTTTCCAGCCACCAGTCACAAGCGGAGCTTTGAGAAATCATTTCCCAGCCGTTGACTGTCAGTTTTTGCAACAGTATTTTTTTGTAATTAGACATGATCCCGCTCAGGGCAGCTGAAAATGAAAGATCAGGTCTTTGTAACCGTTGAACTCATTGCCGGGGAGGTGGAGTGCGATGCGTTTCGTGCCTGGCTTGAGTTCGGAAAAGAGGAGCAGATCTTTGACGGCTTCACCGGGTTTTAATGTTTTTTCCCGGACCTGGCCTTCATACGGTTGTCCCTGTATTGCTGGAATGATGGGATATTGATTTCCCTGGTCATCTGCCACAAATGCTCGTTTTGCGTCAGGAGTGTTGTCTGATTCGAGGGGAGTCCAGGAATGATAGACCATCTCTTCCTGCCCTTTATTGGAAATCCTCAACGTGACATTGAAGGGAGTCTGTTCCATTGGGGGAACCGTCTGCTTGGATTCGGCGGCAGAGATGATAAACAGTTTATCGTTTGTCTTATAGAGCTTGCCTGAGATGTTAAGGACCTCATTTTCTTGGGGATGCTCTGATGCGGTTTTCGGTTTTGATTCAGGCGTGGCTGAAGTCCCCGATGGTTCTGAGGGAGTTGGTTCCTTCGGAATTGTGGAATCGGTTACGACGGGTTTAGTATCCGGTGCCGGAGTTTCCTGTGCAGTCTGATTTTCCTGACCACACGCATTGAGAGAAAGGACAGAGACAATCAACACATAACGACACCATTTTACACACAGCTGTTTCTTCACGGTATTTCATTCCTGGTACACATGTTGAATAAGTTGATCACGGAAATCAGATCAGATTCGATCCATTGGCGGGAATTGCAGTATACAAGACGCCAGTCAAAATACCATTATCGATCAGTTTTTTTGATATCGTTTATATGATGACGACATCGAAGGGGGCGGATTACCCCAGGTTCATTTGCTGCAAAATACGGACGGTATCCTGGGCTGCTTTGGTCGGTTTGAGAGCGGTGGCTGCGATGCCGGAGACGACGCGGGTGATGTTGTGGTCGACTTGTCCTGGCTGGGCCCAGACTGAACCGGGAGGTGATGTCATATAGACCGAAAACGTATGATGGCCGGTGCCGGGACGTTCGCCGATGATGTGCAGAATGGCTCGGTTGCCGTCCAGTCCGCCGAAGAGTGTTTCTCCGATGCGATAGCCCGCGCGGACGCGACCGGACTGCACAAGGATGTTCTGGTCCGCAGGATGGA
This sequence comes from Gimesia panareensis, assembly GCF_007748155.1. Lineage (GTDB taxonomy): Bacteria > Planctomycetota > Planctomycetia > Planctomycetales > Planctomycetaceae > Gimesia > Gimesia panareensis. Next base: position 4,423,913 of record NZ_CP037421.1, read on the forward strand.
AGCCGGCCGTTTTGAGCTGGGAACGGAGTTCTTTCAAGTACGGATCGAGCTGCCCTTCGTCCATGATCGAGAGGGCGTTCAGGCCGTCGGAAATGACGATCTGCACGTTAAAGATGCCATCGTACTGCTGGCGCAGTTGTTTGACCGCGGTCTGCGATTGGGGAGCGAGTTGCTCACCCGTGGCGGGGTGCAGAATGTATTCGCTGCGGCTGGTCGACTGTGTTTTGACGGGGACCGATGCGGGGAGCGTCGCGATGAATTCCGGGGTCAGTTCGGCCCAGATACTCTGCTTGGCGTCGTGGTAAATACGATCGATGTGGAGTTTGAGATCGGGGGCCAGTTCGGAGGGTTTGCCGCCAAAACCGGTGGCGAGGAACACTCCTCGCTTGCGAACGGCTGCCAGTTGGCGATTCCCTTCGTCGAGAATTCGCTGCTCTGGCCGCGTATCCCCTTTCTTGCGGCGGTACTGCAGATAGACCCAGACCGGATCGCCGAAGTGATCGGTCGGTTTCCCCTGGGAATCGATGACGCCGAGCTGCTGAAAAAAGGCCCACATGGAGTCGTTGACGCGGTAACCGAATTTCTCGCGGATGCGTACATGGTCCTGAAAGCCGGTGGTGAGATAGCCGAGCATGGGATCGATTTTGGTGGGGAGGGCCATCAGGTAGCCAGGGTTGGCAGGCATGATCTGTTCGAGGCACCAGTCAAGATCATCGAGCGAGACATCCATGTGCAGGGTCGAACAGACATCCAGGCCGATCATCAGACCGTGCAGTTTGCCCATGACGATATCTTCGAGACAGCAGCGGACAAGCTGTTCTCGCGTGCGGAAGACTTCCGGACCAATGAACCCGGCGACGTCATTCAGATGCACCCAGGGAGCCACAGCCTGGCCGGCCTGCTGTTGTGCGGCGGCGACTTCGTGGGTCAGGGCACGGGCGAAGCCGTACTTGCGCGATTCGTGGAGCACCATGTCGAAGCCGTGACTGTGTCCGTTGGTGAAGTCGGCCCCCTGCCCGGTTTCGAAATAGAGGGCATATTTGCCGTTACGGGAGCGGGCGTAGTCGCGCATCTTTTTGAGATCGATATCGAACGTCTGATTGGCAGCGTCGCAACCGGCGATGCTCTGGAACCAGAGAGCCGTACTTCCCGGCGTGCGACGTTCGACTTCGGCCTGGACATCGATATGCGAAAGCACACAATGCGGGAGAATGTCTGCGATGCCAAAGGTTTCCAGGATTTCGCGAAGCTGCAGTTCGACAGCCTGCACCGATTCGGGTTCACTGGAAACCGGGTTGGTGCCGAGGACGACATCGCCGACTGCGTAAGACCAGCCATCCAGGACCTGCCAGAAGATGTCGTCCAGATTGTCGGTCGGCGAATTCGGTTGAATGCGGGCCCCGAGGTAGCCCTTCGCGCCGATCTGGCTGCCGGGCAAGGGATTGAAGACTTTCGCGCCGACGGTAATCAGTTCCTGATTGGTCAGCAGTTTGACAACGGAGCCGATGACATCGCTGGAGAGAGTACGGGCGACCTGCTTGATGGTGGCTTCGTCCGCGGTGAGCAACAGCTGTTTCAGTTGGCCGAGCGTCAGGTTAGTCGAACTCGGGTCGGCGTCTGTGTGTTGTGCGTTGATGTACTTGTTAAGCTGATCATCAAAGACGGGATGGGCATTGAGGTCAGCGATGCGGGTGGCGGCGAGCAACTGGCGGGCATTCTCGCGGGACTGTTCGTCGACAGCGGCGACGCCGATGAACTGATCGCCTTCCTTGAAGTCATTGGCAGCACCGAGCAACTGGCGATAGAGCGTGGGATCGAACGTGCCTTTGATACGCTGAATGTAAGCGAATAGGTCTTCGCCGTCTTTCACTTCAGGAATCGAGACGCCAGTGGCTTTCGATGATTCGGCAGCGGTGATACGTCTGGCCTGCGACAAAGAGACGGTGACCGCGAGGGGGGCTCCCAATATGGCCTGTACAAAATCACGACGGTTCCACTGCACGGCGGTTTCCTTTCGAAAGAAACGCGGAATGCGGCTAACAGAGCCAGCGCGCTCCTGCCAATGTCGATCATACCACTGTCAAAAATCAATTATCAAGCGGGATTACCGAACTCAGGACAGAATCTCATGCACCACGTGACCGTGCACGTCCGTCAGACGGCGATCGATGCCGGCGGTACGGAAGGTGAGGCGGGTGTGGTCGATGCCCAGCAGATGCAGGATGGTGGCGTGCAGATCGTAACAGTAGGTGGCTCCCTCAGCGGTCTGGTAGCCGAGATCGTCACTCTTCCCATAGCTGGTGCCCGCTTTAACACCGGCGCCAGCGAGCCAGGTGACGAAGGTGCCCCGGTTGTGATCGCGGCCTTCGCTCCCCTGTGCGAAGGGGGTGCGTCCGAATTCGGTGGTCCAGATGACAAGGGTGTCTTCCAGCAGTCCACGGGCTTTCAGATCGCGAAACAGGGCGGCGATCGGCTGGTCGGCGCTGCGGGCGATGGCGGGAAGTTCGGTTTTGATATTGCCGTGATTGTCCCAGTTGTTGACAGCGCCCTGCGGACCGCTCCAGACCTGGACGAAGCGAGTCCCCCGCTCCAGCAGACGCCGGGCGAGCAGCGCCCGTCTACCGAAGTCTTCTGTTTCTTTCTGATCCAGACCATAGGCGGCGTGCGTCTCTTTGGTTTCGCGGGTAAGATCGAAGGCTTCTGGCGCACTGAGCTGCATTTTCGCAGCAAGTTCTCCGGCTGCGATCCTGGCTTCGAGTCGGGAATCATCGGGGCGGGTCGCTGCATGCTGACGATTAAACTGCTGGAGCAGCGCGAAGGTCGCTTTGTCGGCCTTCCCCTGTGCGAACTGGTATTGAGAATCGGCGAAGAGATCCGGGATGGGCGTTTTGCTGGTGGCGTTGACCAGAGTTCCCTGATGTTTGGCGGGGAGGAAGCCACAGCTGAAGTTGCCCTTTTGATTGTAAGGCAGTCCGCGGGTATCGGGGAGGACGACGAAGGTCGGCAGATTGTCGGCCAGATTCCCCAGCGCGTAGGAAACCCAGGCGCCAAGACAGGGAAAGCCGGGGAGCATGAAGCCGGTATTCATCATGTAGCTGGCCGGGCCGTGGACGTTGGTTTTTGTTGTCATTGCCATCAGAAAGGCGAGGTCGTCGACAATCTGTGCCTGATGTGGAAAGACCGAACTGACCCATTGTCCGCATGCGCCATGCTGTTTGAATTCGAAGGGGCTCTGCATCACGGCACCGACGGCGCCGGTGAAGCCCTCCGGTTTTTCTTTAGGGCCCAGCTTCTGCCCATGCAGGCGCTTGAGTTCCGGTTTATAGTCGAACGTATCCATCGGGCTGGCGCCGCCGTTCATGAACAGCTGAATCACGCGTTTCGCTTTGGCACGATGATGCAGGCCGCCATTGAAGTCCGGCGCAGAAGCAGCCTGCAGATCCTGCCCAAGCCACCAGCTGAGCGCAGCAGCACCGAAGCTGCCGCCGGAGCGGGTCAGCAGTTCGCGTCTCGAAAGAGGCAATTCCAGCATAGGTCACTCCACAAAGAGAAATTCGTTACTGTTCAAGACCAGGCGGGCGACGGTTTCGAGGCCGTGCTGTTCCGCAAGTTGGGTCAACTGTCGCTGTTCGTCTTCTGTCGGTTCGCGGAGCCAGGCCCAGAGGACGATCTGCCTGACCTGATCCGGGATCATGGGCTGTGCCTTGCGAGCCCGTTCTGCCAGTTTCTGTGAGTGATGGAGGACGAAGCGATTATTCCACAATACGAGCGACTGCAGTGGCGAAGCGGAAAAGCCGCGGACGGGCGCCAGCAGGCCCAGGTCGGGGAAGTCGAGTGCGTCCATCAGGGGATCGGGAATCCCGCGCCAGACGACACGGTAGATGCTCCGTCGGTATGCGCCAGGACTGTCGAGGTCGAACTGATCATAGTGCAGCACAGGGGTCGCCTGGGGACCGGGGGACTGTGTGAACTGCTGAACTCCCGGTCCTCCCATGGTGAGGTCGAGAGTGCCATTGACGCGGAGGACGGCATCGCGATAACTGTCCGCATCGAGCCGTTGCCTTGACCAGCGGGCGAGCAGACGATTTTCGGGATCGATCTTTGACAATTCGGAACGAAACGCAGAGGACTGCTGGTAAGTCTGGCTGTTGCAGATCAGGCGATGCAGGTGCTTCAGGGAGCCATTATGATCGCGGAGTTCACAGGCGAGCCAGTCGAGCAGTTCCGGATGTGAAGGCGTGCCTCCCATGCGACCGAAATCGTTGGGGGTGTCGCAGATTCCTTTGCCGAAATGATAGTGCCAGACGCGATTGGCGATGCTCCGCCAGGTCAATGGGTTTTTGGGGTCGGCCAGCCAGTCCGCCAGGGCGGCGCGACGGGCGGCTTCCGGTTGCTGATTCGGCTGATCGAAGCGGGCTGGCAGTGTGGGAAGTGCAGAGAGTGCTCCGGGCCCTACTACGCCGCGGGGCTTTTCCAGATTACCCCGGGCCAGCAGATGGATTTCGCGGGGCTGAGCGAATTTCACCATTCCCCGTTCATTCGCTGCTTCCGCTGCGGCTGCATAGACTTTTGCCTGGGCCGGGAGTTGGGCCAGTTCCTGTTCGGCCCGGTATTTCAGGATCACGGCAGCTAACGTTGTCTGTTGCGCGGGCGTACGCTGATCTGCTGGAATTTTAAGGACGGCTTCTGCTTCCTCTGGCAGCGCGATGACATCGAGTTGGGCAGCGTCAGTTACACTCAGTTTGAAGCGACCGATCAAATGCGCGCCGCCGTGTACCTGCTTGAGAGAAACAACCAGGCGGGTTCCCGGTTCCAGAGTCAAGGGGGACTGCAATTCCAAGACGGCATAATGGCCGACGCCGACTTTAGGGTAGATGCCCCAGGCGGTTTTGGGATTACCGTCGAGGGCGTGCTGAATCGTCCAGCCGGCCTGGTTAAAATCTGCGGTGGCCCGGCTGATAACGAGTTTCTGTCCCTCTTTCGCGTCTGGCGGGAACAGGCGGATTTCAATTTCGTTGAGATGCAAATTGCCGTTGTGAGCGCGTCCGGGTCCCAGGTGCGGGAGCGAGGGGTCAGTTAACAGATCCAGTCTGAGGGCAGTGATCGTTTTGAGCTCTGGCTGAGTGGTGACCAGAATGGATTCCTGTTCGGGCGCTGGTCCACTGGCCAGAATGGACTGATCCGGCTGTCGCTTCAGCTCGGCGCCCCCGTTCGAAACGAAGGTTTTCGGCTGAAGAACGTGCCACTTTGGTTCAGGTCCACGCTGCTGTTCCCATTCTGTGACCAGCCGAGCGTATTCAGGTTTCAAGAGAACCGTGGCATTGTTGGCGAGGGCGGCTTGATGTAGCGATTCCCATTTTTTGCGATTCTGCGCCACTGCGGGTTCTGCATCAAAGCTGACGTCCCCCTTCCCGACTCCGGCAAAGACTGCCTGCAGGGCGAAGTAGTCGGACTGGGTGATCGGATCGAATTTGTGAGTATGACAGCGGGCACAGTTGGCGGTGGTACTGACGAAGGCGCCCATGGTCTGGGTAACCAGATCGTCACGATCGAGGTACTCAAACGATTTGGGAGCGGTGGCCGCAGCACTCTGGTCGTAAGGTCCCGCTCCCAGAAAGCCGAGTGCGACTGTGAGTTCGGATGCGTCCGGATAGAACGAGTCGGCCGCCAGTTGTTCGCGGATGAAACGGGCCCAGGGAATGTCCTGATTGAAACGCCCAATAACATAGTCACGGAAGCGCCAGGCATGGGGACGAAAGACATCGTGTTCGAAGCCGTGCGAATTGGCAAAATGAATCGTGTCCAGCCAGTGGCGGGCCCAACGTTCTCCGTAGCGGGGAGAAGCGAGCAGTTGATCCACAAGTTGCGCGTACGCGCCTGGCCGTTTATCGTTGACGAATGCTTCGACTTCTGCGGGTGTGGGATGCATGCCGTGGAGATCGTACATCAGTCGGCGAATCAGCGTTCGACGATCTGCCGGGGGTGCGGGTTTGAGTCCCTGCTGACGCAGGCGATCCTGAATGAAGGCATCGATCGGATTCGTATTTCCTGCTCCGGGGACGGGCGGACGGTTGAGTGGTTTGAGCGACCACCAGTCGAGGGCGGCCGTGGTATCTGCCTGTGGCTTCTGGATTCTGGGATCGGGGGCTCCCTGCTGGACCCACTTTGTGAGGATTGCGATCTGTTGATCAGACAGCTTTTCATCGGGCATTTTCAGATTGGGGTCGGTGTGCAGGACCGCTTTGATGATCAGGCTCTGCTCCGGTTGACCGGGTACAATCGCGGGGCCACGCGATCCGCCGTTTTTCCACCCACTCTGCCAGTCGAGCGTCAGATCTCCCTCCATGACGCCGGCTGTGTGGGAGTGGCAGTCATAGCAGTGCTGTTTCAGAATGGGTTCGACCGCTTCGCGGAAGAACTGATCACCGTCAGCCTGGAGCGAGTGTCGGGCACATAAACACAGAATCAGCAGGCAGGCAAATCGAAATACCTTCATGGCTGCAATCCTCCGCTGATCTGCGCAGCACTGTCGACAACCTGTTTCCCCAGACTGGCAAACATGCTTTTGGGAAGGCGCTTCGCAGGTGCAGAGACCCAGAGGACCGCGATCAGTTGTCCCTCATTGCCTGTCACGGGGGCCGCGACGCAGTGGATGCCTTCGTCAGCTTCAGCAAAATCGGTGGCATAACCGCGATTCAAAACCCGGGTACATTCTGACTGCAGCGCTGCTGGCTCGGTCAGGGTGCGGGAAGTATCCGCAGTTAAAGGAATCCTGGTCAGTGTCGCGGCCCGTTCACGGGGAGACTGGCTGGCGAGGATGACTTTGCCCGGTGCGTTATTATGCAGGGGGAAGCGGAGGCCGATATCGACGGCGATGCGGAGCGGATGCAGGCCACTGACCTGTTCGATGATCACGCCTTCATCTCCAACCCCGATTCCCAGCTGCACGGTTTCGCGGGTCGCATCGCGCAATTCGCGCATCACCGGCAAGGCGACTTCGACCAGACTGACATCGCCCACCTGGGGAAGTCCAAGCGAAAGCAGGCGGGTTGAGAGTCGGAACCGCTTGGTAACGGGGTCACGCTCAAGGTAATTGCGATCGGTCAGTGTGTGCGTAATGCGAAACACGGCATTCTTGTTGAGCGACAGCCGGGTCGCCAGTTCGCTGATCCCCAGTCCCTCAGGCACCTGATTCAGCAGTTCCAGGACATCCAGCCCCCGTTCCAGCGCGGGAACACTCGTCGTAGCAGTACTCATTTCCAGCCCTTCTTTACCAGGCCCTGACTGTCACATATACATAACGCGTCACACCAGAGTAACAGACTCCGTTTCCCAAATCAAATCCATCATCGTTGATTTCAGGGTTCCGGTCCAGAAAATAAGCTGAATTTCCTGAGTCTGCATCCGGGCCTGAACCCGGCTTAATACAGAGAAACAGATCAAAATAGTGAATATCGTCAGTTCAAAATGTGTTCAATCTTTAATTGGTGAAGCGAACTGACCTGATTTTGCATTCAGGCGCACTTGCGTTGCTTTGAATTTCATGAAAGAGAAACGTCGTCTCTTTATCATGCAGTCCAAGAAACCGAGTTTGCCTTTGATTCACAATGCTGTTTTCCAGATGGGGTTTAAACTTGATACAGAGTCAATTCAAGTCGTCTCCACAATTCAATGCGATTTCAGACGACGAATCCTGTTCAAGGAGCACATCATGCATCAGTTTATCATTGAAAAGCTGTCAGAAAAAATTCCCATCGTCCGGAATGAACTCTGGAGTGTTTATGTGGATCAGAAACCGAAGTTCACCGGCACACTCCAGGAATGCTGCCAATGGGTCGAAGCCTCACAGTGCCAGCCCCAGGGAATTCTGAACTCGTTATTCAGCAGCAGTTGAGTACCACGGACCTGTCACGCACATCAGTAACCCTGCACTTCTTCAGACCGGGCCTGCAGAAAGACTGATTTTATCTCGGAAATAAAATCTGCACTTCAGCATCAACATCTCATGACAACTGGCCGGAAAGGGGATTCTGACATGTATCAGAAAACACTTCGCTTTAATCAGCAGACTCCAAACCATTTACCGAACGAGCTTGCTGCGCTGGGAAACAGACTGCAAGCGCTCGATCATCCTGATCAACAGAACTTGCTCGACAGTTACCACAAAGTGGTCACCTACTCACGTCAACGGGTCAAGATTGTCAACCTGATGTCGGATACACTGGCCCAACTGCGACTGGACGTTAAATACCTGCTCTTCGATCTGGAGGTCACGCAAGCGGAGCGGGATTCTGCAATCGCTCAACTCAAAGAGCTGCAATAGTGTCTGGCAGGAAATGCCAAAAATGACCAACTATGTCAGTATATCTTGTTTAGAGTGGTCAGGCTGATCTCAGGCCGAAGTTACCTGAAAGCAGGTTGAAATCTTCCTCTTACTTGTGGAGGGTTTTCACTGACTTACTTCTGTAGAATTGACTCATTAGAGCCTTAGTGTTTCTACCAAATCGAAGCCAGGAACAAATCGAACCATCATTATATGACTGAACACAAACACCGTACAGTCGTCACAGGTGGATACAAAATGGCATTGAATTCGAAAGTTCCTCCGTTTCCCTGCGACAAAACCGGATGAACGCGAAGTAAATGGTAGAATTAGTTTGTGCAACAGAATCATGATGTCTGGTGAAGGTATCGAGATGTGTGCCCATAACAGAAATATATTTTTTGATGTTTACCGGCCACAACAAGACGAACTTGAAACTGGTTCTACGAGTAGGAGTTTCCCCACTCAAGGAACCGTTCTGTTTTCCTTCACCAACACTCTGATTCGACTGAGCTCACTGTCCCGGAAAGCTTCGTCGGTTTTGCGTGGTCTGCGTTTATCGCAAACAACGATCAAACCCGCTCTCATTCTCCAGCTCAGTAACTTGATTCTATCCAGATGCGGCGCCCTGGTTTCTGTTAACGAGACCAGCCTTAACAAGGAAGCAAGGGCCAGCGAAGATTAATCACGTTATGACCTGTTTCACAGTATCGCCAGGCCTGTTGTCATGGCCAGACTGAGATTGTTCTGATCGCAGGATGGCAAGGCAGCGGAACTGTCTTATTCATCGCTGTGATGAAGACTGTGGTAAATTAGAGAGTGAGTATGAGACATGAAACATCAATTAGACTTACCGCCCGATTATGAGCCCCGTGTGTATGTTGTCGATGATGACGAAGGGGTTTGTACTTCCATCGCAGATCTGATCAGTAGCATGGGCTTCACTGCCTGCACCTATACTTCGGCCGAAGAATTCCTCTCTGGCACCGATAATCGGATCAATGGGTGTGTCATTGCAGACTTACGCCTGATGGGCAGTAATGCCATCGAAATGCTGAGAAAAATGAAATCAGAGGGATACGAAATCCCTCTGATCATCCTGTCTGCTTTTGTGGATGTGACGACCACTGTCTCTGCCATGTCCGAAGGGGCATTGACGGTTCTGGAGAAACCCTATGCGGAACAGGAACTCTGGGATCATGTGATCGCAGCCATCCTGTTAAATGCAGAACAACGCTTTGCCCGCCGCTGGCTGCTGGAATACCATAGCAAAGAGAGCAGACTGACCGAGGGGGAATCCGAAGTCATGCGTCTGCTCTTGAAAGGGCTTTCCAACAAAAGTATCAGCCATCAGCTGGATCTTTCTGCCCGGACCGTGGTCATGCGCAGAAAAGCGATCATCAACAAACTGGAGGTTGACAACGTCATTGATCTGGCCAAACTGATTACCAAAGCACAGATCATTGAACAGTACCTGACCACAGATAATGTCGTTGCAGAAATCAAATGCCAGTTGCAGGAATAATCCCCAGCGTGTTAGCCGGGAATCATTCCTGCTCCTGACTGCCTGCCTCCTCCTCTTCTTGTTTCAATTTGGGAGCAAACCAGGGGTAAATGGCAGGGACGACCATCGACGTCAACAGGGTTGACGTAATCAGACCGCCAATCACCACGCTGGCCAGCGGACGCTGCATCTCGGCCCCGTCGCTGGTGGACAGTGCCATCGGCAGGAACCCGAGACTGGCTACCATCGCCGTCATCAACACAGGCCGCAAGCGCGCCATGGCTGCCTGGAAAGTCGCATCCTGCATCGGAACGCGTTGCTGAAGCCTGAGATTCTCAGCTGCACTGACCCAGACCAGACCATTCAATACCGCCACACCAAACAGTGCGATAAACCCGACCCCGGCTGAAATACTGAAGGGCATTTCGCGGAGTGCCAGTGCGTAAATTCCCCCCGAAGCCGCCATCGGAACCGCCAGAAAGATCAACAGCGCCAGTCGAACGGACCGGAAAGTCGTATGCAGCAGCAGAAAGATCAGCAGCAGCACGATCGGAGTAATGATGACCAGGCGCTTGCTGGCGGACTGGAGGTTTTCAAAATCGCCGCCCCAGCGAATCTCATAGCCATCGGGAAGTTGCACCTGCGTTTCCACAGCGTGCTGAGCATCCGAGACAAAGCTGGCCACATCGCGGCCTCTGACATTCGCCTGGATGAATGTTCGTCGGCGGTTTGATTCGTGCTCCACTGTCGGTGGAGTCTCTTCAAATTCGATCTCAGCCAGTTCGCGCAGCGGGACCGGTTTTCCCGTCCCATCTGTGACGGGGATCTGTTCCAGCAGCCTGACCTGTTCCCGCCATTTCTGAGGTATGCGGACAATAATCGGGAAGCGGGCGCGTCCCTCAAAAATCAAACCGACCGGGTGTCCCCCCAGAGAGGAAACGACATCCATGACATCGCTGGCATCTAACCCGTAACGTGCCAGGACTTCCCAGCGGGGTTCAATCCGGATCGTAGGCAAAGCAGACTGGATATCGGCTTTGACATCGACAGCACCGGGAACTTTTTTCAAGACACGTTCTATTTCTTTTCCTTTACTGCTGAGAACATCCAGTTCATCCCCATACAGCAGGACAGCGACATCTGCCTTGACGCCCGCCACCAGTTCGTCCACGCGCATTTCGATCGGTTGTGTAAACCCGAACGCCACGCCCGGCACCTGCGAATTCAGTGCGTCAGACATTTCTTCGATTAATTCATCCCGCGTCTTTGGCTCGGGCCAGTCCAATGGTGACTTGAGAATGACCCAGACGTCTGTCTGGTGAACCCCCATCACATCGTTGGCAATTTCAGGGCGACCCGTTTTACAGAATACGGTTTTGACTTCAGGGAACTTGACCAGCACTTTTTCGATCTGCGTCGACATTTCCACGGAACCTTCAATCGTCGCGCTGGGGAGGCGAACGGCTTCCACCAGCAGGTCCCCTTCCTCGAGGCGGGGCATGAATTCCGCCCCCAGATTCCAGCCAACCGGCAGACTGACCAGAAATACCAGGAGTGCGATCGCGACGGTCAGTACCGGTCGACGAATCGTCCAACTGACCATGGGGCGATAGATCCATTTCACCCAGCGAATGAGCCAGATTTCTTTCTCTGACATTTTCTTGGGCAGTGCCAGCGAGGCGAGGGCCGGCATCAGCGTCAGTGAAAGTACCAGCGATCCTGCCAGAGCAAACAACACCGTCAAAGCCATCGGGCGGAACAGTTTTCCTTCCGTCCCCTGCAAGGCCAGAATGGGAAGATAGACGACTGCAATGATCAACTCACCGAACATGGTCGGCTTTCGGACTTCGATCGCGGCATCACGAATGACCTGTCGGAAGGGCTTGCCCGACTGATTCATGGAGAGTCGGCGAATACAGTTTTCGACCATGATCACCGAGCTGTCAACGATCAACCCGAAGTCGATCGCTCCCAGACTCATCAGGCTGGCGGTAATACCTGTCGCCGCCATGAGATTCGTAGCGAACAGCATCGACAGGGGAATGGCCAGTGCCACGATCACGCCAGCACGGAAGCTGCCCAGCATGAACAGCAGGACCACAATCACCAGGATCCCCCCTTCGATCAGGTTGGTGAGTACGGTTTTCAGAGTCCGGCTGATCAGAGCCGAACGATCGTAGGTAATTTCCAGCGAGACGCCTTCCGGCAGAGATTTTTGGATATCCGCCAACCGTTCCTTGGAAGCTGCGACCACTTCACGAGAATTCTCCCCAATCAGCATCATCACCAGCCCGGTGACCGCTTCTCCCCGACCATCACGGGTAACCGCTCCCTGGCGGGTCATCGGTGCAATTTTGACATCTGCAATATCACGCACCAGAATCGGAGTACTGTTGGGATCATGTTTGACGACCAGATTTTCAATGTCTTTTTCATTTTTGAGCAGGGCCTGCCCACGGATGAAACGCTGTTCGTGATTATGCACAACATAGCCACCACCGGCGATCAGGTTATTATTTTCCAGCCGTTTGAAGAGCTGCGCCATGGAGATTCCGTAGCTGTTCAGTCGATCCGGGTTGGGTTGAACCTCAAATGTTTTATAGTACCCGCCGTGGGTATTAATTTCGGTTACTCCCTGCACTTCACGCATCCGGGGCGCAATCTCCCATTCCAGCATGGTGCGGAGCTGCATAGGCGAATAATCTGCACCGCGAACCTCAAACTGGAGAATTTCTCCCAGAGCCGTCGTCAGTGGTCCCAGTAAAGGTGTACCGTATCCCGGGGGAATATCTGCAGCAGCAATCGCGATGCGTTCCGTGACCAGTTGCCGGGCCCAGTAGATATCGGTCCCCTCTTCAAAGACGATCGTGACTACTGAAATTCCAAATTTGGAAACACTGCGGACTTCTTCGACAGCCGGCAGCCCCCCCATGGCAATTTCGACCGGATAGGTCACATAGCGTTCCACTTCCACCGGCGAGAGAAACCCGGCATCGGTAACGACCTGCACCTGCACATTGGTCATATCGGGAACAGCGTCGATGGGTAAATGGATTGCGGAATAGATACCACCGGCTGCCATCAGAAAGGTCAGCACGAGAATGATAAACCGGTTCTCCAGCGAAAATTCAATCAGGCGGGACAGCATTCAGAAACTCCCTCAGCATAAAACAGGGTTGGTATATGAAAGTGAAAATGATCTCGGGAACGTTATTCTTCCCGTTCCAGCAGCAGTTCGGACTTGAGGGTAAATGCCCCCTCTTCCACGACCTGCTCGCCTTCTGTGAGACCATTCTGGACTTCCACCCAGTCTTCTGTTTTTAAACCTGACTGAATATCGACACGTCGAAATGAACGATCTGAAGTTTTGACAAAGACAAATTCCTGTTGTGCGTCATCCAAAACAGACCGGGCCGGTACAATGATCACGTCGGACTTCTGTTTGCCGGGAATCATGACCTGCACGAACATGCCGGGACGCAGTTTCCCTTCCGGATTTTTGATCTCTGCAATCAGGGGGACCGAATTGGTCACCGGCGAGACCGAACGCCCCAGATAATACAACCGCGCAGAGAATGTCTCGTCGGGATAGGCATTGACTTTCACTTTCAGATCCTGACTGCCGTCCAGTGAAACTGCAGCCCAGTCTGATTCACGAATATCGGCAGCGACCCAGAGTGTGTCGGTCTGCGCCAGTGTAAACAGGACATCCGAACGAATGACCCGTTCCGACCGGCTATAGTTACGTTCTTCAATGGTACCGCCAAAAGGCGCTATCACTTCGAGTCGCGAGAGTTTCTCAGCCGCTTTCAGATCTTTACTGCCGGGATCAACAGCAGATCCCATCAGGGCTTCCAGGTTCTGGCGGCTGATCGTCTTACGGTGTTCCGCGTCATTGAGGCGTGCCTGTTCGCGATCACGCTCGAGGCGGACATCGTAGATCGACTGTTCACACAGCGATTTCAATGCGGCCCGCGAGTCCTGCATTTCCGTTTCGCGTTTTTTCAATGACTGCAGGGAAATTGCCCCGGATTTTGCCAGGGGTGCTGATTTTGCATTGATCATTTCCGCCAGCAGGTAACGTGAATAAGCGGGGAGCAACTGCGAACGATAATCTCCGAGTTTCTCGTTTTTAAACTCTTTCTCGATCTCCTCCATCGGCTGTTTACTGAGCAGCGCGTCCACCAGTTTCTGCACGTTATTCTGGATCTCGCTTTTCCAGTCGTACTGTTTTTTCGCCAGTTCATATTCTGCAGTCCGCTGCAGCAGATCGGCGCGTGCGGTTCCGATTTCGGGGCTGTTTAACACCGCCAGAACCTGACCGGTTTTGACGACATCTCCCGTCTTGACCCGCACCTCCACCAGCACACCATCTGCGGGCGCTTTAATTGAGACGTGTTTGCGGTCGTCGTACTTCAGCCGTCCCGGTACCATGCGGATCTGGCTGAGAGGCTGACGTTTCACGGGAGCCACAGTCAGCTGCATGTTTTTCAGTTTTTCTTCAGAGAGAGCGACTTCAGAAGGACGTTCTTCAGTTGATTCTTCTGTTGTGGGTGTGGTATCAGAGGCAGCCTGCTCTTCAAGAGAAGCTTTCTGATGCTGTTTCCAGTAATATCCAGTCCCGGCAATCAGAATCAGGATAACCAGGATCGTAAGAACTCGCGATTTCATGAAAATTTCTCCCGAATCGGCGGAAATGAGAGAGGAATCATGCGCAGTGCAGTGTCAGACTGCAGTCAACTGTGCATAACCCTGAGCGCAAAACGAATAACGTTGACACAGGGGACACAGACTCAGCAGCGGGAGACGCTGGTGAGATCGCGAAGTGATCTTGCTAAGCAAGAAGCGGAACCTGGGGGGCCATGTCGTTGCGCCCTGAACCCGGAATTCACATCAATCACATGACTGGAAGACTGGCAGAAAGTAAGATCGGCCAGAAACTGCTCAGTCGGACTCAGTCCCACCACACTCCCCGCGGTCGGAGAGCTGTTTGCTTCGCCCAGAATCAGAAAGTGTTGCGGAGGCAGCTTTTGCTTCAGCGGATCATTACTTTCTTCGGCCCCCAGATAGACATAGTGCAGATGCCAGCCCTGCTCAGAGGCATCTTGACCGGCATGGAACTGATCGAGGTGCACGGGAAGCAAACTGCCATCACCCGCAGTTGCTGCATAAGCAGCATGGTGATGCAGCCAGGGAAAAGGCAAACTCCACAATGACAGCAACAGACAGGCACGTATTATGACACGCGCTGACCAATGCAGTTTTGATTCGGATTCGATCAATGTGGAGTGAATTTGCACAGTAAAAGCCTACTCAGGAAGCGGATAAATAAACAGGGCTTCAGGCGGGAAATTGTCCTTAAACAATTCTCATACTATTATTTACGTGTATGTGTGAAAGTGTCAAGTACTTAATCCTCAAGTCTTCCCAACTTCTGCAACTCGACATTGAATCTCACCCCATTTTGAGATGACATGTCGAATCAGATGAGATTCCCAAGCCAAAAGACTAGTCGAAGACGTTTCATTTACTTCGCTCTGGCACGTCTTCCAGCCTGTGAGGACGAGCAGACTTGGTTTAGCATACCGCCCTCAAATTCAACCGTGATTGTCCGAATTACGTGATTTCACCATACGTTCCAGATCCCACCTTGTCGAAATGCCCCTGGAACTACTAAACTGAGCACCGCGCAAAAGTTACCCCTCGCCAGGGATTGAAAGTCCATTATTCATTAGACTTAAAAGTAAAGAAAATAAACGTCTCATGTTCTGTTGCTCTCACCTGAGGAAGTTCTTCATCCCCCTTGCTGTCTATCTACTTCTGCTGTCAGGGCTTTCATTCGAGATTCAGGCCCAGGTTCCCAAGAAACCCCAATCCGCTGACACTCCGAATACCGCTTCCACAACAGATACGCCCGCTCTCACCACCGAGTCGATCCAGAAGCGGATCGATCAGATCAAAAACATCAAAGATCTGACGGAGGACAACCAGAAAAAAGCCGGTGAATACTACAGTCAGGCACTGGCGAACCTCAAAAAGACGTCCGAGACGCAGGACAATGCTGCAGTCTTTGCCAAAAATGCCAAAGATGCGATGCAGCGGCTGAATGAAGTCAAACAGGAGATTGAGAAGCTCAATAAACAACCCACACCTTCTTACAGCCACATGCAGGATCTGCCTAAACTGCAGCAACAGCTGGTGGAACAGGAAGCGAACCTGGAACAGTTCAAGCAGCAACAGACAAGCTGGGACGAAACCATAGCGGGTCGAACAAATCGGCAAAAGGAGATTCTGACCCGGGTCGGTGAGATAGACGACAAGATCAGCGACCTGGAAAAACAGTTAAAGATTCCGGCCCCAGCCGATGAACCGGCAGTGGTTACCGACGCCCGCATCACCGAACTGAAAACGCGGATCAGTCTGCTCAAGGCCGAAAAGCCAGCTCTGAAAAATGAGCAGGCCTCCTATGAAGCCGAAGAAGCCGTTGGCTACCCTCGCGCCAGACAGGACTTCTTAAAACTGCAGACACAGAAGAAATCGGAAGAAGTCGAAGCACTCAAAAAACAGATTATCAAGCGTAGTAATATTGAATCCGAAATGCGCGTTCAGGAGGCGCGAGATGAAGTCTTTGCAACCAATCCGCTCCTGCAGCCCCTGGCTGAAAAAAACCAGCGTTATGCTGAGGAGATTCAGGCGCTGAATCTCAAGATTCAAACAGTCGATCAAAAGTATTCCCAGACCAGTAAAATCCTGGAAGATCTGAAAAAACAGTTTACCCAGACGAAGGAGAAAGAAACTTCGATTGGCCTGACCGGTCCCATCGGACTGTTGCTGCGGAACCAGCAGTCCTCGCTGCCTAATGTCGAGACGCGTAAACAGAGCATTGAGAAACGGGCTAAAGAAATCGATGAAGTCCATCTCAAACTGTTTGAGTTGGATGATGAATGGTCGGAATTCCCCACGCCGGAAACCGTCACAGATCAAATCATCAATAATAACAAGCGCAAACTTTCCACTACCGAGAAAGCCAATCTTAAAAAGATTGTCGAAGAGACGCTGACTAAACAGAAAGAGTATCTGGACACGCTCATCCGCAGCAACAATGCCTATTTCAATAAGCTGATGGACCTGGATGTCGCAGAAACCCAGCTGGTCAAACAGACTGAAGAGTACGCGGATTACATCCAGGAGCGGGTTTTCTGGATCAAAAGTTCTCCTCCCATTTCCTTTTCAGAAGCCAAGCAGATTCCGTCTTCTCTGGAATGGCTGCTTTCTCCCCGACACTGGAAGCAGTTACTCTCGGCTCTGAAAGACGATCTGATCAGGAACCCCGTGATTTATGCGACCGGATTATTCTGTTTTCTGAGTCTGGTGTACCTGGCTTACAATGTGCGTCAGCAATTGCGGATCATTAACAAAGAAATCATCCGCAGCAGCTTTCGCAAGTTTGGGATTACGGCACGGGTCGCATTTCTGACCCTGTTTATCGCAGTTGTCTGGCCGGGCTTCATCTGGTTTTTTGCCTGGAGAATCGGCAGCAGTCCCGATGCCCCGCCTTTTGTCAAAGCGGTCGACTACAGTCTGAAGCAGGTTGCCTGGCTGCTGTTTTTCTGGGAATTGATTCGCCAGATCTGCCGGCCCCTGGGTCTGGGAGAGTCCCACTTCGGCTGGTACAAACAGACGGTTCTCTATGTCAGAAAAAACATCCGCTGGGTGATTCCAGTCTCACTCCCGTTACTGTTCGTGACATTATTGCTGCATGGGAAAGAAGTCGATCGGACTCAGGACCTGCTCGAACGACTGTTCTTCGTGGCACTACTGGTCACCTACACTGTCTTTGCCCGTCGGGTGTTCCATCCCCGCTCCGGACTCTTCCAGTCAATCATGAATTACAACCAGGAAGTCTGGTACGACCGCCTGAAATACCTTGTCTATTTTCTGGCGCTGGCCGTTCCCTGCACCTTGATCATACTCTCACTGATCGGGTTCTACTTCACCGCCATGAGCTTGTTCCACCTGATTTTCCTGACGCTCTGGTTATTCCTGGGCGTGATCCTGTTCCGCGCCATTCTGTTGCGTTGGATCCTGATCCACCACCGCCAGTTGAGTCACAAACAGAACCAGGAACGCCTGGAGGCACTCCGTAATGAAACCAGGGAATCGGCTCCTGAATCCAACCTCCTGGGTATTACAACCGAAGAAGAAAATCCGGCCGACCTGACCAAAATATCCGCCCAGATCAAACGCCTGGTCAACGCCGGCATGCTGGTCATACTGCTGGTAGGCGCCTTCGGAATCTGGGGCGATGTCATGCCGGCCTTCAATCGGCTGGACACCTTCAAACTCTGGTCTACTCAGGTCCAGGTCGTCCAGGAGGAGAAAGACACTAATGGCAATCTGACTCAGAGTATTATCGAGCGTCTGGAACCGGTCACCTATCTGGATCTGGCACTGGCGATGATTTACGCCCTGTTCGCAGTGATTGCTACTCGAAATATTCCCGGTCTGCTGGAATTTCTGGTGCTTCAGCGGTTGCCCCTGGATTCTTCGGTGAAATATGCCACGACCAGTCTTGCCCGGTACATTGTTGCGCTGATTGGGATTTTTGTCGTCTTCAATGCGCTGGGACTGGGCTGGTCAAAACTGCAATGGCTGGCGACCGCGTTGACCTTCGGACTCGGTTTCGGTTTGCAGGAAATCTTCGCCAACTTTGTCTCCGGTCTGATTCTGCTGATCGAACGGCCGATCCGTGTCGGGGATATTATCACCGTCGATGAAATTACAGGCATCGTTTCCCGCATCCGAATGCGGGCGACCACCATTACGAACTGGGACCGTAAAGAATACATCGTGCCCAACCGGGACTTTATTACCGGTAAACTGTTGAACTGGACTTTGACAGATTCGGTCAACCGCGTGACGATTACGGTCGGAGTCGCTTATGGCACGGATACCAACGAGGCGACCGATCTGGCAATGAAGATCCTGAAAGAACATCCGATGATTCTGGAAGATCCCGCTCCGAGTATCACCTTCGAATCGTTTGGCGACAGCACGCTGAATCTGATCCTCAGAGCGTACCTGCCTGATCTCGAAAACAGATTACTTTCGATTCACCAGATTCATACATCGATTCACGAGCAGTTCAACGCAGCGGGGATTGAAATCGCCTTTCCTCAGCGGGACGTGCATCTGTATTACGGCGACAAACCCGAAATGGTCACCCCACCGATACCGCCGGCCACAGAATCGGCTTCGCCTGAAACTCCGGAAGCGAGCTGACAGGACCTCAATGATCTGACAGCACGCGTGCCACGAACAGCCCTTTGATCGTCGCGGCAATTTTGCCGTTGACGGTCACCTGGGGCAGCAGTTCGATGCGGGCGCGGCCCTTGCGCTCCAGGCAGGTCAGAAACGGTTCCCAGTCAGATTCGGTCGGCAGCAGGCATTCGCCTGCAAAATCGGCTTCGATCGGACGGAGAAAGTCGATTTCGCTTTTCTGAATCACGATCTGGTGACGCCGCTGATCGCTTCGCAAACGCAGATGGATCAGGGTCCAGCCTGCCAGGATTCCGATGCTGGCAATGCTGCCTCCAAACGCGGTTTCCTGATGATTCAGATTGGGCGCCAGGCGGGCCGTCAGTCTGAGTTTTTCTGCCTCTGGAGGAAGTACCTGTAACTGCATGGCACGGGTAATGGGAATATGCTGGTGCAGATAAGCCGTCACTTCCTCAGCATCATATTCGAGCATGCATCCTGTCCCTGATAAAACAATCGTCAGCCAGGAAGCATGTTGACGCATCGACTCCGAAAACACAAGTGCCCGCGTTACTGCAGCGAACACGTACTCACTCTGGTGATGGTAGCGGAGGCAGAAATTCCGGTCCTTTTACGGCTGGTGGAGATGTTTGCTGTTTTGGTGCCGGGGGAAAGACGGGCGCCGTTTTCCGCGCGGGCTGCCAGCCGGAATCGCGCCCCGGTTGAACGGGCCGGGGCCGGTTTGATGGAAAAGCCGGTGGCAGTCCAGTGTCTCTCCCCGCTCCCGGCACCGGAAAAATCCTTTTCTCCGGAGCCGTAACAGGAGGTGCATAATGTGCCTGCAGTTTCCGGATCGAAGTCTGCATCTCCTGCAATGTGCCGAACACTTCCTGAAGGCTCTGCTCGGGAATCATCTGATACGGAAATCCGTTGCAGCGAAAACAGGGATCCGGGTACCCGTTCCCTCCATAGAACACATATCCGTTGGGCCCGGTAGGCTTAATCACCGGACTGGTCAAAACCGGCAGCCGGGCCGACTTGAGGCTCTGCTCCAGATCGGAGACCAGCAGTTCCAGATCCACCAGCGCCTGATCCATCCCCTGCACCGGTGCTTTCAGGATGATCATCCGTTGAATGTCATCTGCCATCTGGTGGATTTCCAGAGCCTTGGAGAAGAACACTCGTTGTCCGCGGATTCCCCGGAACCGGGTCCGGATCTCTCGGCTCAGTTGAAACGAATCACGATTCAAGCGCCCCCCCAGAGCTTCCACTCCTGGCGACTGGGCATACAGCCCCCTCTGCTGTATGACCCACAGTCCCACCAGTAGTATGATGATTCCCCAAAGTTTTGTGCGCTGAAACATCGTGATTCTCCTTCGTTCAGATCCTGAGAAACCTCGGCCCTGCAGGACACCTGCATCAATCAGTGTGCATTCTGAAGGAAACGCAAACCCCGTTCCAGAACCTGCGGCAATACAAAGTCACTGTAATAAGCTGTTTCAATACAGTGACTTACTCCCAGTGGATTATTTTCTGGCCGTCCTATGCACCTCGAAACGGAAAGGTCTGTGATGCGGTTTCGATGACAATCACCACAAATTGATTCCTGCAACAGGTGGCGCGATTGAATAAATCACCTCGCGCAGACACAATCAGTGCGGTAAATCAATCACTCACAACTTCTTTTATGCTTCCTATCTGAATCAACTGGAATCCCATGACTCTCACAACACGAACTTTCGGTTCGCTCAGCTGCCAGATCTATGATCAGTTACCCGATCAGACGAAACCGAAACTGATCGCGGTCGTCTCGCACGGATTTGGCGCTCCCGGCGACGATCTGGTCCCCCTCGGTCCGGAAATTCTCCGACGGAATTCTGATCTGGCATCTCAAGTTCAGTTCGTCTTCCCCGCCGCACCGCTCTCTTTGCTCGAAATGGGGATTCCCGGAGGCCGTGCCTGGTGGATGCTCGATGTCGCCGCGTTGAATGCTGCGATCGCCTCGGGAACCATTCGGGACCAGCGTAATGAGACGCCTGAGGGCCTGGTCGAGGCCGGCCAACAGTTTCGGGACATGCTCGATGCACTTTTGCAGGATGCCGGACTTCCGCTTTCCCGCTGTGTACTCGCCGGTTTTTCCCAGGGTTCCATGGTCTCTACTGAAGTGGCGTTACAGCTGCCGGAGCCCCCCGCAGCCCTGACGATCTGGTCAGGAACACTGCTCTGTGAACAAAGGTGGGGTTCGCTGGCAGAACAGTCCCCCCGCTTTCCAATCCAGCAGAGTCATGGCAAGCAGGACCCGATCCTGCCGTTCGAGGGGGCCATCTGGCTGAAAGAGATGCTGGAACAGCGGGAATTTTCGGTCGATTTCACGGAATTCATGGGCCCACACACGATCCCTGAGCCGGCCCTGGAGAAATTTGGCAGTCTGCTTGCTGATCTGACGAGCAGTCTTTGAATGAAGAACAGGTTAATCTGCGGAAACCCTTTATTTGAAACGGCCTTGTATTGAGACTGATCCCTTCTCAGGACATAATACACCCAGCGAATTGACGTGATACATCCAAACTGCCTTTTGAGCTTCAGAATGAGCTCAAAACCATTACCGAAGCTGTTTTCTGGATGCCTGCCTGGTTTCCTGAACGCAGAAATTAAGAACGCATGAAATCACCTCTTGTATTCCGATCCCCACTCTTTTATCTGCTGTTTTTCCTGCTGCTTCAGGTGCAACCATTACGGTTGCCTGCAGCAGAACAGTCTGAGTCTGTCGCAGTCGATCAGGTCCAGGTCGGCTTTGGAGGCCTGTACAAAGTGGGCCGCTGGGTTCCCGTGACCTTGAATGTGACGACGACTGAGGCCATCGATCTACAGTTCACTATCACAGCCCTTTCGCCGGACGGAAACCCGACAGAAGTCCCTTCCCAGGTCTACTCCTGTCCACAACCAGGCACTTACCAGTTGCATTCTCTGTTCAAAGCGGGGCTGATGGATTGCCCACTGAAAATCCGCCTGCTGGAGACTGAAACACAATCCATTCTCCAAGAATTTACTTACACGCCCCGTGCGGCTCAAAATCAGTTTACCGGCATCGGCCTGGAACAGTCGGTTGAGCTCTGGGCTACGATCGGAAAAATTTCCGGTTTTCAAACGGTAGCGGAAGAAGATCTTGAGACCCTCAATCAGAATCTGAATCGGTATACTTCCCTGATTTCCGACCAGAAGTTACTTCCCGAAAACGCCTACGGTTACGATACCCTCGATACTCTGATCGTCAATGGCGATTACAGCGTGAGTGGTGCGAAGAACCGGGCGATTCGTGACTGGGTTGCCAATGGAGGCCACCTGGTGATGTGTGTCGGGAACCAGCTGGAAGATTACCAGAAAAGTGAATTCGCCAGATGGATCCCGGTCAAAACTCCGGGAACCAGTCGGGTGCGTGAAATGAGCAGCCTGGAGCTGTTTGCGGCGGTGCGTTCGCGTATTCGCGGAGTCGCGACTGCCGCCCGCATTGAGATTGAAACAGGTGAAGTCCTGGCGACCTCCCTGGACGGTCCCCTGCTCGTCCGCGTGCCCTATGGGCTCGGCATGGTGACGTTCCTGGGACTGGACCTGAATACCAGCCCCCTGGTTGGCTGGGAGGGCTTGAAAAACCTCTGCCCCAAGCTGGCGTATCGCAGAATTCAGTCCGGCGGTACCGGTCAAAAAAACATGGAACTGGGGAAACGGATTTCGCAAACCGGTATTTCCGAACTGGAAACCCAGATGTTTCATTCTCAGCAGAATTTTCTGCAGGTGCAACGGGTTTCACACTGGTGGGTGATGGGATTGATCCTGGTCTACCTGCTCATCATTGGCCCCCTTGATTATGTGGTGGTCCATCGCCTCCTCAAAAAACCGCACATCACCTGGTTTACTTTCCCCACAATGGTCATTCTCGCAGCAGGCTGGGGTGTCCTGACCGCACAGCAGAGTAACGGCAATCAACTGCATACGACACAGCTGAATGTAGCTGATTACGATGCGACCACCGGCCAACTGCGGGGGCGTTTTTACCTGAATTTATACAGTCCGGAAACCCGACGCTATCAGGTTAAAGTGATGTCTCAAATCCCCGCTCCTACGACCACTTCTGATACCTTCCCAACGCATCTCTGCTGGAACGGGCTTCCCGAAAACACGTTTGCCGGCATGTATCGCTCTGCAGAAGGGACCATTACCGGCCCCGCCTATCAGTTCACACCTGATTCGAGCGAGATCGAGAACCTGCCCGTGCTCAAATGGGGAACCAAGAGCCTGCTGGGAGACTGGTCACAACAGCAGCCTGACCTGCTGACTTCCGACCTGACAGGCACCAGCCTGGGACAACTCTCCGGCAAGCTGACGCATCGTTTCTCCGGTCCGCTGAAAGAATGGGTCCTGGCATATGGAAATCGCATTTATCTGCCACTCGTGAACCCGGAACAACTGGAAGCTTCCTACATCCCCGCAAATCAGAGCTGGGACATCAATGGCCCGGGCATAGAGTCGCGAAACATCAAAGGCTACCTGACCCGTTCCGTCTCCCGCCGGATTGCCGCCAGGGGAGCGAATGCGGGGAACGTGGTAACCGAGCAGACCGACTATAATACGTTCTCGAAAAACGCCTACGAAATCCTGAAGATGCTGACCTTCCACGAAACGGCAGGGGGCTTCGGCTATACGGGCCTTTCCAACATCGCCGCTGAGCAACTCGACCTGACCGAACAACTGCGACTCGGAAGAGCGGTCCTGTTTGCCCGGCTGGGCACGCCGCTCAGCCAGGTTCAGTTGGATGACGAGTCCCTCTCTCAGGATCAGCAGGACACCTATCTGCGCGTCGTGATCCCCGTCAAACGGTCGAATGAGATTCAATACGAGTTACCCTCGTTGGAAGAAGACAATAAAAAAGAAAAAGAGAAAGCTGAAGAGTCGCCCAACCAGCAGGACACACCTTCCGGGAGTGATAAAGAGTGATTGAAACACGTAATTTAACCAAGCGCTACGGCAATCTGATTGCCGTCAATAATATCAACCTGAACCTGGGAGAAGGCGATGTCTTTGGTTTTATCGGCCCCAACGGTTCCGGTAAAACCACGACCATGCGGATGATCGCCACGCTGCTCAGCCCGGATTACGGTGAAGCTTACGTCTGTGGAAAGTCGATCTATACGCATCCCGAAGAAATCCGTCGCCTGGTTGGATTCATGCCCGACTTCTTCGGCGTGTATGATGACATGACCGTCATTGAATACCTCGAGTTTTTCGCCTCTGCCTATCGCATCAAGGGGCCGCAGCGCCGCAAGGTCTGTGAAGAAAAACTGGAACTGGTCGACATGTCTTTCAAACGGGACGCGATGGTCAACCAGCTCTCCCGCGGTCAGACTCAGCGGATTGGGCTGGCGCGTGTCCTGTTACACGAGCCGCAGGTGCTGCTGCTGGATGAACCCGCCAGTGGTCTGGACCCCCGCGCCCGTATTGAAATTCGCAACCTGCTCAAACGGCTCGGAGAAATGAAGAAAACCGTGATCGTCTCCAGCCACATCCTGCCCGAGCTGGCAGATGTCTGTACGCGGGTCGGCATGATTGAAAAAGGGAATCTGATCGTCGATGACAACGTCGATGAAGTGATGAAAAAAGCACGTCAGCGAATTCTGCTCCACGTCGCGGTCACCGAGAATACCGAAAAGGCTGCTGCGCTGCTGGAAGCGCATGACCAGGTTTCCAATCTGGAAATCAAAAAGGATGAAATGCTGGTCACCCTGCAGAACGACGTCAAAGACTACACCTTTATCCCCTCGATGCTGATTGGGGAGGGGTTCAAGCTCAAGCTGTTCCGGGAAGAAGAAATCAACCTGGAAACCGCTTTCATGGAACTGACCAAGGGGCTGGTACAGTAATTCCATCAGATGCCAGGGCACAGGTTGACGCAGTGTTCCACGTCAACCTGGCTCACTGATGCCGATTACTGTTTTTTCTTCTTCGCCGCAGCCTGTTTCGCTTTGCGTTCCGCTTCGGCTTTCTTTTCTGCCGCTTTCACTTCTGCTTCCGGTTTCCGCTTCTGCTGCAGCAGCCACTCGTAGACTTTGTGATTGTCGTAGGTTTCCGTCCAGGAATTATGCCCTGCTTCCGGGTAGATTGTGAACGACACGTCCGCCTTCTCTTTTTTCAGTACATCGACCAGAGACTGTGAACGTTCCAGAGGGACCGCAGTATCTTTCGCCCCATGAAATACCCAGATGGGAACATGCTTGATCTTCTTCACCCAGAATTTTTCCCCACCGCCACAGATCGGCACCAGGGCAGCGAACCGGTAGGGAGTATATGCAGCCAGAGACCAGGTACCAAAGCCCCCCATGCTCAACCCCGTGACGTAGATCCGATCCTTGTCGACTTTGTACTTCTTTTCAATCTCATTGAGCAGTGCCGTCAGTTCGACCGGCTGCCAGAGCTGATCCTTGGGGCACTGTGGAGAAACCACGATAAACGGAAACTGTTTTCCGTTTTTGATCAGCATTGGCGGACCGTGAATGGTCACCAGATCCAGGTCATCCCCCCGTTCACCTGCACCGTGCAGGAACAGCATTAAGGGCCACTTTTCTTTTTCATCATAATTCTCGGGCAGATAGATCAGGTAATCCATATTGACCGGAATCGAAGTCTTGAGCTCAGCAGCACCCTGTTTGCCGGACTGCGCTTTTTCGGCTGCCTGTACCGCAGCTCCGCTGAGCAGTATGAGCAGCGCCAACACTCCTGGTAATAATTTTCGCAACATGTTGTTTATTTCTCCTGATCCTGGAAATTCATTTTGAGAATTTAAGTAAGATAGAACCCGAGCATGACAAACCAGATCACGGTCTGCAAGCTTACTGCCTCAAATCCAGCCAGTAGCCCCGACCGGAAAACAGGAAACATACGCAAGCCTCACAGCAACCAGATCTACCCAGATTAACAAACCGCTGGCCTGCCAGGCTCCGTTGCACACTCCATGATCCAGAACAGAATCCTCTTCACCTAAATTCAGTAATCTGCTATCTTTCCGCTCTCAATTCTCACTTCTGATCCAGAAGTTTTTTCCATCTCACATCCAATCCTTCCGATCTGTTTCGCGCATGAAATCTGCTTCCCAACGTGGAATCAATTCCGCTGGACCATCAGAGATTCATCGAAGTCAACTCACCTGGCTTTTGTGGACGCTCCCGGTTCTGATCTGCGCGGTGTGCAGCAGTTGCCAGAAAAGCCTGTTGCAGAACGTCAGTGAAGCGCCTGTGGTGACTGCTTTCAAAGAGACACATAAGGCCTCTCCCGAGATCCCCCCGGAGCTGGAAGGCCTGCACGTTTATCTGTCCCAGGATCTCTGGATCATCAATCACCACTGGTCCGCTTACGATGAGTGGACCACTCTCCGTGGCCTGAAAGCGACGTCTCGGTTGTCCTCTCCCCAAATTCATCGCTGGCTGTTTGGCGTCAAACAGGAGAATTCACCGCTTTCCGAATCGAAGAATTCCTCTGCCGTGACAGGCGATGATTCCAGTCCAACCCAGGTCGCGTCCTCGGCAACCGCTTCAGACAGTTCGAAAACAGCGGATGCCGGGCAGCCGGGCCCTGCCAAAACAAAGTCATCTGCAGAGCACTGGTCGTTCAATGCCTTGCAGGAATTCTTTACCCGTCACAACACCGAGAATGAACCACGTTTTGCTTCGAAGAAAATCGCTGCATTACAGCAGCTCTCAGAACATGACACGCTGGCAGGCAGGAACGCAGCCATCCTCTGGGCCACTTTAGCTCCGCAAACCGCCATGGAAACGGTCCCCATTCTGGAACAGCTCGCTTGTGATTCCGGTTCCCAATCAGCCTCTGAATCGAAATCAGAACAGAAGAACAAATCGACCGTGTCCCCGGCGATGCGGTCAGCGGCACTCAACGGACTCTCTCTGGTCCTGGCACATGCGGACGCCCTGCCCCTGGCAACCAAAAATCGACTCACACAGTTACTCGCGCGGCCGGATATTTCTGTCAAACTCAGAGGGGAACTCTATCGCAGCCTGTCGCGATTCATGCCTCCCGCGCAGATCCCGTCGCTGGATCAGTCCCTGGACATTACCGACAGCAGCACCCTGCCTCCGAAAGAACTACGCCAGGCCGCACTGGAAGGCTGCATCATGCACGGCCTCTGGCTGTATGCGGAACCTGAGCAGTTTTCTCATCTCACACAAAATCAACGGCAGCCGCGTCCATTCCAAACTTCTGTCTGGCCGACCAATCTCATGCAGGTCCGCTGGGATCCCGACGCCACGATTCGGTGGAACTTCGGATACTGGGCCGCAGTGGTTCAGCACCCCGATGCAGAAGCCATTCTCGCCTCTCAGTTGAAAGATGCAGATGTGATGGTGCAGAACCGGGCCATCCAGCATCTGGGTTTACTGGCCAGTGATTCCGCCCTGCAGCTGCTGAAAGAGCAGGCCAAACGTCCGCAGGAAACCGTCCGCGTCTCTGCAGCGACAGGCCTGAGTTCCTGGGGCCCCTCTTATCTCAAAGGGCTCAAGGATGACAGTTCCTCTGCAGTGCGGCATGCAGTCGCTGCAGGACTGGGACTGTCGCCGACGGCCGATGCGGCGCTGCAGCTGAAATCACTGATCAATGACCGCAGCACCGAAGTGCAACTGACGGTCATTGAATCGATCCAGAACTGGCCGGATGAGCTGGCTGTTCCGCTCCTGCTGGAAGGCATCCAGGAAGGAGTCTTCAAAACCCGGCGCTCCAGTGTGCTGCAGCTGACGGAGCGAACCGGAGTCGGCGGGACCATCTCGATTGAAGCCTCTCGTGATGAGCGGATCGCTGCAATCCGGAGCCTGGTCCAATCAGGTGAACTGCCTGGTGGATTCTGGACCCAACTCATGCAGGAAGGCATTCGGCAACGGCCGCGCGTCAACCAGGGGCGCAGGGCTGAACTGCAGGCCTACTTTCAGAATCTGATTTCTCAACCCATGGAGTCTCCCGCCCGGCAACAGGCATTCCAGGAGCTTTCTCACCTGACTCCGGAAGAGGTCAACATCCTGGAAAAAATGATCCTGGACACGTCCATTGCGATTCCGGAGGAAATCTATAGCGACCTGCTTCCTAAACTGGATGCCAGCTATGCCGCTCTGCAGCAACTGACCAGTTCCCATATCACCGATCGACGACAGGCGGCTCAGCAGCTCTTTCGCAATTCTCAGAAGTCCTCACTCAACCCGGTGATCGTGAAACGTCTGCGCAAACTGATGACGCAGGAACAGGACCGGCTCGTGTGGCGGATCGTGATGGAATCGATCGCCCAGGACAACTATGAAGAGACCGCCCAGCTGGCTCTGCTGGCTATCAATCATCACTGGCCCGACATTCGCGTCCTGGGCTGCGATTACTTTGGCGCACACGGCTTGCCCCGGTATGCCCCCTGGATTCTGCCCCTGTTGAATGATAAAAACAGATCGGTGCAACTGGCGGCCATCAAGGCCCTGGGACACTGTCACAATCCGCTGGCTATCAACGGGGTTCAGAGCGCAGAGCAGACTCAGTCCACACCGGCTTCACTCCGGGCGTTGATGACAGATTCCAATCAGCGAGTCCGTTTCCAGACCGTGGTTGCCTTGAGTCACCTGGGAGATTTCCAGGGGATGCAGGAACTGGTTCGGATCTCCAACGACCCCCGCAGTTCTGTACGCCGGGATGCGGTTCGGGAAATGGGGGAATCAGGGCAAACCCGATTCGTGGAACCCCTGATTCAAATGGCGTGGACCGAACGGAATACGTCCACGCTGGAAGAAATGCTAAGCAGCCTGGACCGACTGGTTCCGGAATCCGATCAACCACCGGAACTCAAGACAGAATCGCGACAGACCGAGCAGGCCAAAATCTGGATGAACTGGTGGCAAACCCAGCACTCTGGGGCCGGTTCACGGCTCTTTACCGGGCGTTAAGTGTGAAATCTTGTTTTTGAGACGCTAGAAGGCTGTTCTCCCCTCCAGGTTCTCAGTATTATGGGCTGTAATTGCTCACTTTTCAGAAACTTCAGTATCTAGAGAATCACATCTTCACCGCGGAATAACTTCATGACGAACTACCACGAAGATTTTCAATTGGAATGGCATGGTAACACAGTTGTAATCATTCCAGCGAGCAACGTGGAATCGATGAGCTGGGACCTGATCGAACAGGCCGCTGACATCGTAATGGCACCGTTGCAGGAAGTGGAAATTCCGATGGTCGTTTTTGATTTGAGCGATGTGAGCTACTTTGGTTCCGTCTTCCTGGCGCTGCTGCTGCGATGTCATAAACATGTTCGCAGCCGCGGGGGTGAGCTGGTATTGTGCGGTGCCAGCAAAATGGCCAGCGAATTACTGCGGATCACCGCGTTAGACACACTCTGGGCTATTTATGAAACCAGAGACGAAGCTCTGGACGCCCTGATGGGTTAACAATCAGCGACTGGCATTCATCTCGACCAGCCAGATTAAAGGATTAATTGATCATGTCGAGGAAATATCGAAAAACCCGCCCCCGCGTTTCCGAATCTGACGTACTGCCCACGGAACACTGCACCGAGCTGTATCCGCATGAATCAATTATCGCCAGTATCAAAGAGACGGCAGACAAGCTGAAGCAGGACCAGGCCACGCGCGGCGACCTCAAGATTCTGGACCGCGCGCTTAAAGAACTGCGTTACGCGTTCAAGGTCTTCACCCCCTACCGCAAACAACGAAAAGTCACCGTATTCGGTTCCGCGCGGACCCTGCCCGATGAGCCTGCCTATCAACAGGCGCTCCACTTTGGTCGCAGAATGGCGGAAGAAAAATGGATGATCGTCACCGGTGCCGGCCCGGGGATCATGGAAGCCGCCCATGTGGGAGCGGGGACCGACATGTCCATGGGCGTCAACATTATGCTCCCTTTCGAACAGGAGCCGAATTACGTCATCCACAAAGACGAGAAACTGGTCAACCTGAATTACTTCTTCACCCGTAAGCTGCTGTTCGTCAAGGAAGTGCACGCCATCGTCTGCTGTGCGGGTGGTTTCGGCACACAGGACGAAGCCTTCGAAACCCTGACACTGGTCCAGACCGGTAAACGGGATCCGATGCCCATCGTACTGCTGGAGGCCCCCGGCGGCAGCTACTGGAAAGACTGGAAAACCTACCTGGAAGAGAACCTGTTGAGACAGGAACTGATCTCTCCCGAAGATCTCTCGCTGTTTCACATTACTGAAGACATCGAAGACGCTGTCGATGAAATTATCGGGTTTTACAGCGTGTATAACAGTATGCGGTATGTCAACGGCCGCCTGGTACTGCGTCTGCACGTCGAACCGAGCAATGAGTTTGTCGAAAAACTCAACAATGAATTCAACGACATTCTGGAATCAGGCATCATAACCAAAGTGGAAGCCCACGAACTGGAAATGGATGACGAGCACCTGGTAAACCTGCCCCGGATTTCTCTGCTCTTCAACCGGAAAAACCTGGGACGCCTGCGGCAGATGATAGATCGCATCAATGCCGAACTGGCCCCCAACCACGATGACGAAGAGGACGAGGAAGAATAATCAGCGTCGTCCCAGCAGGCTTTTAAACTCGTCTTCCTGCTTGAGGATCTCCTGCAGTTTCGCCATCGCACGGCTGACCAGCACCCGCACCGCCACATCGGATTTCCCCATTTGTTCGGCGATCTCACTGGAATTGAGGCCTTCCACATATTTCAGCCGGATCGCTTCGCGACTCTCTTCAGGCAGTGTTTCCAGTGCCGTCAACAGTTTCATTTCTTTTGCCCCGCGGGAAAATGCCTGGCTGGGGCTGGTCAGGCTGGCAACCAGGATGTCCATAAACCCCTGCCCTTCGCCATCACCGCCCGCAGGTTGTCTCACTTCCCGGCCGGCAGCCCGCTTCTGCACCTGAAAGAATTTGCGGTGATTATCAATTATCCGGCGTTCGGCCAGATGACAGAGCCAGTTGAATGGAGTCTTCTTCTCAAAATCGAACTCGGCAAAGGAAGAGACCGCATTCAGCGAGACTTCCTGCAGGATGTCGGCTGCTTCCACTTTGGTCTTCAGGGCATCACTCATATTCTTATTGATGAAAGCGAGTAACGGCGTGCGATGCACTTCCAGAAATTCAAGCAGCGCCGGTTCGCTCCCCTGTTGAATCTGCCTGACCAGTTCTTCAATGTCTGTCGCCATGCACCTGCTCACTTGCTGCTGGAGTTCAACCATTTCCGCACTGCATTCTGCTTTGCACACCGTGCATGATTGGTTACCATGTGGACTGTGTCTCTGCATTTATTGACACTTATATCACGTCGCTTACCGGTCAGCCATACAAACCTGCTCGATTCTGAGTTTGAATCCGCCAATCCATTTCTCAGGAGTTCACTGTTGTCCGAAACTACGCCAGGTCTGGAAGCAACAGAGAGCCAGCTTGCGCTCGACGCACTGACTGAAGTGATGGAACAGTTTGTCACGGACTGGGAAGCAGGCCAGCAGCCGCCGGATTTGCGCAAGTATCTCCCCTCAGCAGATCCGGTTCCACATTTTCTGTTAAATGAACTGATCAAGATCGACCTGGAATATCGCTGGCAACGATTCAACTTCCCCAAACGCCTGCAGGAATATATCGCAGAGTTTCCGGAACTGCAGGCCGAGAGTCTGCCCGTCGATCTGCTCTATGAAGAATTTCATCTCCGCCGCCAGAACGGTTTCGAGGTCGATCCCGATGACTATCTCGGCTGTCTGCCCACAGCCAGCCCCCAACTACAGCAGTTGTTCGACCTGAATCATGCCTATCAGACTACCAGTCTGTTTCATCAGACCAAGCCACAGACGTTAGATCAGTTTCAGCCGGGACAGACGGTGGATGACTTTGAACTCCTGACGCTGCTTGGCCAGGGCGCGTTTGCCCGCGTCTTCCAGGCGCGTCAGAATTCCATGCAGCGACTGGTGGCACTCAAAATCTCGGAAGATTCCAGCGACGAACCGCAAACCCTGGCTCAGCTCGATCACGACAACATCGTGCGTGTGTTCGATCAGCGGATCCTGGCCGATGAGAAACTACGTCTGCTGTATATGCAGTACCTTCCGGGGGGCACGCTGCAGTCAGTCATCGAGATCATCCGCAAAACCGCACCGGCAGAACGTTCCGGCAGTCTACTGGTTTCTGCGCTGAATCAGTCACTGGAACTCCGGGGCGAATCACGACCGGCCGAATCGGTCACCTACCAGACCTTGCGCTCCCTGACCTGGCCGGAGACGATCTGCTGGATCGGAATTCGACTGGCCAGAGCGTTGGACTACGCCCATCAGAAAGGAGTTCTGCACCGCGACATCAAACCGGCCAACGTACTGCTGACCGCGGATGGCGTTCCCAAACTGGCCGACTTCAATATCAGCTTCAGTTCGCAAGTCGCGGGGACCACTCCCGCTGCCTATTTCGGGGGCAGTCTGGCCTACATGTCGCCGGAACAGCTGGAAGCCTATGATCATACCCATCCCCGGCTCCCCGAGAGCCTGGATGAGCGCAGCGATCTCTATTCCCTCGGACTGATGCTGGCTGAGTTACTGACCGGGATTCGCCCCTTTCAGACACCGGCTGCGACGAGCAACTGGTCCGATCTGTTAAAGCAGATGATCGAACAGCGTAAAACCGGACAGAGTCTGCAGGCATCCCCCCAGCATCTTCCGCCGGACTGCCCGGAACATCTTGTGACCGTGCTCCAGAAATGCCTGGCCCCCGATCCACAGGACCGCTGGAGCTCGGGCCAGGAACTGGCCAGTCAGCTGGAACTGTGCCTTAATCCCCGCGCACAGCAGATTCTGTTTCCCTCTTCGAAAAGCTGGTTTCACCGCTGCACAGGCTGTGAAGTGCTGATCGTCGTGCTGATTGTCGCGATCCCTAACATCCTGGCAGGGCTGTTCAACTTTTTTCATAACCAGAAACATATCATCGAACATTTGAAAAATTCACAGGATGCATTCTGGAACATTCAGTCGGCGATCAATTTGATTGCCTACCCGACAGGACTGGGGCTGATCGGCTGGCTAACCTGGACCCTGATTCGAGGCGGAACCGTTCAACAGGACCGATCGAAATCACCTGACACAAACAATTCCCTATTGCAGCACCGTTGTCTGCGACTGGGGCACTATGCGGCGCTGATCTGTACAACGGAATGGATCATCGCGGGCATCGCCTATCCGATCAGCATGCATTTTGCCATCGGGTCGCTACCGGCTTCCGCCTACATGCATTTCCTGGGATCGCTGCTGCTCTGCGGATTGATTGCCGCCAGCTATCCGTTCTTTGGCGTCACTTATTTCAGTCTGCATACGATTTACCCCCAGCTGATCCAGCGGGCCGATTTCAGTCAACTGCCGCCCGCACCACTGGAGAAACTCAAGAAACTGAGTTGGGTCTATCTGATTCTCGCCTTTCTGGTGCCGATGCTCAGCATTGCGGCCCTGGCGATTCTGAACCTGGACGACAAACTCGCCATTGTACTGCTGACCATAGCAGGAACCCTGGGTGCCGTCAGCATCTTTCGCGTGTTTCAGTCATTGCAGGCTGATCTGGATGCCCTGATCAGACTTTATGCGAAAAACCAGCCCGGTACGCAAACGGATTCTGCCAACCGCTTCTAAACGCAGAGCGTCCGTCGGAACATTGTCTTCTACCGCAGATTACTTGCGCAGGCTGGAGAAGATCCCGCCCCCATGATAGGGTGCCCGGTCCGCCAGCAGTTCTTCCAGTCGCAGCAGCTGATTGTATTTTGCCAGGCGCTCACTGCGTCCTACCGAGCCCACTTTGAGCTGACCGGCTCCGGTCGCGACAACCAGATCGGCAATGGTGGTGTCTTCGGTTTCCCCACTCCGCGCGGAAACGACGGGCCAGTAGCCGTGATCGATGGCCATGCGCAATGTTTCCAGAGTTTCAGACAGTGTGCCGATCTGGTTCAATTTGACCAGCACACTGTTGGCTGTCTGACTCTCAATCCCCTGCTGCAGCCGCTGTCGATTGGTGACAAACAGATCATCACCAATCAGCTGCACACGGTGCCCCAGTCGTTCGGTGAGTTTCTTCCAGCCTTCCCAGTCGTCTTCTGCCAGGCCATCTTCGATACTGACAATCGGGTAAGTATCGACCCAGCGTTCGAGCATATTGATTACATCGTCGGCGGAAAGGGCTTCGTCGCCCGTCGCATTCAGATGGTAGGTTCCACTCTCGGCGTCATAAAAGTGGGTACTGGCCACATCCAGGCCGATGGCCACATCGTCTCCCGGTGTGAGCCCTGCCGCTTCAATTGCCCCCACGACATATTTGACCGCTTCGCTGTTGCAGGAGAGTTTCGGACCGTAGCCTCCTTCGTCACCAATCAGAGTTCCTTCGTGTCCCGTCTTATTCAGAAGCTGTCCCAGTCGGCGATAGATGGTCACGATCCATTCGAAGGCCTGGCGATAGGATGTCGCTCCGACCGGCAGGATCAGGAAGTCCTGAAAATCGAGATTCCGTCCCGCATGCAGCCCGCCCGAGATCATATTCACCATCGGCAGCGGCAGTGACATGGACTGGGCCAACAGAGAGGTGCGTTCCCGCTGAGCCGGCTCCACGTCTGTTTTTGATTCCAGGTAGTCAGACCAGATCTCCGCAAACCGTTCGACTGGACTCTGCTGCTGTGCTTCGGCGGAAGCATATGCGGCTGCCAGCGAGGCTCCCAGAATGGCATTGGCTCCCAGCCGCGACTTGTTTTCCGTCCCGTCCAGTTCACGAAGCCGGGCATCGATGGCCCGTTGATCCGAGGCATCCTGACCGATCAGGGCATCGGATATTTCGCGGCGGACATTCTCCACAGCCTGTGTCACCCCCAGCCCGTCAAAGCGGTTGGGATCCTGGTCGCGTAATTCAACGGCTTCAAATTTCCCCGTGCTGGCGCCGCTGGGAACGATGGCTCGCCCTGGCCTGCAATTCGCACAGCAGATCTCGACTTCCACAGTGGGATTGCCTCGACTGTCAAAAACTTCGCGTGCCTGCACATACTCAATTTGGGTCATGACAGATTTCTCTCTCCAGACTGCCTTTATATTTTAACTTTGATGGCCCGAACCTCTGAGCCCGCTCCTCATTTTAACATAACAGGATTTCCAGGTCGCGTCACCAGCACGTCGGTCAGGAAATCAGCAACTCTTTCAGTCGCGCAAAGGCGTCGGGAATGGAATCCGGCGGATTCAGAATCAGCGACAGGGCAAACGACCGGACCAGGTCCTGTTGTGTCGAGTCACTCAGATAATCAACCGTGCTCTTTCCATCGACTCGCGCCAGCATGCAGGCCGCCAGATGCTTGATCGTACGCTGACCGATCAGCGGTTCTTCCATTTTAGCAGCCTCCGGTCCCGGCTCCAGTGGTTTGACCGCCTCTGAGTTCAAATAGGAGTCCCAGAAGATTTCCGCCAGTTCAATACAGGGGATGCCTTCAGCCTGAAAGTGGACCGCTTTCAACAGCAGATGACTGAGAAAAAATCCAAGATCAAAGGCGGGATCGCCGAAATGCGCCGTTTCAAAATCAACCAGATGAATCTGCTGCTCGGTAATCAGGATGTTCTTGGGACTGAAATCGGCCAGCACCAGACACAGCCGATGCGCGGACATCTCTTCAATCAGCGCTGCCACCCAGTCTTTGATTTCGGGATGTGCTCTGACAATGAACCGGTAAAACGGATCAATCCGCAGCTGATCAAAGATTTCCCAGTCTCCCCACCGCTGCTGATATTGTTCCTGCAGGAAGGTCCGGCGATGGATGGCACTCAGAAAACTCCCCAACTCACAGGCAACGGTTTGATCGAACCGGCCGTCCAGCAGTTCCGCTTTCCAGACCTTGTGATCCGCGGCGATTGCTTCCATGGCGAACAGATAGTTTTCACGGTCTTCGAACAGCACGCGTGGTACCACGCTGGCAGGCAGCAGTTGCTGTAATTCCTGCATCACTTCCAGTTCGCGCCAGATCCGCTCCAGCTGGCTGAACCATTCGGCCTGAGTCCGCAGCTGTTTCCGGGACTGCTTGATGACGAAATCGGCCTCCGCTTCCCGGTCTATACGAATGACGATATTCGAGACCCCCCAGGCCAACGCCTCAGCCGAAGCCACCTCTTCGGGCTGGAGCTGTCCCTGTTCCCTGAGATACTCAATCGCGTTCTCCGCCGTGATCTCCCGGAGCATGAATTCATCCCATAAGTTGATACATGGTAAGCGTTAATCTCATTTCTGACTCACTCCATCTTAATCAGAGAAACGCCGGGAGAACAGGCTCAGCCCGAGCATCCTGGGAGGAAATCAACGGTCCCCCTGAATTCACTGCCGCTGATACCAGCCTCATAACCCGCAAAATCGACTCGTGCTCAGGAATTACCTGACCGGATTGACTTAAACAGCCGGCAGGTCGACTTGCCAAAAACTTGGTTTACGGGCAACTTTTTGTTGCCAGAACCGATTAATATGCTGTAAGATGATAATGTTGGGTTAGTTGTAATAAATAGCTGATTCAGCGACACCTATTCTCACGCCACATCAGAGTGGTCTTTTTTCCGTGAACCACAGGAACGTTTTCTATGTTGTCCACAAAAGCTGCGTCCCGATTTTTGACAATTCTGACTGCCGGTTGCCTGGCACTTTGCCTGAGCACCAATCTGGAAGCCGGCAAAAAAACGATTAAGCCACAGAAATACGATCCCTCTGCAGAAAAGGTCGATGACCTGTTTGCAGCGATGGAATCAGGGCTGGTCGATGTCGAAATCATTGCCAAAAGTTCCAAAGGTGGCAACGTACTGATTACGAACAAAAACGATAAACCTCTGAACGTGAAACTGCCGGAGACCTTCCTGGCGGTTCAGGTTCTCAAACAGGGTGCCCTCGGTGGCGGTCTGGGCGGCGGCGGACTGGGCGGTGGCCTGGGCGGCGGCGGATTAGGCGGTGGCCAGGGCGGTCAAGCACAGACAGCTGGCGGTGGTGGCGGTGGTCTGGGTGGCGGCCTGGGTGGTGGCGGTTTAGGCGGTGGCGGCATGGGTGGAGCCGGTGGCGGTTTCTTCTCTGTACCACCAGAAAAAACCGTTTATGTACCTTACACTTCCGTCTGCCTGGAACATGGCAAAAAAGAACCTTCTTCACGCATGAAATACCGCATGGTGAAAACAGAAGAGATGGTCAAAGACCCTGCCCTGCAGGAACTGCTCAAACTGGTAGCCACCGGTCGTGTCAACCAGCAGGCAGGACAGGCAGCAGCCTGGCACCTGGCTAATAAAATGAGCTGGCAGGAACTGGCTTCCAAGTCGATCAACCAACTGGGAGGTCTGCCTCCCTCACCTTACTTCAGACGAGCAGAACTGCAGCTCGCTGTCCAACTGGTAGGCGTTTCTCATGAACGTGCCCGCAACCGGAAAGACGTCGATAAAGCTGACGAAACTCCTGCCCGGGGTAAGGTTGAAACTGTCCGCAGTTTCTCTAAGTAAGCAGGCAACAGTCATTGCAAGGCTCGCTTCGGCGAGCCTTTTTTTATGCGCACACTACCATCTGGTCGCGCTCTCCGGTATTTTGGAAACATGTTTAAATATTGATCCATCAACACCAACCGGAGTTCAAGACCATGATGTTGAAGCTGCGAAACGTTATCTCCCCCCTGTTGCTCCTGCTCTGCCCCCTCCTGTTTGTTCCCTCCGTTCTTTCCGCTGCGGAAGACGAACCACTGAGAATCATCTGCTTCGGTGCCCACCCGGACGATGCAGAATACAAAAACGGTGGCACTGCTGCGCTGTGGGCGGAACAGGGCCATAAAGTCAAACTGGTCTCCGTGACCAATGGCGATATCGGCCACTTTGAAATGGCCGGCGGTCCCCTTGCCCAACGCCGCGCTGCGGAAGCCAAGGCGGCTGCCAAAATTTTGGGAGTGGAATCGGAAGTTCTGGATATCCATGACGGCGAATTGCTGCCCACCCTGGAAAACCGGAAGAAAATCGTGAAAGTGATTCGGGAATGGAAAGCCGACGTGGTGATCTCGCATCGTCCGTGGGATTATCATCCCGACCACCGTTATGTTGGCGTCCTCGTCCAGGATGCGGCCTTTATGGTTACCGTTCCCTTCTTCTGTCCGGATATTCCCCGGCTGAAAAAGAATCCGGTCTTCATGTATTCGAGTGATGGATTTCAAAAACCGTATCCCTTTCGCCCGGATGTGGTCGTAGCCGTCGATAACGTATTCGAAAAGAAACTGAAAGCGGTTGCCCAGCTGGTGTCACAGTCCCTGGAAGGGGGCGCAGGAGGCAGCCCGGAACGCGCCGCGAAAGTTCCCCCTGCCAATCCACCGGAACTGCGCGTCGAACACATTCGTCCTTCCTGGTCACGACGCCAGTCGAATGAAGCCAACAAATACCGCACAGACCTGATTAATATTTACGGCGAAGAGGTCGGGAAACGGATCAAGTACGCCGAATCGTTTGAACTGTGTGAATACGGTTCGCGGCCCAGTAAAAAGACACTGCTCAAACTGTTTCCGATCGAAGCTTCGATCCCCAAAGCAGAACAGTAGCAGCCGCGTCATCTCAGCTGTTTGAAACCACTGATCAGACCTTTAGACTGTGTCCAGTTTTACTGTAGCGTCTCCAGGGCCATTTGGACCGAGTATATTAAATAGAGAAGCGCTATGTTTAAATGCGACGCGTTCCAGAGAGGAGTTCGGCTCTTCTCTAAAGGTTTTTTGCGTTATGGTCTGGTCAGTGGCCCCCTGGTCGACAATAATTGACAATAGTAGTCTTTTCCGATTACGATACACTTTAACAGCGATCACCAAGGGGACTTACCTGTTCTCCCATGTTGCGATGGCGCAGCAGTGGCCTTCCAGAGACGCACCCGGATCGTTGCATTGCCTGATAACAATGAGGGCAAGTCTATGAAATACGGTCTGCTTCCACTCACCAGTTGCCTGTTGATCCTCTGTCAGTCGCTGGCTCAGCCTGCGGATCTGTCTGCCAATGAAAAATCATCTCCGGCAGCGCAAGTCGATTTCGCCAAACAGATTCGCCCGTTGTTCCAGGCGAAGTGCTATTCCTGCCATGGACGGGAAGTTCAGGAAGGGGGCTTCCGCCTCGACCTGAAAAGCCGCGCATTGGAAGGGGGCGACAGTGGCGTCGCGATCAAACCTGGCAAAAGCCATCAGAGTGAACTTTTCCATCGGGTCGCCGGCACCGGGGATGGCGACAAAATGCCCCCCGAAGGAGAAGGCACCCCGCTCTCGAAAGAGGAACTGGCCCTGGTAAAAACCTGGATCGAACAGGGAGCGACCTGGCCTGAGATTGATGGTCAGCAGAAGCTGCCCGGATCTGATCACTGGTCCTTTCAGCCGATTCAGGATGTGAAACCTCCGCAGGTACAGCAGACCGACTGGGTGAAAAACGGGATCGATGCCTTCATTCTGCGGAAACTGGAAAAGGAAAAAGTCACTCCCTCCCCGGAGGCAGACCGCAGCACACTGATCCGCCGCGTCTACCTGGATCTCACAGGACTGCCCCCTTCTGTGGAAGAATGGAAGCGCTGGAGTTCCGATCCCAGCCCGCAATGGTATGAAAGCATGGTCGATCACCTGCTGGACTCGCCGCATTACGGAGAGCGCTGGGCACGACACTGGCTGGACCTGGCACGGTATGCGGACAGTGACGGTTATGAAAAAGACAGCAAACGTCCGCATGCCTGGCGGTGGCGCACCTGGGTCATCAATGCCCTGAACTCTGACATGCCCTTCGATCAGTTCTCGATCGAACAGCTGGCCGGCGATCTGCTGCCCGATCCGGAAACGAGTCAACTGGTGGCTACCGGATTCCATCGGAACACGCTCATCAACCGAGAAGGTGGTACCGATCCGGAAGAGGACCGCGTTAAACGCACCGTGGATCGCACCAACACATTAGGCTCTGTCTGGCTGGGAATGACCGTGGAGTGTGGCCAGTGTCATACCCATAAGTATGATCCCCTCACACAGCGGGAATACTACCGCCTGTATGCCTTTTTCAATTCCCTGACCGAACCGGATATTGGTGCCCCCCTGCCGGAAGAACGGGCCGCATTTGAAAAAGCCAATCAGGTTTACCAGAAAGCACACGCCCCGCTGGTCAAAGCGGTCCAGGATTACGAACAGCACCAGCTGGCCGGCGCGCTGGCGAAATGGGAGCAGCAGAAACCGGAACAGAAACCGGTCTGGACGATCCTGCAGCCAGAAACGGTGCAGGCCAAACAGAACACCACACTGAGCATTCAGCCGGACCGTTCTATTCTGGCTTCCGGCGAGAACCCGGGGCGGGCGGAAATCTATACGATCACCTTTAAAACCGATCTGCAAAATATCAACGGAATCCGTCTGGAAGCCCTGACGGACCCCAGCCTGCCCCACCAGGGCCCGGGACGCAGCCCGACGGGTGATTTCGAACTGACCATGCTGACGCTCAAAGCAGCGCCGCTGGATGCCCCGGAAAAAACAACCGAGGTCAAACTGGAAAAAGCCCAGGCCAGCTATGAAATGGCAGGCTACAAAGTCGATCGAGTGATCAACAACAGCCCGCACACAGGCTGGTCGATCAGTCCCCAGGAGGGAAAAAAACAGATCGCCACTTTTGAGACCAAAGAACCGTTCGGCGGTGAAAAAGGGACTTTCATTACCGTCTCTCTACAGCAGTCGACCACACGCAAGGTCTATCACAACCTGGGAAGGTTCCGTCTGTCTCTGACAACCGGCAAGAAACCACTGCCTCTGACAGAGATGACGGATCTGATTGTCGAAACACTCAATACCCCTGTTGGCGAGCGAACCCCAATCCAGAAAGCGGAGTTACTCGAGTATTATCGCACAATTGACCCTCAACTGAAAAAACTGAAAGCGCAGGAACTGGCCCATCGTAAACAGGCCCCCCAAAACCCCGCTGAGACAACCAAGGCCCAGGTCGTCGATCATCTGAAAACGCCACGCAAAACACATCTGCTGGTCCGCGGAGACTTCCTGAATCCCGCAGATGAAGTGAAAGCGAATACCCCCGCTGTGCTGCCTCCCCTGCAGACAGATAACCCGACGCGTCTCGATCTGGCACGCTGGCTGTTTGATCCGCGGCATCCCCTGACGGCACGTGTGACCGTCAACCGGATCTGGAGCCGCTATTTCGGACGGGGACTGGTTCCCACCATCAACGACTTTGGTACGCAGGGCGAACCTCCCTCCCATCCTGAACTGCTGGACTGGCTGGCAACACAATTCCGCGACCAGGACTGGAGTCTCAAGCAGCTTCACCGACTGATCGTGACTTCCGCCACCTATCGTCAGTCATCCGAAAAACGCCCCGAACTGGCAGAGCGTGATCCGTACAATACCTGGCTCTCGCATCAGAATCGCCTGCGGATCGAAGGGGAAATCATCCGCGACGAGGCGCTCTCCGTCAGTGGACTGATCAAGCATAAAATCGGTGGTCGGAGTGTGAACCCACCCCAGCCGGAGGGAATCGCCAGCCTGGGATATGCAAACTCAGTGAAGTGGCCCACCAGTAAAGGCGACGATCGTTATCGACGCGGGCTCTACACGTTCTTTCAACGGACCGTTCCCTACCCGATGCTGATGACCTTCGATTCCCCGGATTCCAATCTGAGCTGCACCCGTCGCGAGCGATCTAACACACCGCTCCAGGCATTAACGATCTGGAACGACCCGGTGTTCTTCGAATGCTCACAGTCCCTGGGTTCCCGGATTGTCAGTGAGACTCAAACCAAAAATGCCAGCCTGGATCAGCG
Source organism: Gimesia panareensis (assembly GCF_007748155.1). Classification (GTDB taxonomy): domain Bacteria; phylum Planctomycetota; class Planctomycetia; order Planctomycetales; family Planctomycetaceae; genus Gimesia; species Gimesia panareensis. The sequence continues at coordinate 4,465,842 of NZ_CP037421.1, forward strand.
CATTCAGCATGCGTTTGAACTCTGTCTGACACGGGAACCGACCGCATCCGAAATGAAAATCATCAAACAGCTCTACCAGGAACAGACTCGGCTGCTCAAGTCGGATCCGAAACTGGTGAGTGAATTAACGAATACACAGAAGATACCCGCCGGCAGTAATCCTCAGGAAATCGCTGCCTGGATCATTATCGGACGGGTCCTGCTGAACCTGGATGAGTTTGTCACCCGGGGATAACCGTTCAATACGAATCAGAGTCATTCAAAAATCATTTTGCAGTCTGGATCTTTACCATGATAAATCCTCAATCTGAATCGTTGAATCTGGCCCGACGTCGGTTTCTGATGAATTCATCCTGCAGTGTTGCCGGATACGCGCTGGCTGCGATGATGCAGCAAGAGGGGCTGCTGGCAGGAGAAGAGGCAGCCAGTCTGGCCAATCCGCTGGCGCCAAAAGATTCCCATTTCCCCGGCACAGCCAAGAACTGTATCTTTATTTTTCTCGCCGGTGGTCCCAGTCAGCTTGACCTGTATGACCCCAAACCGAAACTGCAGGAATTAAACGGACAGCCACTCCCCAAAGAGCTGACCGAAAAAGTTCGGTTTGCATTTATCAATAAAGAGTCTGCCACCCTGAGCGGCAGCTCGCGCAAGTTCAAAAAATACGGAGAATGCGGAACTGAATTCTCCGACGTACTGCCCCACATTGCTTCCTGCGCAGACGATATTGCACTGATCCGTTCGATGTATACAGAACAGTTCAATCATCATCCGGCTCAGCTGATGATGAACACCGGCGTGGGCCGGTTCGGCAGACCGAGTGTCGGCTCCTGGCTGACTTATGGTCTGGGCAGCCAGTCGAATAACCTGCCCGGTTACGTCGTCTTGACTGCCGGTCGTGGTGCCAGCGGCGGTGCTTCGCTCTGGTCGAGCGGTTCCCTGCCTTCGACTTATGCAGGTGTGCTGTTCCGCAATCAGGGGGAGCCGGTCCTGAACCTGAATAATCCCCCCGGGATTAACTCAGCCATCCAGAAATCAGGACTGGAAGCGATTAAACAACTCAACCAGGAACAGCTGCAGCGAACCGGCGACGATGAGATTGCCAGCCGGATTGCCAGCTATGAACTGGCTTTTCAGATGCAGTCCTCTGCACCGGAACTGATCGACCTCTCCAGTGAAACGAAAGAGACCCAGGAAGCGTATGGCGTCCATCGCAAAGGGAATACCAAGGAAGGCAAACGGGGAGGTGGTTCGGATACCGAAGCTGCCTTCGCCCGCAATTGCCTGCTGGCACGCAGACTGGTCGAGCGCGGTGTTCGCTTCGTGAACCTCTATCATGCGTCCTGGGATCACCATAGCGGACTGGATGCCGGGATCCAGCGGAACGCCGGGATTGTCGACCAACCAGTGGCAGCTCTGCTGAAAGACCTCAAACAGCGCGGGCTGCTGGATTCCACCCTGGTCGTGATGGCGGGTGAATTCGGCCGCACCCCCCTGGGAGAAAACCGGACCGGATCGAAGGCGGTTACCGGCCGAGATCACCACCCGAATGCGTTCAGTCTCTGGATGGCAGGCGGCGGCGTCAAAGGGGGACAGGTGCTCGGCAAAACGACCGAACTGGGCTGGTCTGTCGAAGAAGACCCCGTGCACATCAACGATTTCCATGCGACGTTACTGCACCTGTTCGGTTTAAATCACCTTAAACTGGCACAGAAATTTGGCGGTCTGGATATCCGACTGACCAATGTCGGCGGCAAGATCGTAGATAAACTGATCGCGTAGCCTGAGAACTGCCTGCGATCCTGCTGGCTCAGGGCCAGCGGATTTCCCCGCCCAGGACCAGACCGTGGAGTTTATAGCTGTCCAGGCTGTTCTGTGCCTGCAGTGAGACACCATTGGTCGTGGTCGAACTGGAGTTGTAATAGACAATTGTGCCGGGGCGGGCAATCTGATTCGCCCACAGGAAATTATACCCGACATTGAAAGTGAACCACTCATTCAGATGGAAGCGGGCATTCACACCAAATTCAAAGGTGGGTGAGAAGCTGGTCTTAGAGATGGCAGTATAGTGCGTGGGATCGGTGGAATCCAGAAACTGATCTGTCATCACACTTCCCTTGTAATGATTCACACCAAAACCAACTTTGGGTTCTGCCGAGATCGTAAACCAGGGATGCACAAACTCCATCCGGATCCCTGCCTGAGGAACATACAGTTTGTTGTTCGTGGCCGACTGAATAGTACTTTCAAATAACGGAACGGTCGGCGTCGTGGTGAGCTCTTCAAAGGAACCTCTGACATCCATATCTTCGGCGATCTTCAGATAGCGGAAACCAAACAGAGGTCGCATCTGAAATCCGCCGGCACCGTAAATGGTCTTAAAGAACAGCTGGTCTGTATTGAGGACATAGTTACTTTCCGCTCCCCATGCCTGAGACCGGTAGAGCACTGAAAATTTTTCGTTGAAATTGCGACCTGCGATCGCTGTCTGACCATCCAGACTGGTAATGATCGAGATCATATCGGTCTGACCGAAGGTGGGCCCCATCAGTTCTGCCTGACCATAGGAAACAGAGCTCACATCAGATTGAGTACCGAAGAAAATGGCTTCCAGGGTACCTCTCTCAAAATCGATACCAAAGGTACCTCGAATTCCATTCGTTCCCTTCTTGCCGATCGAACTCAAATCTGCTTCTTTGGAAGACAGAGTCAACAATCCATTTGCATCCGCTGCTGGAAATGGCAGGCGGGGATCGTTGCCCGAAGGTAATTGCCCCCCCACCAGTTGATTTCCGGGAGGCGATTTTACGAGCATGTATTCCACACGCAACCAGCTGTTTTCAGCCAGATTTTTGAAAAATCCATCCCAGGGATGATCGTAACCCCAGCCCCGGTCTTCCGGGAGGACCTGCATGATGCTTCCGGAGTTGGCTGCGCCCCCGTAATAATCGGGGGCATAATACTCAGACGCATATTGATCGGGAGACGCATAATAATCCGGCGCTGGTTCGTAAACCAGATTCCCTTTGTGACCACCGTGGTACGCGGTGGCCTGGTACAGACTCTCCTGTGCGGCGGGCTGTGCCATGGCAGGAGCATACTGAGCCTGCGCAGAACGGACTCCCACTCCCGACAGGAGAACAATCATCCCAATCATCAAACGATAGGCCGGATTTACCATGTTGTACTTCAATCTCATTATAATAGAAGTCGACAAGCCGGATGCTCTACGAAACTGCCTGAAAACACAGGCAAGTCCAGTAAATACCCCCCCTCTCGCGCAGGAATTTCTGCGTGATGGGTATTAGATATATCAAAGGTATCGGTTATGAGGGTTATTCGACTTGTAGGAATCCTGCGTTCTTGGGCAGAAAGTTGGCAAGACAGAACGGAGTTGGCACCAACATAGGAAAGATAGAGAGTTTGCAGGCAGTCCATCACTCTCTTCCACACCTGAATCAGCGAAAGGCCGTCGGATTCAGGCGTTTTTCCAGGCCTGCTTGAGACGCGCTCTGCGACCGGAGCGATACAGGAACAGGAGCGGTACGATTCCTGCCAGGAGCATCAGGGCCCCAAATACGGGACGGGCGACCATCCAGACTGCCGAAATGAGAATCAAGGTCAGGCTCAGAGAACTGAGCAGGGCAAAGATGGTGATACCGCGGCCCACAAAATTGGCGATCAAAGGGATCTTTTCCACCAGTACGACCAGGGGCTTAAAGAGCGTCGCCAGGCCCAGAAACAGAATCACCCAGCCCCCGACACGTAAAGCCCAGCGAAAGGCGGTCGTCGTCTGAGGGGCCTCTTGGGCAGTCTCTTTTTCAGCGTCCTGTTCAGCATTCGGTTTGGTTTCAGAGAGAACTGCCTCAGCCTGGGAGATCGTCTGCTCACGCTCCAGTATCTTCGATTCATTATGCCAGAGCAGAAACAGACCGGCGATCAGAAAAACAGTCCCGACCCCCAGGTTCTTCAACGCCGTTTTAAAGCGTCTGCCAAAGGTATTCTCTGAGGCTTCTTCGTTCTGCTGATTTTCACTCTGCTTATTCATGCTGGATCACTAACTATTGAAAGAGTGAACTTGATTTCTGATTTGATTTCAGTGTGAGGGAGGCTGACTGGACAGGCTTTCCAGTACTTCCTGAGCCCGCACAACCTGTTCGGGGGTGACTGTCAGAAAATAATGTTTCCCTGAGGAATCCTGCTGATGCTCCAACTTGCCTTGCTGATTGATACGCAGCCGCCCCGCAGCGGATTTTCCGAAATACCCGCGTTCCGGCCGCACTGCATATAACACGCTGGTTAAATCATAGGTGGGGCGGTCGTAAGGCATTTTATGCCAGTATTCATACCCCAGTTTCACCGGATGATATTTCACATAGTTGTAGTCATTGAGAATACTGACAGCCCGATTCTGAATGGCTCTGCCAATCTCCCATCCGCTGGCCACGACGGGAACCTTCTCTGGCCACAATTCAAACAGGGTCCGCGCTGCAGGGACATCTTCTCGAACATTGTATTCGTGAAAAGAGGCAGGCTTGCCCGGTTCGAAACGACCGATCATCTGTGAAAGCAGTTTGACTTTCTGGGCGACCAGCTCGGTGCCGGTCAGCGGGCTGATCGCATCCGCGGGAGACTGCAGCAACCTGGCGATGTTGGTAGAGAAACCGACCACCACCAGAACCACCGAATGGTCCGGCTGCGCTGCCAGCGTTTTACGCAGCAGGGAGACAGCTTCAGGGAGTTCGTCTGCAGAAGCATGTTGTCGCGGAAAGACGGGCTGGCCCTCGGGGGCAAATTCGACGACCTTCCGCACGTATGATCCGTCTTGGGGAGTCTTGCCCTGCTGAACCCGTCCCAGTGGAATTTCGGGACGTCCATAGAACGTATTGACCACATCGCAATAGAGTGCAGAATAGGGATTCTCCTTGCTGCTCGTGACTGCCAGCAGTTCGCATTCCCCCCTGCTCTGCAAGGCGTGAATCACCGCCAGGGCCAGGGCATCATCGATATCGTTCCCAATATCGGTATCAAAGATCAGTTTGGCTGGTTCAGCCGCGGTAATGTTCGCTGGCAAGAGAGTAAGACCGGTCATAACTAATAGAAAAATGGAAAACAGTTTCATGGAGTGCTGCCTTGAAGTTGTCTCAAAAGATCAAAGTCTGCTGATTTTATCCCTGTCGGTCCTGTAAAAAAGAATCAGAACGGCGGATGCGTTCATGATCGGGAATTCTTTCGGCAGGGACAACCTGTAGACAATGAAATTCGCGCGAACATTTTGTAATATGCAACTTCGATCTCTTTTTCATTACACCATAGTTTATCAACACAGCTACATAGAATCAAAAGGGCTTTTTCCATGCCATCACAGTGTTATTTGGGAGTGGATCTGGGTGCAGAAAGTGGGCGCGTACTGGCGGGGATCCTGGAGGATCAGAAGATACGCCTCGAGGAAATCTATCGGTTCAGCAATGGCCCGGTTCCCGTCGCTGGCACAAAGCGCTGGAATGTCATCGGACTCTGGTCATCGATCCTGAAAGGGTTGTCCCTGGCTGCTCAGAAATATGGAGACCAGATTATTTCTGTAGGCGTGGATACCTGGGGCGTCGATTATGCACTCCTCTCGAAGAAACAGGAACTGCTGGGGCAACCTTACCATTACCGTGATCCCCGGTCGGAGGGGATGCTGAACCTGGCGATCTCCCGCGTTCCCCAGCAGGAAATCTTCGATGCGACCGGCGTGCAGTTCATGGAAATCAATACGCTCTATCAGCTCCTGTCCATGCAGCAGAGCGATCCGGAGCTGTTAAGCCAGGCCAGCCTGTTTCTGCTCATGCCGGATTTCTTTCACTGGCTGCTGTCGGGAAGCCAGGTGGTGGAATTTACCAATGCGACCACCACACAATGTCTGAACCCGCTGACCGGCGACTGGGCCTACGAACTGTTGAGTCAGTTGGGGATCCCCACCGCGATGCTGCCTAAGCTGGTTCGTCCCGGGACAAAACTGGGGTCCCTGCGAGACGAGGTGATGCAACAGACCGGACTTTCCAAAATCGAAGTCGTGGCACCGGCCACGCATGATACGGCTTCTGCTGTCGCCGCGATTCCAACCGCCAACACCGGAACCCCCAACTGGGCTTATATCAGTTCCGGAACCTGGTCTTTGATGGGCGTCGAAGTCGATTCTGCCGTCCTCGGAAAGCGGGCTTTTGAGCTGAACTTCACCAACGAGGGGGGCATTGATGGAACCTATCGTCTGCTGAAAAACATTATGGGGCTCTGGCTGGTCCAGGAATGCAAGCGGAGTTACGAGCGGGAGGGAACCGAACTCGATTATACGGAACTGACCACCGCTGCGGCAGAAGCGGAGCCATTCCGATCCCTGGTTGATCCGGACGATCCCCGTTTCCTGAGTCCGGTTGATATGCGTGAAGAAATTAAAGGTTACTGCGAGGAGACCAGCCAACCGGTTCCGGAAACTCCAGGCCAGTTTGTCCGTTGCGCCCTGGAAAGCCTGGCACTTAAGTACCACAAAGTGCTGGACTGGCTGGAAGAACTGACGGGAACCCCCATCGAAGTGTTGCATATTGTCGGTGGCGGAACCAAGAATGAACTGCTCAACCAGTTCACTGCCAATTCCTGCCAGATCCCGGTCATCACAGGGCCGGTGGAAGCGACAGGCCTGGGAAATGTACTGGTTCAGGCCCGCGCTGCGGGTGCGGTCAGTTCACTGGCTGAGATTCGGGAAATTGTCAGAAACTCGACTGAAACCAGAACATTTGAACCGCAGGATCAATCCGACTGGTCGGCAGCGATGCAGCGTTTTAATCAATTGCTGGATGCAGCCACTTAATTTCGCTTCTCTGCACTCGTCCAGTGAGTTACTTGCCGTCTGTATCGGAAGACTATATCATCCCGGTCGGGAATCATTTGCATTTTTCAAGACCAGATCATCCAGTAAGAAAGTAGAAAAATGGGTCTATTCGACCGATTGAAACGTGGCTTAGAGAAAACCAAGGAAGTCCTGCGTACCGATGTACGCGACCTGTTCAAGGCAGGGGAGATCCTGGATGATCAGAAAATTGAAGAATTTGAAGCGCGACTGATTAAAACCGATATGGGGGTCGTCGCTTCGTCAGAGATCTGTGAAGAAATCCGCAAAAAACATGGTGGTCGTACTGTCATTCTGGATGAAATCCAGGAAACGGTGAAAGATAAGATTCGGAGTCTGCTGGAAGGAGAAGGTGATACCTGCTGGGACCTGAAAGATCCACTGTCCCCCCTGAATCGAAACCCGGACGGGGTGACTGTCATTCTGGTAGCGGGCGTCAACGGTGTCGGCAAGACGACATCGATCGCCAAACTTGCGAACCTGATTCTGAAACAGAACAAAACCGTTCTGCTGGCCGCCGGCGATACGTTCCGGGCTGCTGCTGTGGAACAGCTCACGATGTGGTCCAAACGCTTAGGTTGTGAAATTGTGACCCGCCCTGACGGGACAGATCCAGCCAGTGTCGCCTATTCCGGCTGTGAACGTGCCCTGGAAACCGGTGTGGATTTTCTGATTATCGATACCGCCGGCCGTCTGCAGACACATACCAACCTGATGGAAGAGCTGGAAAAGATCAAACGCGTGGTCAGCAAGCAGATTCCCAATGCCCCTCACGAGAGCCTGCTGGTTCTGGATGCAACGACTGGGCAAAATGGTATTAGCCAGGCCGAGCATTTTTCCAAATCAATTGAGTGTTCTGGAATAATTTTAGCCAAATTAGATGGCACAGCACGGGGGGGAGTGACCGTTGCGATCCGCCAGAAGATGGGGATTCCCGTCAAATATATTGGCGTGGGAGAGCAGATCGACGACCTTGAACTCTTTAATCCACAAGGATTTGTTGACGCTTTATTCGTTTGATGCCTGATTATTAGTCTGCATCCAAACCCTTTAATTCTCGTCACTTTTTCCGATTGATTCGACATCACCATTGCGCGTTGCATATTATTCGCGCAAGCTTAACAATCCTTATGATCTGTTAAACTTTTCCGCCTCCGAAGTCTGGCGACTTCAGCCAGACCTTCCCGGTCAGTCAGGATATTCTTGACGTATCTCTTTTCATCAAAAGCACTACTGAGAATTCCGATATTCCGAATTAGAGCCATCGTTTAGTTAGCGCTCAATTTATGGACCATAACTGGTTCTCTTAATCTAACGATGGATAATTCATTGTAACCGTCAGTATGGCTTCTACCACACTAAACAAACTGGAAAGCACGCGCGCTTCCCTTCTGACGGTATGGAGACCATGCACCCGAGAGGTGTACTCAGGAGTTAAAATATGCGAAAACTGAAGGAATTGAAACGAAAAGCCAGACTGACTGGGCTCCTCCTTAGCGGGCTGGGTCTCATGGCTGTATCGCCAGCATTTGGTGGCGATGCCGGTTGTGCTCCCTCGTGCACACCCGCGGCAAATCCTTGCTGCACGAAAGTGTTTGAGGAAGCCGGCGACAAATTAGCTGTCGAACTGGAGCGGTTAACCGCTGAATGTTGTGCCCCCAAAACCTGTGCCCCAACCTGCACAAGCACAGACACCTGCACCAGCCCTGACACCTGCTGTGGTGAAGAAGGCAGCGATGATGGTGACTGCTGCAGCGGACGTCTGACTCGTCTGTTTGATGACTGCGACGGTTGTGGTAACTTCCTGGAAGACAACGGCTGGAAACTCAGCGGTTGGCTGGAATTCGGTATTACATTCAACGGAAACCGACCACAGAACGATTTAAACCAGCCGGGTGTTGGTTTTAACGCTGCTGACAGCCAGTTCATGCTGAACCAGCTGTACTTCGTACTGGAAAAAGACGCTGCTGCCAACGAAGACTGCTTCGGCTGGGGTGGACGTGTTGACCTGGTCGTCGGTGCTGATGCTCAGGACACATCAACTTTCGGTGGTCCTAACAACAATCCGAACTTCGATGGTATCTGGTCAAACAACGACATTGCTACTGCCAACCAGATTGGTATTGCAATGCCCCAGATGTACGCTTCGTTCTACGCTCCCATCGGAAACGGTGTTACCGTTAACGCCGGTCACTTCTACACCCTGATCGGTTACGAAGTTGTTCCTGCGACTGGTAACTTCTTCTACTCACATGCTTATACCATGCAGTACGATGAGCCGTTTACCCATACCGGTGTACTGGCCAGCACAGACCTGAGTGACAACATCTCAGCAACTGGCGGTATCACCACTGGTTGGGACGACTTCGAAAACCAGAATCATCAGTGGAGCTTCCTGGGTCTGGTCACCTGGACCAGCGACAGTGAAGATACTTCTGTATCATTCTCCTTGAGCTCAGGTAACGAAAACGATGCTCTGGGTGGTACATCCAACCTGACGATCTACAGCCTTGTAGCTCAGCAGAAACTGACCGACAAACTGTCATACGTCTTCCAGCACGACCACATGTTCTACAAGAACGGTTCTGCTGCAATTCCAGGTCAGTTTGCTCAGGCCTATGGTATTAACCAGTACCTGTTCTACGATCTCTGCGATACCACTCGTGCTGGTATGCGTGTCGAATACTGGCGTGACCAGCAGGGAACTCAGCTGGGTGCTCCCGGTACGAGCTACTACGAAATCACCGCTGGTATCAACCACAAGCTCAACTCCTGCATTCAGGTTCGTCCTGAAGTTCGCTGGGACTGGGCAGACGGTTCTGATCCCTGGACCACTTCAAACGGTGGTACCAAAGACAGCCAGTTCACCGTTGGTACTGACGTAATCCTCGTCTTCTAAGACCCGCGATTACCATCACACAACACATCATTCCCCAGGTGGGAATGAACCTGATATCTCGAAGAGGGCCTTCCTGTCGCAGGGAGGCCCTCTTATTTTGCGCAGACAGCAAGTCACGAAGCAAAAGTACTTCGTCACAAACTGCGAGAAAATTGACGCCTGCAAGACCGGCATGGTAAGATCAATTCATATTACTTCCTGGAATTGATCACCCCGCATCCATCGACGTTGAGGAATCGCCTACCATGCCCCATCTGATGCTCCGTGTCTGTCTGCTGTTGCTGCTCACCTTCCACAGTTCTCAGCTGCTCAGGGGAGACAAACCGGCTAAACGCCCCAACATTATTCTGGTCATGGCTGACGATCTGGGCTGGTCGGACATCGGCTGTTATGGAGGTGAAATCGATACGCCGCATATCGACTCACTGGCCCGGGACGGGATGCGTTTTACCCAGTTCTATAACAATGCCATCTGCGGTCCGACACGAGCCTCATTACTGACGGGATTGTACTGCCAGCAGACGGGGCATCGCGGAGACCGCTGGAATGAGCCCAAGAATTTCAAGGTGTGTGCGACCTTCGGTGAAGTTCTGCAGCAGGCGGGTTATCACACGATGATGGTCGGGAAGTGGCAGGGACGGGACTCGGCCCTCGATCGCGGTTTTGACCGTTTTTACGGTCCGATGTGCCAGGCCAAAATCAGCTACTATCATGAGGTCGTCCAGAACCCTTTTTATCTGGATCGGCAGAGACTCGAACTCCCCAATGACTTTTACCTGACTGATGCTTTCAATGAGCACGCCGTTCAGTTTCTCAAGGAAGGCCTCCAGAATCAGCAACCGTTTCTGCTCTATGTCGCGCACATTGCCCCTCACTGGCCCCTCCATGCGCGGGAAGCTGAAATTGCCCCCTACCGTAAGCTGTATGAAACACAGGGCTGGGATCAGATCCGGGAAAAGCGTTTTCAACGACAGCGTGCAAACGGACTGATCCCGGAAGAATGGCAACTGGCACCACGTGCTTCCAGTATTGGCAACTGGGAGCAGGAGCAGCACCAGCGCTGGCAGGCGGAACGCATGGCGGTTTATGCAGCACAGGTCAAATCCATTGACCGTGGCCTGGGACAACTGCTGCAGACTTTAAAAGCGGCGAACGCAGAAGAAAACACGCTGGTCATTTTTCTCTCTGATAATGGTGCAGCTCCTGACGGCGGGTTAAAGCCCAGCCAGAGTGGATTTGGATTCAGTGCCAAAAATCCTAATCGTAGCTGGCGACGGGACGGTGTTCTCATCAAACCGGGGAGCGGCCCAGATCATCTCCCTGGTCCACCTGACACGTTTGCCGCCTATGGCCTGGCCTGGGCCACCACCAGTAACACTCCTTTTCGTGGAACAAAGCTCGAAGCTTATGAAGGTGGCATCCGTACGCCACTGGTCGTTCGCTGGCCGAGAGTTATCGAACAGGGAGGAACCATCACTGGACAACCGGGACACGTGATGGATTTCATGGCCACCTTCCTGGACGTGGCTCAAACAGAATATCCCACTGAGTTCAAAGGGCGCCACCCCCTGCCACTGGAAGGAAAAAGCCTGCTCCCTGTGTTCAGAGGAGAGCAACGGACTGCTCACCCAAGACTCTGCTGGGATCTGCCGCGTCATCAGGCCATCCGGGAAGGAAACTGGAAGGCGATCCGCTCCCGCAAACAACCGGCCCGCTGGCAGCTGTTTGACCTTCAGCGAGATGGTACCGAAACCACAGACGTGGCTGATCAGCATCCGGAGCTTGTCAAAAGCATGTCACAGAATTTTGATGCCTGGTTCGCGCGGGTCAATGCCAAATAAAAACGCTGTGTGAACAAGTCTGCCTTATTCACACAGCGTCATGCGATTTCTACCAAACTGGCTCGCGACTACGCATCCCGTTTTAATGTTTGAAATGGCGGCGACCTGTGAAGACCATGGCGATGTTATGCTCGTTGCAGGCAGCAATCACTTCCTCATCCCGCACGGAACCTCCCGGCTGAATGATGGCGGTCACGCCTGCTTTCGCAGCTTCATCGACCCCGTCACGGAAGGGGAAGAATGCATCCGAGGCGACAATGGATCCCTGGCTGCGGTCCCCCGCTTTGTAGGCGGCAATAAAGGACGAGTCGAGGCGGCTCATCTGCCCGGCTCCCGCCCCGAGCAGCATTTCATCTTTGGCCAGTACGATCGCATTCGATTTCACATGGCGACAGACGACCCAGCCGAAACTCAAACTGTTCAACTCTTCGGTGGTCGGTTCGCGTTCAGTAACGACTTTCCAGTCTGCCTTGTCGTCGCGAAGTTCATCTTTCTCCTGAACGAGAAGTCCCCCGGAAACCCGACGATAATCGAGGCTCGGTTCTGCCGGCGGTTGCAGCATGGGACATTTCATCAACCGTACGTTCTTTTTCCATTTGGGCTTTGTTGTCAGTAACTCGAATGCAGCAGGTTCATAACCAGGTGCAATAATCGCTTCGATGAAACGATTCGGTTCACACAGTTTTTCAGCAGTCGCCTGATCGACGGGCTGATTGAAACTCAGAATGGATCCGAAGGCACTGACCGGATCGCCGGCATAGGCCTTTTCGAAGGCTTCCGCCAGCGTATCAGCCGTCGCACAACCACAGGGGTTCGTATGCTTGATAACCACCGCAGCGGGCTTGTCAAAGTCGCTGGCAATCTGCAGGGCGGCATCCAGATCCAGATAGTTATTGTAAGAAAGCTCTTTGCCGTTCAACTGCTCCGCCTGGGCCACGCTGGCCGCGGGAGGATTCTGCTCCACATAGAAAGCAGCTCCCTGGTGCGGATTCTCGCCGTAACGCAGCTGATCCCGTTTCACCAGGTTGATGCTGACCTGTTCTGGAAACCGGCTCTGTGCATCAGACTCAGTCGGCAGGACAGAGGCCATGTAATTCGCGACCGCGCGGTCATAGCAGGCGGTCATCTCAAATGCGGCAGCGGAAAGTTCCAGTCGAAATTCCGGAGTCAGAGGACCGGATTTCAGTGCTTCCAGTACCCGCCCATACTGTGCCTGCTTCGTCACAATGCCGACATAGGCATGGTTTTTGGCAGCGGAGCGAACCATACTCGGGCCGCCGATATCAATCTGTTCAATCGCTTCAGGCAATGTCACATCGGGTTTGGCAATCGTCTCTTCGAAGGGATAGAGATTGCAGACTACCAGCTCAAACGGGACGATTTCAAATTCTTTGATCGAAGCCGCATCTCCGGGCAGATCGGGACGTCCCAGAATGGCACCGTGTACCTTGGGATGCAGAGTCTTGACACGACCATCCATGATTTCGGGGAATCCCGTATAAGCAGAGATATCGATGACATTTACGCCCTGCTCTTCCAGATAGCGTCGCGTGCCTCCGGTGGAGATGAATTCAAAACCCAGTTCTGCCAGCCCTTTGACAAAATCATCCAGACCCGATTTGTCACTGACACTGACTAACGCCCGACGCGGATAAGAATCACTCATTTGTTTCTAAATCAAATTCTGAAGAAAACAGAAATACACTATTCCTGTGCGAAAAGAAGTACCTGAGTGTGGATCCAGGGGGGAATCAGTCCTGCGCAGAAGTCAGAGAGCCCCTGCCTGGCACTCAACCAGAGGTCAGTTTAGCCACTCTCTGGTCAGAAAACAAACCAGCCAACCGTTCGTCTCAGTAATGCGTCAAAGCTGCTTACTGGACTGGATTTTCGGTCGCTGGAGAAGTGGTATTTTCATTCGCATCAGCAGGCTCGGGAGCCACTTCGGGCAGAATCGGGTATCGATCCTGGTGCTTGAAGCGAATGGGGAACGGGAGGTCTTTCTGTTTGAGACAGAGAATGACCCCTGATTCCGAAGCACAGAAGATGCGGTCCGTCAGATCATTCATGAGCTTGACCTGAAATTTTCGCAACGGAACTGCCGAGAGCAGCGCCCCGTCTTTGCGTGCCAGCACAAGCAGGTTACCGAGTTTATCGGAAGCATAAACCCGTGAGGGGGACATGGAAATGAAGGTCATTCCCAGCGGTTGCCACCACTCTTCCTGGCCGGTTTCACTGGAGAGCTGAAATAAACCACTCTTGCGGGAAGAAAGATAGACTTCGTTTTCGAGCACCATTACCGGTTCACGAATCGGAAATGAAGTCCGAATCCGCCAGCGGACAATCCCATTCAGAATATTCAAACAGTATAAATTCTGATCTTCAGAAGCGAGAAAGACGCTTTTGTCATTTTCGGCGAGGTCGGTCGCAATCGGGGCGTCCGTTTCAAACTGGTATGTCAGCTGACGGTCAGTCAGAGTGACCGAATAGAGTGAACCATCCTGACTGGCAAATACGAGAGCACGAGGCGTTACCAGTGAAGGAGTCGTGATGGCATCCCCTGTCTGAAAGGTCCACTTCACGGCACTGTCACGCCAGTCAGGCAGCTTGGATTCACCACTCAGTTCTTTCAGTCTTCTCAAATTCCAGGCATAGACACGCCCGTCCAGAGTCCCGATATAAATGGTATCTTCGTCTACCGTGGGACTGGTTGAGGGTGAAGTGGGAAGCTGCAGTTCCCAGTCGATTTCGCCGCTCTGTCGCTCGATAGAGTACAGCTTGGTCCCGACAGTGATAAAGACGTATTTTGAATTTGAAACTGGTGGATAACTGAGATTGTTACCGCGCCCTAACTGAGTCGACCAGAGTTTCTTTCCGTTCTCATTATTAAATGCGGTAATAATCCCGGAAGTCGAAATAGCATACAGGTTGATTTCATCGAGAGTCAGATGCACGATGCGATCCCGATGCGGATCGACGGTTGCCTGCCCCCACCAGACTCGTTCCAGGTTATGCTTCACCAGAGAGCGCTGGGTCGGAAGCGTCAGGCCGACAGAAGATTCATTTAACCGTTGTGCCAGCAGGTTTTCAGAGCACAGGCCCATCAAGAACAGAGCCAGAATCAGATACTTGGGCATCTTCCAACCAGACATATGAAAATCTTTTCCAGAATGAATTAGGAGAACAGGATTGAACGGTATCAGGGAATGGTCTCAACCAGTGTCATTCAAAAGAGACCGACTCCTCTTAACTCTACATGATGGAATCATCAGAGACGAAAAGAGTCTGCAAAAACCAGCTGCCAACTGAGATTCTTGCTGCCCCAGACCTGGCTTACTCCCCCCATTCTACCCACTCAACCAAAGCGGAATCCAGCATTGTTCTGCTGAGATTTGAATAATTTCCACCATCTGAACTGAACGAATTTACCGAATCAGACTGCGAATGGCCCGTCTGCTCCCGAATTTGTCCCCCGGTCCGCCCCAGAACGCATATTCCTGATCGATCTGTCAGATGCATTCGCAGTAACGAATGCCATTGGAAACCGTCGCTTCTCGGAATCAGAAACTACTCTCTGCATGCTGGATGTGGTAGAATACACGTGTGCTTTCATATCTTCAGATCAAGCTTTTTTATCTCTCACAGCCTGAAAAGGAACTGATATGAGCCTCTTCATTTCCGGTCCTGTGAATCCAGCCCTGTTCAGACTGGGGTGGGTCATGATCCCGCTACTGGCCGGTGCCCCGTCTTTAACGCCAGCCCACGCAGATCTGATCAAACTGAAACAGGGTGGGGAGATCCGCGGCAAATTGATACCAGACCATTCAGGCGCAGAATCCAGCCGCAGCATTGAAACGCTGGGGGGAGGCCTGATCCGTCTCGATGCGCAGCAGATTGAGTTCGTCACCAATCGGCCACTGGTCATCGAAGAATATGAAACCAGAGCCCGTCAGACTGCAGATACGGTGGAGGCTCATCTGGAACTGGCAGAATGGTGTCGCAAAAATTTCCTGACCACACCTCGTCATCAGGAACTGGAAAAAGTGATCAAACTCGATCCTGACCATGCCAAAGCCCGTGCCGCACTGGGCTATACCAAACGGGATGGCGAATGGATGACCCGGGATCAGATCATGCGGAAAAACGGTTATGTGAAATACAAGGGGCGCTACGTCTCCTCTGCCGAACTGGAGCTTTTGGAAAAAAATCAGGCAGACCTGGAAGCAGAACGCAAATGGAGCAAAAAAATCAATCTCTGGGTGACCTGGGTCCTCAGCCAGAATCCCCAGTATCAGTCAGAGGGTCTGCAGAATATCCAGGCGATTGAGGACCCGCATGCGGTCGCGGGACTGGCCCGATCTCTGGGAAAACATGAGAACCTGAGCCTGCGATCCCTGCTGGTGACAACGCTCCAGCGGATCCCGGGAGACCTTCCCCTGCGTCCGCTGGCTGAACTGGCTCTGACCGATCCGCATCAGGCCATTCGTGAAGCAGCCCTGGAAGCACTGACCGAGCGGGATGCCTCCCGGGCGATTGTCTATTTTATCGAAGCGTTAAAACACAAATCGAATCTGATTGTACAACGGGCCGCAGCAGGGCTGTCAGCCATCGGTGACCGTGAAGTCGTACCGGAACTGATCAACGCGCTCGTCACCAGTCATACCTACCGCGTTCGGGTGCCGGACGCCTCTTCGACCTACAGTTTCAACAGCAATGGCTCCTTTGGCGGGTCGGGAATTGTGTTGCCTCCCGATATCGAAGCCGGTCTGCTGGCCGGCCGTTATCCCAACGGTGTGATTGTTCTGCCTTCCCAGCAACCCAAAGTTCAGATGCGCACCGTCTCCATCAATCATGTCCATCAGAATTCAGCAGTTCTGGAGGCGCTCCAGAAACTGACCGAACAGAATTTTGGTTATAACCAGCGTCTGTGGCGCCTGTGGTGGACATCAGCAGAGAACCAGACGGGGATTCTCCCTGCGATTCCCTGAGTCGATTTCCTCAGGAATGGTTTTCAGTTTTCCTCTCCGGCGAGAGCCTGACGTAACCCTTCCAGATGCTGATCATAATTTCGCCACCGCTCCAGTCCCGCGCGATTCATGGGCCTGCGAACCTGCCAGTTACTGGCCGTAGTCACGGGGCGTTGATTGGCATGAAAATCGAGGCACTGGTCATCCCAGGAGACGCCAATATACTCGATGAGTTCCCTGGAGATCGCTTCCTGATTCTGGACCAGGTCGGCATATGCCAGTTCGTAAGGCAAGCGGGGCAGCACCTGTTGCCAGTGTGCCATTAAGCGTTCGTATTCGCGGTAATACAGCCCGAGGTGTTTCAGATCATGGGAATAATCGTGGCCCTGCCGAAAACGCTGAAAATAGCAGGAGAGACAGGTATCCAGCGGGTCTCGTCTGCAATGGATGACTTTCGCCTGGGGAAACATGATCGAGATCAATCCCAGGTTGAGGTAATTCCCCGGCATTTTATTGATGACCCGTGTGGCCTGGGGACCGAAGGTTTTCAGACGCTTGAGATAGGACTCTCCAAACCCGGAAAACGCATTGACGGGCAACTGTTTGACACATTCCGGATAAGGTGTTTTCTCCGGGGCATGCTGCGGCATGGTCCCGGCAATACTGGAGATGTCCCGCAATTCTCCCGCCCCGTGAACGTCAGGATGACTGGAGAGAATCTGTTCCACCAGAGTCGTTCCTGTGCGAGGCATGCCGATGATGAATACCGGCAAGTCTGTCTGTAATCCATGTTGCGACAGTTCGCGAATCGTTTCCGCGGAGAAAACTTCAATGGTGCGATCGATTTCACGACGAAAATCATTAATATCAAACTGCACCTTGCGACTGTTGTTCCCCAGTTCATAGTAGGAAAATGCTTTGTCGTAGTCTTTCACATCATTAAATATTTTGCCGCCCGCGAATCCGAGGAAACAACGGTCCGCGTCACTCAAATCTGTACGGGAAGTCTGTGTTTCAATTAATTCAATCACCGGATCATCGGCGGTAAATTTTCTGGTCGCGGAGTAATTGAAATAAGCCTCTGCATAATCCGGCTTTAACTTCAGGGCAGTCAGATAGTGATCTTCCGAAAGCTGAAATTCCCCGACCAGTCGATAAATGGCTGCCAGATTGTGATGATACTCGGCAACGTCCGGCTGGAGGTCGATGGCCTTTTTCAGCAGGTCAATGCCCACAACATGCTGGCCCGTATGAGACTTGGCCAGAGCATAAAAATGGAGAAACTGGGAATTCTCCAGATTGGCATAATAGTAGGGGCTTAATAATGCTTCCGCTTTCTGCGGCTGATTCTGCTGTAGTAACTGGACCGCTTCCGCGATGAGATGATTCATGCTATTCCTGAGAGACTGTTCTGAAGAAACATGTTTGGCTGCCAGATCACAACCTTCCCGGATCAGAGGCGGAAATGGAATGTTTTCCGGAAGTAACGCCAGAGCCATTGCCCGGTCGTTAACTGACTGACCAGGAATCTGGCTTTCCCCCGCATATTGGTCCGGAACAGGAACACATCTTCTTCCAGAGGCACGATGGCCTGATAGGCGGTGCTGGTCAGTTTTTCGTTTCCGTCCTGATCCGTCACGGTAGGCAATTCTCCTCCCATTTTATTCGAGAGAGTGGGCGGTACGTAATCTCGATGTCCGTGAGCGACTCGTTCAATTTTGGACTTGTAGGTTTTGTCGGGCAGATTTTCCAGCTTGAGTTCGACCTGTTGATCGATCTGAAAATCATTCCGATATTCCTGATCGATGTAGAGGACAGCCTGGTAGCGTTCCTCAGGGGCGATGCTCAACATATGCGTCCCTTCATCGAGATAGCAGTTTGCATTGCGCGGATCCAGCGGGGTCCCAAACCAGCCCGAAAGCCGTTTTTTAGAATCGGACAATTTGGGTTCCGGTCGCCGTGCCGGGGCAATCACTCTTCCACTGATCGGTGCGATGACTTCCATATGCTTGAGCTGGTCTTCAATTTCCTCGATCTGCTCATTGATGGTCACCAGTTTTTCTTTCGCGACTTTCACGCCAGCGAGGTCCCCCAGTGCCCGGTATTTATAGATCTCATCTTCCTGAACTTTACGATCAATCTCTTTCAACTGATAGAGCTTGTCTTCCCTTTCGATGTTCACGATTCTTGCCAGCAGTTGTCCCTGCTTGACGTGCTGCCCCGGTTCAACATACACCTGATCCAGCCGGCCCGGCTCGGTGGTATAGACATCCTTCACGTCATAGCCTTCCACTACGAAAGGGGCTTCAAAATGCATGGGAACTGGGATCAGGAGAATTCCCAGAATCAAAGCGACAGCCACGGTCAGAGTCGCTGAGACTTTGAAATAGTTCATGGGTTCGGTCCTCGGTGCAGCGATAATTTTGTAAATGTTGTAGAAAATCCCACCAATAAATGAGACGACAGAGACGACTGCCAGAGTGACTCCAATGCTCTGCAGATCGTATGGTTTCAACACGGTATACAAGAACAGCGTAATCCCGAACATGATAAACCAGCGGTACAGCGCTGCGGAGATCGCATACAGGATAAACCAGAATTTACCGGTTTCCGGCATGAAGGGATCCCGCTGCGATTCAATACCCAGGCAAAACCAGGCGAAGGTATCCCGCAGATGTTTATCGGCTTTCTGTCGCAAATTGGGTATTTCCAGCAGGTCGCTCATCATGTAGTAACCGTCAAACCGCATCAACGGGTTGGCGTTGAAAATGACGGTGGTCACGGTGGAAACAAAAAACAGGTTCAGAGCCAGGTGATTCAGCAGCCCCGGCCTGGTAAACCACCAGACCCAGACCGCGATCGCCGACAGAATGACCTCGATGTACATCCCCGCGCCGCCGATGATAATCCGCTGCCATTTGTTGCGCAGCATCCACGAATCGGAGACATCACAATACAGGCAGGGGCTGAAGACCAGGAACATGATCCCCATCCCGTGACACTCGCCGCCGTAATGTTTGCACGACAGACCGTGGCCGAATTCGTGAATGATTTTCGCAGCCCCGAGTACAAACCACATGTAGATCAGGTTGGGCCAGCCGAAAAACTGCTGGAATTCGGGCAGTCGACTGCGAAACGCTTCGAACTGCACACCGATCAGGATCCAGGAAGAGAGGATCAGCATGGCGAACATGGTGGTAGCCCAGGGACGCCACATCCACTTGACATAGGGATAAAGTTTCTGGAGCGTCGTTTCCGGATCCCAGCCTGGCAGCCGGAGATAGAGCAGGTTCCGAAAAGTGCTGACCATCTTTTTATTTGACTCTTCACGCGACTGTTTAATCAGCGTGACTCCCTGCCCCGGTCGACCGCTGGTCAACAACCCTTTGCGATACAGGTCGGAGATCAGCTGCTGAATTTCGGAGATCGAGAGCAACAGGGTCGGGTACTGGCGGTGGACTTCGTCTTTGATTTCTTCCGGACTGCGCTGCCCGTCCAGCAGATTTAGGATGTAAAACTGCTCGGGATGCAGACGTGTGTATTTAAGAGAGACCGGATCTTTAATCACCCAGTATCCCAACCCTTTATAATGAATCCACTTGCTGATTAAATCATCGCGCACGCTCAGCGGAATCGGTCGTTCCGTTGAGGATGTCATGGATTCGCTTAGAGTACTCATATGCAGTCAAAATCTCTGGCAGGAAAAAAGTGTCATTACCGGTAAGGGAAACAGAGCTGTTAATTATTTTTCCGCTGGTGCTCCCTGTGCCACTTTGGATTCTGTTTTGTCCGGCATGATTTTCATGGTGGCCATGTAACCTGCTTTGAGAAGATTATCCGGATTTTGAACCTCGGCCCAGACTCGAATCGCCTTGCCGTGAATGGGCTCTACTTCAACATCAATGAAGGTAATCTTGCCATGGAATGTTTTGTCCTCAACAGGCAGTTGGAGACCATGAATATCCAGATGCACCTCTACCGGAGTCCCGACATGAAACTTCCAGATATCCTGGATGTTGACATAACCTTCCACCTTGACACGTTTGGTACTGACCAGTTCGAGCACCTCATCCCCATGGCGCACCACTTCACCTGTCGAACGAAATTTTTTGGTGATGACTCCATCAAAGGGAGCCAGAATTTTCATTTCTTCCAGCTGGGCATCGATCTCCGCCAGCTGCAGCTTATTCATGGCAAACTCCAGCTCAGCCTGCTCGATCTGCAGATCGCTCTTTTCCGCATTCAGGGTCAAGCGTTTGATATCAAGTTCGGAAATGGTATTGGGAACCCGCTTATTGATGTCCTTGTTCATCTCCAGTTCGACATAAGCGGTATCGCGGGCCTTTTTAGAATAACGAATTTCAATATCGTTGGTCGCCTTTTTTTCTGCGGTTTTGCGGGAGGCTTGCAGAGCATCGCTTTTGAGTGCCGCGATGACCTTTCCTTTTTTTACCAGTTCGCCTTCATTGGGTTCGACAAATTCCAGCACCCCGGGACGATCGCTCCCCAGGATGATCCGGTCGATCAGTTTGATCCGGCATTCGTCTACCGTGATTGCAGCTTCAGGGCTCGCTGATGGTTTCTTCTCGGTGGCTTTATCTTCCGCCTGTAACTGGCTTCCCGCGATTCCCAGACCGCAGCCTGCCATCAGCAGCATTGAGTACAGCACGTTTCTCATTTTGAAATTCATATCTTGATCCTAAAACTGAATCTGGAGGTTCCCGGAGCTGAAACACGTGACTTTGCACGTTGTTTAACCTGAATAGTCTGACATATATAAATATAGACACTTCAGAGCCTCATATCTAACGCTTCCCGTGCACTGCTGACAAGCAATTTCTGAAGTGCGTCCCTGGTTTTTCACAGGGCTGTTCAGGACATAACGACAGGTTGCGGCTTCACATCACGGCACCACAATCGATACATCTACCCTATTTTACCCCTTCTGCCAGTCTGGTTCTGATTTCGATCGAAACCGGCTGAGGAAGACAGCTCGTAAGTCATGGTCTATTTTTAAATTATGGTCTGCCCTCATTCTACGTATGTTATACTTCAAATATTTGACCGTCTGTTATTACAGAGGTGCGTTTATACGATTCCTTGCTGCTGAACCGGTTACTCAAGTCGTCCGTTTCTTTTTCGCAACATGGCAAAAAAAAGAGGCTTACAGCGAATTGTCTTTTTGCAATCACCTCTCCCTCTGAATAAAATCCGGGTATGTAAGATTGTCCACACGGTGAAAATCGCGTGTGGAAACGGCAAAAAACCATAGTTTATGTCAAACATACCGTATAATTTCTGGAAGAGTCTCATTTCAGAAATGGAAAACTGAAATCAATTGATCGATCAAACAGGTAAATTAACCTTATGACAAGCACTCAAACGCCCAGCCAGACCCGTGAACGCGTCATTCGAATTGCGCGGGAAATCGAAGAGTTTGCTCATTCCAACGTCGCCCCTGAGACATTCTTCCGTGAATTTCTCAGAAGAGTGGTCGCCGGTCTGGGAGCCACAGCAGGTGCAGCCTGGTTAATCGATGACAGCGGACGCCTGAGTATCAAAAGTGAAGTGAACCTGGCAGACACCGGCTTCTACGAAGAACCGGAAGCGATCCTGAAGAACCAGCGTCTGCTGTCTGATGTGGTATCGACGGCAGAAGCCCGGATTTTTACCGCTGAGGGTGAATCTGACATTCACCTCCCGACCGATAACCTGATTGTGGTCGCCGCGTTGACGATCCGTAAAAAACCTGTGGGCGTCATTGAAATTTTCCAGCGTTCGAATGCTCCCAAACAGGCACACTCGGGATATCTGCAGTTTGTCGAGCAGATGTCGGGATACGCCTCGCATTACCTGACCGAACGGGACAAAGCCAATCAGACTGATGCCTCACTGGAAGTCTGGGAAGAAGTCGATCAGTTCGTCCAGCAGTTGCACCGCAGCCTGGATCTCTCAGAAGTGGCAGCAACGGTCGTAAACGATGGCCGTCAAATTCTGAATGCCGACCGCGTCAGTCTGGCCATGCAGTATGGCAAGAAGACGGTGATCGAAGCGATCAACGGTCAGGACAAAGTCAACAAACGGGCCAATACCGTCAGACTGCTCTCTAAACTCTCCAATAAAGTACTCTCTATGCGGGAGAACTTTATTTACTCGGGATCCGTCGACTCGATTCCGCCACAAATTGAAGAGCCACTGGCCGATTACCTGCAGGAAAGTGGCACACGCATGATTATGATTGTGCCGCTGTTTGAGCCGGAAAAAATCGTCAAACACGATGACGAGGCACTGGGACGCACCAGTGATAAACCCCGCAAGCTGATCGGCGGGCTGATCATCGAACAGATTACCGACAGTCAGCCGCGTCCGCACCTGGAAAGCCGGGCCGAGCTGCTGGCGGGCCACATCGCCAGCGGAATTGCCAATTCACGCAATTATGAGAGCATCTTCCTGATGCCACTCTGGCGGTTTGTGGGACGTACGTTTGCCGCACTCCGTGGAAAAACCCTGGCCAAAACCCTGGTCGTCATTGCGTTGCTCGTGGCAGCAGGCGTAACCCTGGCAATGGTTCCCTATGATTACCGTGTGAACTGCGACGGACGGCTGATGCCGACCATCCAGCGGGAAGTCTTCACCAACTGGGAGGGCGAAGTGGTTGCCATTCACGTGGAGAGTGGTCAGCGAGTGAAAAAGGGCGATCTGCTGGTGGAAATCCGGAACGAAGATCTGAAAGCCCAGGCGGTAGACGCTGAAAACAGACTGAATGAGCTCCTCCTGTCGAAGCTGGCCATCAATGCCGATCTTCAATCAGATACCAGCAGCAAGCGACCGGTCGCAGACAACATCAATCTCCGCGGAAAACTGAATGAAACAATCACCCAGATCAAAGGTACCAAAAGACAGCTGCAGATTCTGAGAGAACGTCTTGACAAGCTGAACGTCAAAGCGCCCATTGATGGAGTAGTGACGACCTTCCAGGTTGAGCAGTTGCTGATTAACCGTCCGGTTCAACGGGGCGAATTGCTGATGGAGATCATGGATCCCAACGGTCCCTGGCAGCTGGAACTGGACGTGGAAGAAAAACGGATGGGACATATCCTCAGAGCCGCTGAGAAGAAGGGCGATATCGAGTTGCCCGTTGAATTCATTCTGGCCACATCCAATGAATTGACCTACGAAGGGGAAGTCACCGAAATTTCGACACGGGTCAACTCGGCTGAAGAGGTTGGACCGATCGTCGAAACTTATGCGACGTTTGATAAAGAAGAACTGCCGATGCTTAGAATTGGTGCAGAAGTGAGTGCCAAGATTGATTGTGGCGAGCGGAGCCTGTTCTATGTCCTGTTTGGTGATGTGGTGGAAACCGCCCGTCGCTACTTCTGGTTCTAACAGACGGCAAACAACACGGAAAACAAAAAACGCCCCTGGAATTTAATCCGGGGGCGTTTTTTATTTGCGAGCAGATGTGTCGACTATTCTTTATCAGCCGGCTTGTCTTCGGTCTTTTTCGGTTCTTCTTTTTTAGTTTCCTCTTTCTTAGGCTCCGTCTTTTCGTGATCATGATCGTGATCATCGTGGTCATGATCGTGACCTTCGTGATGCAGATCGACATGAAAATGATCTTCGCCGATATCCAGATGGAAATGACCATTCAGATCCGATTCCGCTTTGATCGACTCGGGAATCGCTTTGCCTTCAGCCACGAAGCGGGATGACTTGCCGTCCTTTTCCCCATCCAGCGGCTTGGCAGCCAGCGGGATTTCGTGTTCTTTGTCGCCAACTTCCAGGTCGAAGTCGATCGTTTCACCGGCAATCGGATGTGCCGATTTGGCGTCGGGTCCCAGGATGAAGGCGGTCAGAGTCCGCTTATCGTTATCGAAGACGACTTCCACGTGGTACTGTTCTTCGCCGACTTCCAGCAGATGCCCGCCGTTGGGACCATGGTCATGTTCGTGATCATGCTCGTGTGCGTGCTCCGCTTCGGCTGAAGCCTGTGAGTCTTTTTCGTCGAAGGTACGTGTATCATCCTGCGAAGTGCAGCCGGCAAACAAAGCCAGTGCGACACCGCAGCACATGACTTGAAACGAGTGTGAGAGACGCATTTCTGATTCCTTTCTCAGATAATTTGAAAGCTTTGAATATGTGATGTGCGAAAGCATTCGCCGTTATTCGGTTCCAACGCGAATCATAGCAGGATCGACGGTAAAGAAAAGGATCCTACTCGGGATTCGCCGCTAGATCACTGAATCCCTTCTTCTTCCGCACGGGCATCATCCGTTCCATCATCCTGGATATAAGTTTTCCCTTTATAAAACCGGGCCACAAAGACAAACAGGATTGCCGCCACCAGCATCAAGCCGGAAAAGAACCAGAAATAGTCAGCTCCTTGCAACCGCGAAGTCTTTTCATCAATCATGATAAATTCATTCACACCCGACGTGAGCAAATTCCCCACTGTGACTGAGAGCAGATAGAGAGACATGATAAACGACTTCATTGATGTGGGAGCCTGGGTATATGCAAATTCGAGACAAGTAATGGAAATCATGACTTCTCCCGCTGTGATCACCAGGTACGGAACAGCCTGCCAGAGCATATTGGGTGGATTGTCTGGAGAACGGTCAATGGCGATCTGAATCAATGCAACAATGGCAAAGGAAGCCGCCGTCAAAAAGAAACCGATCGAAATTTTCCTCAACGGAGTCAGAGGAAAGACTTTATCGATGAGTGGATAAACGACATAGTTAAATGTCGGCACCAGAACTAAAATGAAAAAAGGGTTGAATGCCTGAATCTGAGCTGCTTTTACTTCAAATTCTCCAATAGAAACGGTCTTCATCTGAGTCGCTTGAAGTACCCAGGTAGATCCCGTCTGGTCGAATAATGACCAGAAGATCGGCACAAAGACGTAAAACAGTACGGAAAGATTGAGAATGGCTTGTATCCCCTCTTTACCTAGCGTCTCTGTACGAAATTTTTTCCAGCCCGAGGGGGGAATATGTACGAACTGATTGCGTCCCAGCCAAAACAGAATTGTCGCGATTAACATCAATACCCCAGGCAAGCCAAATGCATAATGTGGTCCATATGCTTTCAGGATCTCGGGAATCAAGAGAGAGGAAACGAATGCGCCCAGATTAATCGCGATATAAAACCAGCCGAAGATTTTACTCAAAAGATGCTGGTTCTGTTTGCCAAATTGATCCCCCACGTGTGCGGAGACGCAGGGTTTAATGCCCCCAGATCCGATGGCGATCAGCGTCAAGCCAAGAAAGAGCCCCATCCGCGTCTCGTCAATGGCCAGTGCCAGATGCCCGAGACAATAGACGATGGAGAGCAGCATAATTGTTTTATATTTACCCCAGAAGACATCCGAAAGAATTGAGCCTAACAAGGGAAAAAAATAAGCCGAAGCGACGAAGTAATGAAACACGGCAGTCGCTTCAGGGCCCGGCATATGATCCATTTTACCGCTGGCAGTCAACATGTATTGCGTCATAAACACAACAAGAATGCCTCGCATCCCGTAAAAACTGAAACGTTCGGCGGCTTCGTTTCCGACAATATAGGGGATGCCGGTCGGCATTTTCTTCGAAGGGACGGGAGCGGTCTTGTAGGTTGGCGATGACATCAGTGGGTATGGTCCTTCAATGCGTTCTCGACTTCGGTTCAGGTTGATTCATTCTGCTGCCGATCCGTTTCGACCCGTTCCACCTGCACTCCTTCCGGAGAGGGTGTGAACTGGAAGATCGTATCGGCGTAACGTTCAAACATCACCGGATCGTGGTGACTGATCATGATAATCTGGAAGCCGAGTGCCTGCCCCGCCTCATGAATAATTTTAACTAACCGCGGTACCAGATCGGGCCGCAGCCAGCAATCCTGCTCGTCCAGCACCAGTACGCGGCGGTGTTCTTTTTCATCCAGCGTCATCAACGCAAACATCCGCAGGCCGACCGAGAGGATGTTGGCGACCGAGCCCCCCTGCCCCCGCATGATATCTTCCGTGTTGCCTTCGCGCTCGATCTGAAACTCGACGGTGGCTGCGTTGCGTTTCCATTCAGCGACCGCCTTGAGCTTGAGAGGCTGTTCCAGGACTTCCTGCAGCGCGATGGTCAGCTTCTCCTGGATCATCTGCAGTTCCTGTTCGAACAGCTGCCCGCTCAGCGTCTCCAGCGCTTCGGTAACCTGCTCTGAAATCGCCAGGTACTGTTCTGTTTCCTGCAGCTGCTGTTTGAGCTGGGCCTGATCTTTTTCTTTCTGTTTGCGCACCGCGGACAGCTCCCAGCAGCGACGCTGCAGACTCAGGGGAGGCCGCAGTTCCGCGGGGGTAACTGTCGCATCAGATTGTGCAGAGAACTCGTCGTTCATCCAGACCGGTCCTTCGGATTGACTCAAGAAGCATCTGAGGTGTTGTGAGCCGATTCAATTTTCGTCAGTTCGGCCTCGATCTTTGTCAAACTCGCATGATATTCCGCCCGCTTGCGTGCATTCTCGTCTTTGATCTGCTGGAGTTTCGCTTTCAGCTCCTCCAGTTGATCAGTGCCGTACTCTTCCTGCGCCTGCTGTTTGAGCTCGTTCAGATTCTTTTCGGCATTCACCAGATCGCGTTCGGATTCAATTTTGCGTTTATTCAGTTTCTGGAACTGTTCCGTCAGTGTTTCGATATCGGGAACCGCTCCCGGCTGGTCATTCGTCATGAGTGGACACCTCGTCTGCTAATTTCTGTATTTCGGTTGCCACAGATGTTTCAAACTGTGGTAGATTTTTTTCGAGGAACAGTTTGAGACCTGCGCCCGTGTCTGTTCGGCGAGACTGTAATTCGGCCAGCCCCGAAATGAAAGCGGAAGGGACTCCTTCCTCGGTTTCATCCTGCATTTCGGGATGAAAGATATCTTCAAATGCCGCATGCGGGATTTCCAGCCGCGATCGCTGCCAGCCCTCCGCGGTCACTTCCAGTTTAAGGACAGAGGGAACATGTGCCCGCGAGGCATCGCTGCGGGAGCGGCGGATAATGTTTCCCGGGGTGACCCAGGTGGTCTGTCCCTTTTGCACGTCTTCCAGTTGTCGGTGAATGTGGCCATTCACCACATATGCCACCCCTTCGATTTCGTAGGGTCGCAGGTGCCCCTGCTCTTCATAGCCGGGCACCAGGATATCATGGTGCGTGACCCAGACCACGAGTGGCGAATCGTCTTCGTTCTCAAATGCGTCTGCTTTAGGCAGTTTCTGTCCCCAGGAAGTGCCGCCCACAATAACGGAGCGCCCGGCCATGGTTCCCCGCCAGGGATTGTCTTCCGACAGCAGACGATAGCGGCCGGCCTGGATCAGGATACTCAGTGTGTCATGTTCATTCAGCTGGTTTTCCCGGCAGTCATGGTTTCCATAGATGCCATACACGGGCGTTTCGAAGAGCGTGAGCAGTTCACAGAGCAGCCAGTTCTGATTGTCTCGGGGGACATGAAACAGATCTCCCAGGATCACGGGGAGCAGCTTCTGTTCCTCGGCGGTCTGCAGGCACCACTTCAACTTCTCCAGCACGACGCGGGGATAGTCATCCTTGCGAAACCCGGGCACCCGCCCTTCGACGTGCGGGTCACCGATCAGCAGCACTCCCTGGTATTCCTCACGCGCCATGGGTGTGCCCCCTCAAGCCGGTCTCAGCGGATTGAATGAACTGATCCGGTTCCAGTTCCGCGCCACAGGTGGGACAGGTAGGATTTTCTTCCACCCAGTGCAACATCTCCAGACGCCCCTGTTCGTACTCTGCTTCCGCTTCCGCATGGATCTCTTTCAGTTCCAGAAAGTGCGTTTCCGCGGCGGTCCACTGCTGACAGAATTGAGCGAGACGCGCTCCATCGACCAGTTCAGGAGGGGGAACGCAGGCCGCAAGCAGTTCGGCTTCCTGCCGATCGAGTTGGACCCGCTCTGCTGCCGCGGAGAGTCGAGCGATCAGCTTTTCCAGGTTATCCGGATCGGTCAGCTGGGGAGGATCCTCTAGATCATCCAGGCAACTGTGTGTGGCAGCGGAATGCTGACAGATCCCGGTTTGCAGTTGTGTCTCTCTGATCAGCGTTGCCAGCGCTGACTCATCTTCAATGGTTGGCGGATCGCTCAGGGGCTGCAGAGCTGTGACGGCAACCTGGGAACACTGCTGTTCCTGTTCGATCCCCTGCCAGCGCTGGACGAGTGCTTCCAGTGGACGCTCATTTTCCTGCTGAAGCTCCGTTGGCAAGTCGCTCAAACAGGCAGCACGGCGGGCATCGAGTTCTACACGTTCGCTGGCCTGCACCAATCCCTGAATCAGTGTTTCCAGCTGCTGAATCTGCTGTGATTCGGCCTGGAGTGCCTGGAATGTCTGGTCGAGTGTCTCCAGTCGCGTTTCCAGATCGGGAACAGGGGCCAGCAGTTCCAGAGTCGCGGCGTTCTGTTTCTGTTCGGCCTGCAGTCGCTGAAATTCCTGCTGAGCCACTTTGACTTTACTACGGTGCAGCTTCTGCATTTCAATCAGGACCGATGCATCCGAAGAGGACGCAAAGAACCGCGCGGCCCGACTGCCCCGGTCGCCCAGCAGAAAGATGGGAGACTTCTGCTCGCCGAAATGGACGTCGAATTCATCGCTGTCCCCCGACTTGACCTTCGCCAATCGCAATACTTTGGCTAGAACATCGTCTCCAGGATTTCGTTTGTACTCACCATCAATTATGTAACCTGCCGTCTTCTTTTTGCGTTTCCATTCGATGGTGTGGCCGTCAAAGGTTTCCACGATCACACGGCACTCCTTGGCCCCATGTCGGATCATGAAACTTCCTCGTGTATTCTCCACAAGAGATTGTAGAGCCAATACGAAGGCCGACTTACCGCAGTTATTGGGACCTGTCAGCACGGTCAGTCCGGGCGACAGCTCAATCTCGGTATGCGCATGGCTCATAAAGTTATGTAGTGTAATCCGTTTCAACATGCTTCAAAGTATAATCGTTTCGAATCACGAATCACAGGATTCCTACCCCCGGTATTTCAGATCCCTGCCGAAACCGAGGCTTGCGTTCCCCACTGGATTAGAGTCAAATAAACTGATAGACGACCATCGGGCCTGATGCCCGTGCTCTGCCCCTGTTCGCCTGCATTCTCAGATAGGACCGTCCATGCTCTCGCCGACTCAATATTTCCTGTGCTTCGCCCTGTTGACAGGCGCCGTCTGCTCGACACTGTTCACGGAATCCGCCCGGGGTGCCGATCAATACCGGGTCTATGTCGGCACCTATACCCGTGGCAGTGACAGCAAAGGAATCTACCAGCTTCTGCTGGATGGCGAGACGGGCAAACTGACGCACGTGGATGTCACAGGAAATACAGTGAATCCGTCGTTCCTGGCGATTCATCCCAATCAGAAATATCTGTATGCGGTGAATGAAATTAATGATTTCCAAGGGAAACCAGCCGGTGCAGTGAGTGCCTTTGCGATCGACTCAGCCAGCGGCAAGCTGACGTTTCTCAATCAGCAGTCCTCTCTGGGCGGCTCCCCCTGCCATCTGGTGGTTGATGAGAAGGGCAAATATGTGCTTGTCGCCAACTATTCCGGCGGCAATATCTGCTCGCTGCCGATCGAGAAAAGTGGTTCTCTCGGCCTCAGTGCGGCGTTTGTGCAGCATACCGGATCGAGTGTGAACCCAGCGCGACAGAAAGCTCCGCACGCCCATTCGATCAATCTGGATCTGAAGAATCGGCATGCCGTCGTTGCTGATCTGGGCATTGATGAACTGCGTGTCTATGACTTTTCTGCTACAGACGGCAGCCTGAAGCCCAATGCGGTTCCCGGGATTAAAATGGCCCCCGGAGCCGGGCCGCGGCACTTCGCCTTCCATCCCAGCGGAAAATGGGGCTATGTGATCAACGAGTTGAACCTGACTGTGACTGCGATGGATTACAATCAGAAGAACGGCGTCTTTGAGATCATCCAGAATATTTCCACTGTTCCTGAGGGAACTGGACGAAAAGGAAATTCCACGGCCCAAGTTCTGGTACATCCTTCCGGAAAGTTTTTATACGGTTCCAACCGGGGGCCGAACACGATCGCCATGTACCGGATTGATCAGAAGACCGGCAAACTGACATCCCTGGGCTATCAGCCGACCGGCGGAGCGATTCCCCGGAATTTCAACATCGATCCCAGCGGCACATTTCTGCTGGCTGCCAATCAGGATTCGAACAATGTCGTCGTGTTCCGCATCGACCAGGAGACAGGTCTGCTCAAACCCACGGGCCACGAAATTGACGTTCCCAAACCGGTCTGTATCCAGTTCCTGCCGATCACCTCTACTCCCTGAGGCACCCGACGTCTATAATAAAAGTCCTTCCCGCGCAATGATATTGTTGCCGCGGTCGAACTGTTTCTTGATTTCCAGTCAAAATAAGACCGACAACACATGTGGATCAAAATATGTGGCATTCGCGATGCCGAAACCGCTCGAATGGTGGCTGACCAGGGTGCGTCCGCACTGGGATTGAATTTCTACGAGCCCTCACCGCGTTGTATTTCGGTCGAAACAGCACAGGAGATCCAGTATGCCGTCGCAGAGAGAGAAATCGCGCTCGTCGGTCTGTTTGTTAATCACAGCCTGGATACTATCGAGGCGATCTGCAGTGCGGTCGCGTTCGATCTACTCCAATTACATGGAGACGAGTCACCGGAATTTCTGGCCGAACTATCACGAAATCTGCCGTACCTGCCCCTGATTCGGGCGTTTCGTGTGCGGGAAACCGACCTCACATCTATTACCGCTTATCTGAGCGAATGCGATCGCTGTGGAAAGCGGCCGGATTACCTGTTGATTGACGCTTATTCACCAGAGGCTTTCGGAGGGACCGGAAAAGTGGCTCCCTGGGCCGTGATTCAGGAACACTATCAGTTTGACACCTGGCCTCCGCTGATTCTGGCCGGGGGGCTCACTGCAAAGAATGTCGCGGCAGCGATTCAGGCCGTTCATCCCTTCGGTGTCGATACGGCCAGTGGCGTGGAAACCGCTCCGGGAATCAAAAATGAGGAACTGGTGGCATCCTTTGTCAAACAGTCAGAAAAAGCGTGAAATTTAATCTCTCCCACTGGTATAATACGTCACAGCGCGTGAACGAAAGATGAAGAATCAGAACAGTTTTATACAACTGCCTTGAGAATCTGGAGTTCGAGCTCTACCATATATCCCAGACCGGAGTGTCTGAGGATGTGGCGCTGAGTCACTTTAAAAACAGGAGTTGCGGGAAACGCATCGTTTCTCCAGGGAATGAAAACGACCATGTCAACTGATTACAAAATCTTACTGATCGAAGATGACCGCGAAATTTCCAGCACCCTGAGTGGTGTGATCAAATCCGCGGGATATAACATCATCGTGGCCCCCAACGGCCTGGAAGGGCAGAAGCTCGCCCAGACCGAGAACCCCGATCTGGTCATCACCGATATGATGATGCCGAAAATGGGTGGCTTCCCCGTACTGGAAAGCCTGAAATCGCTGCCTTCTCCCCCCAAAGTGATCATGATCACCGCGAACGAAGGGGGCCGTCATAAAGCCTACGCCGAGATGCTGGGCGTCGATGACTACCTCCGCAAGCCGTTCGCGATGGACATATTCCTGGATGCCATCGCCCGTGTGCTGGCTAAAGGTTCCGACGACGAAGAAGAGAGCAAACCCGCCAAAGGTCCGCTGTCGCGCTCACGTAAAAAATCGTAAGCGTCCCACCTGCGATCACCCCCCGGCCACCAGTGCCACGTAGTACCAGTACAGCCCGGTCAGTGACGTCAACGTAATATCGACCGTTGAAATCCAGCCCAGTTTTTTGTGCAGGCTGCTGTGCGCGCAGGGTGCGGGTGGATTGGGAATCCGTTTCAGAGCCAGAAACAGAGTGGTCCCCCAGAACAGCGGTGTGCTGATGGCAAACAGCAGATGCACATACAGCACATTGCGGACATAGTCGAACTGCTCCGGAGTGAGGGGAACTTCCCGCTGCTTGACAATGTTCTGCCAGCCCCCGTGCATGATCTGCACATCCACTTCAAAGGCAGCCACGGCCACCAGCAGGACCGCGCCCAGCAGGATCTGCAGTTTCTTATGCAACGAGAAGTTGCGCCTGATTTTGACAGTGTAGAGGCTGAATAAGAGCAGTGGTACGATCAGAATCAGTGCCGTGACCACGAAATCCAACATGAATGTTGAGCGATAGCCTAAAAATCCATGCTCCATCTGAGTATCCTGTTTTGGCGTATGGGGAGGAACGAGATCTGTTCGCGAGGAACCATATCAGAACTTCTGATCTGATCCAAGACCAGCCTGAAATCGGGCCGATTCTCTCCTGTGTCAGATTCTGGGGAGAATACCTCGTTTTTCTCCAGCTCCCACTTGCAGCGTCAGACAGGCTTGATACATTGGTCGAATTAAGGATTTTTCCAGCCCAGCCGTTCCCAGAAACACAGGAGGTGTGCACGTGCCAGTGTGCGGCGTGATTCCCGCCAGACTTGAGTCATCCCGACTTCCCGGAAAACTGTTGTTAAGTGAAACCGGACAGACACTGATTCAGCATACCTGGGAGGCAGCTGCCCGTTCAGAACGACTGGATCGTCTGATCGTGGCCACCGACAGCCTGGAGATCCTGGAAGCCGTGCATGGATTTGGCGGCAAAGCCTGCCTGACAGGCGAGCATCCCAGTGGTACCGACCGGATCGCCGAAGTCGCGGAAAAAGAGCTCTTTGATGCCGATATCCTGGTGAATATTCAGGGAGACGAACCCGAAATCGCCCCCGAATTCATCGATCAGCTGATTGAGCTGCTGGAGTCTTCCCCCGAGGCAGACATGGCGACCCTGGCGACCCCGATTCGGAATCTCGAACAACTGCAGGATTCTTCCTGTACGAAGGTCGTCTGCCGGAGAGATGGCTCAGCGATGTACTTCAGTCGTCTGCCGATTCCGTTCACCCGTGATGTGGCTCCCGAAACATTGCTGCCGGAGGAAAGTCCCTGGTTGCTGCATCTGGGTCTGTATGCCTACCGTCGCCCGTTTTTACTGGAGCTCACCCAGATTCCTCCCACTCCCCTGGAGCAGCTGGAAAAACTGGAGCAGCTCCGGGCTCTGGAAACGGGTGCAAAGATTCAGGTCGGCACCGTCGCTCATCCCACAGTCGGCATCGATACGCCGGAAGACTACGCTCAGTTTGTCGCCCGGTATGAACAGGAAACGAGTTAGATTGCAGTAAGTCGATTACAGGTTAGCAGTTAACGATTGTATCCCGGACCAGGGTAAGGCATTTCCCTGCTTGTCTTACGTGGTAGAATATTCATGAGAGGCGACTGAGATCCGGCAGTCGCACTCGCTTTTCATCAGATTGAAGCGTGCAATTCCGCCACGCTTTACATATTATGCAGCAAAGAGAAATGACAGCTTCAACAACAGACAGCGAAATGACCAAACACACCACAAAACACATTTTTGTCACCGGCGGCGTCGTCAGTTCCTTAGGGAAAGGCCTGACCTCTGCCTCGATCGGCCTGCTGCTGGAACAGCGGGGACTGCGGGTTCGGATGCAGAAGCTCGACCCGTATATTAACATCGACCCCGGTACGATGAACCCTTACGAGCACGGCGAAGTCTATGTGCTCGACGACGGCTCAGAGACCGACCTTGACCTGGGGCATTATGAGCGGTTCACCAACAGTCCCCTCTCGCGGAAATCCAATTACACCACCGGCCAGATTTACCAGCGTGTGATCGAAAAGGAACGCCGGGGGGAATACCTGGGGGCAACGGTTCAGGTCATCCCGCATATCACTGATGAGATCAAAGAATCGGTTTACAACCTGGCCAGCTCCGACGTGGATGTGGTCATCACCGAACTGGGTGGAACCGTGGGTGACATCGAAGGCCTGCCGTTCCTGGAAGCCATTCGACAGATTCCCCTCGACATCGGCAAAGAAAACTGCCTGTTCATTCACCTGACGCTGCTGCCCTACATCAAGGCGGCCGGAGAAATGAAAACCAAGCCGACCCAGCACAGTGTGGGTCTGCTGCGGCAGATCGGGATTCAGCCCGATGTCCTGATTGTCCGCACCGAGCGTCCCATGGATAAAGATCACGCGGACAAGATCGCGCTGTTCTGTAACGTCGAAAAAGGGGCCGTCATTGAGGAAGTCGACACGGAATATTCGATCTATGAAGTTCCGCAGGGGCTGGCGGATGACGGACTGGACAAGCTCATCATCCGCAAACTGCAGATCGATGCCGAGCCGCTGGACTTAACCAACTGGCGTTCGCTCTTGAACCGGATCAAAAACCCGGAACATGAAGTGACCATTGCCGTGGTCGGGAAGTACATCGATCATAAAGACGCCTACAAGTCCATCTACGAATCGCTGTTCCATGCCGGCTTCCATCACAATACCCGGATCCTGCTGAAACGGATCGAAGCGGAAGAAGTCGAGCGCCAGGGCGCGGAGACACTGCTCTCTAACGTGGACGGCATTCTGGTTCCCGGAGGCTTCGGAAAACGCGGCATTGAAGGCAAAATTGCCAGCGTCAAATTTGCCCGCGAAAACAAGATTCCCTACTTCGGAATCTGCCTGGGAATGCAGTGTGCGGTCATCGAATTTGCCCGAAATGTACTGGGACTGCCCGATGCTCACAGTACGGAATTCAACAGCGAAACCAGTGCCCCGGTGATCTGTCTGCTCGAAGAACAGAAAGAGATCACCGAAAAAGGGGGCACGATGCGGCTGGGGGCCCAGGACTGCATCATCACCAAAGATTCCAAGGCTCATACCTGTTACGGAGCCGACTCCATCAGCGAGCGGCACCGGCACCGCTATGAATTCAACCCTGAGTATCGGACTCAGCTGATTGAAGCAGGTATGATTCCGACCGGCACCAGTCCGAACGGGAACCTGGTAGAAATCGTCGAAATCCCGGATCATCCCTGGTATATCGCGGTTCAGTTCCACCCGGAATTCAAATCGAAGCCTGTCAGCCCGCATCCGCTGTTCGCCGGATTTGTCGGTGCGGCTCTGAATTATCACCAGCAGAAAGTGCGTGTCTCTTCAGTTTCCTGACAGAGTCACGCATCCTATCCCGGAATGCACCAGAACAGGGACCCCTTCCCCGATGAGCGGTTCTTCTTCAAAAGCAGGCCTGCAACTCTCAGGCCTGTTGAGCGTGAATAAACCTCAGGACGTCACTTCCCGTCAGGTGGTGAACCAGTTTCAGAAACTGGTCCACCCTGCCAGAATCGGTCACGCGGGGACGCTGGATCCCCTGGCGACGGGAGTGCTGGTGCTCTGCATTGGTCAGGCGACCCGATTAATTCGCTTTGTGCAGGACCAGCCGAAGGAGTACATCGGCGAGTTCGTCCTGGGCAAACGCAGCGATACCGATGATATTACGGGCGAAGTGGTCGACACGCCGGACTGCCCCGTAATTGAACGGGAACAGCTGGAACACTATCTGTCGAACTATCGCGGTTCGATCGAACAGATTCCCCCGCAGTACTCAGCGGTTCACATTGATGGCAGGCGCGCGTACGATCTGGCGCGCCGGGGTGAGTCGTTTGAAATCGAACCCCGGACCGTCGATGTGTACGAACTGGAAGTCAGTGAGTTCGAGTTTCCCCGGTTTCAATTGCGAATTGTCTGTGGTTCGGGAACCTACATCCGTTCGATCGGTCGGGATCTGGGTGAAGACCTGGGTGTGGGTGCCACAATGACCTCACTGGTCCGCACCCGAATCGGTGAATTCAACCTGGATTCGTCGCTGTCTCTCGAAAAGCCGCCCACCCTGGAAACGATCACAGCACATCTGCAACCGCCGATCAGAGCCGTTCCCCACCTGCCACACTACCAGTGTGATGCGCGGGAACTGCGGGCTCTCCGCCTGGGACAGAAGCTGACCTGTGATCCGGCCCGACTGCCTGATGTCGACGAAATCATCGAAATCGCGGCAATCACCCCGGATGGCGACCTGGTGGCGATTGCGGAATGGGACCGGTCTCACCAGCGACTCTCTCCCCGGCAGGTTTATGCGGAGCGTTCCCAGTAGATTTTTCTCGTCTCATCCCCCTGTTCTGTTTTGAAAACTCATCGCAATGAAACTCATCCTGGCCAGCACATCACCTTATCGAGCTTCACAGTTAGAGCGTCTGGGACTTGCGTTTGAGCAACAGGATCCGCAGGTCGATGAAGAGATTCTGAAGCAGGCGGGACTGGCTCCCGCTGATCTGGCCGAACAACTGGCGCTGGAGAAGGCACGAGCAATTCACAAACGTTTTCCCGAGGCCCTGGTGATTGGCGGCGATCAGCTGGTTTCGTTTGAAGGTGCGATTCTGGGCAAACCGGGTTCGAATGCACGAGCCGTCCAGCAACTGCTGCAACTGCAGGGAAAAACGCATGAGTTGATCACCGCGATCGTGGTCCTGGGGCCTGCTTTTGAGGAAACTCACATCAACCACACGCAGCTGACAATGCGACCGCTGGACGAAGCAGCACTGCAGCGATATGTCGAATTTGATGAGCCCTGGAACTGTGCGGGGGCCTATAAACTTGAGAGTCGGGGGATCACCCTGTTTGAGTCAATTCGATCCAGCGATCACTCGGCGATTACCGGGATTCCGTTAATGGAGTTGACATCCCTGTTGAGGCGGGCGGGTCTGGAACTTCCCTGAAGGCGAGTCACGAAATAAAAAAACGCCTGCAGAGGTTTCCCCCTGCAGGCGCGGTTCGACATTATTCTACTGCGTCACTCAGACGGACTGAACGTCCAGGAGTGCTTCCCGCAGACGGTTTCGTGCGGTGTGCAGTCGACGCTTGATCGTACCGATAGGCCGATCGAATTCGTCACTCATTTCCTTCAGGGACTGGCCCTTGAAGTAGAATGAGATCAGAGTTTCACGGTCGACTTCACCCAGCTGCGCCAGTCCGCCACGCAGTTCAGTAGCCCGCTCGCTTTCCAGCAGTTTGTCCAGCGGGTTTTCCGGTTCATCGTCCAGGACGATGAAGGTATCCGGGCTCTGAATGCATTCGTTCGGCCGACGGACAGCTCGATTGATCGACATCCGGACGGCAATCTGACGCAGCCAGCCACCGAATCGCTCCGGTGCATTCAGCTGTGACAGTTTCCGCATGGCCTGGATGAAGACATCCTGAGTGACTTCACTGGCTTCAGCGTGGTTACGCAGACGCTTCATGACGATCGCGAAGACCGTCGATTCAAATTGAACAACAAGTGAACCGAAGGCGTCCCGATCTCCATTCTGAGCAGCCGTAACTAATTCGATTAAGTTCTGATCTTCCATTGTACTATCTCTTCTCTGTCCCTGAATCAGGACTCTGGATTCATTGAAGTTCAAAGTGGCTCGTTAAGCACATTCAAACCGGAAACGGAACAGCATTTGAGTC
Source organism: Gimesia panareensis (assembly GCF_007748155.1). Taxonomy (GTDB): domain Bacteria; phylum Planctomycetota; class Planctomycetia; order Planctomycetales; family Planctomycetaceae; genus Gimesia; species Gimesia panareensis. Next base: position 4,503,860 of record NZ_CP037421.1, read on the forward strand.
AGCCGCAGAACCAGAGAAAAAGCGTGTGCGTTTTCACAGGTCACCAGAGGGCCCAACGTGCTACGTTTGCCAGTCAAATGGCAGGGTCAGCTAAAAGGCTGTCGCGTTTTAACCAACCACTTTGAGGAAACGATTTTCTGCTAAAAAGCAGGGAAATTCGGACTGCTTATGAAGCAGTTCCGGTCACGGTGGTCAGGGGGGTTCCCGTTATCAGCTGATATCTTTGATACAGCTGATGCATTGTGGGTTGATGTTGACAACAACAATGCCAACCCATCGGGGAGGACCCCGGCATACCACCGGATTCCGACAATCGTTCTCCACTTAGAGGGCTTAACGTATCGAGACGGAGGGCGGCACGGACGACATCAATCGCTTTCACGACAGCTGCTGTTTTGACAAACGCGCTGTTGTTAATTGCTTTGACGACGAAACGACGATTCTGTTTAGAAAAAATCATCAGTGCACCTCCTGCGTTAAACCGCAGAGAAAGAGACTAAAAAGAGAGGCTCGTGCCTCATAAGAAAAAAACGGACACAAGCCGTTCACAAATCATTCAGTGGATAAACCTGTTATGATGAGTAACAGGAGTATCCCTCTGCCAGTAAGACATGATTGCCCTGACAAAGGTTCGCTCATTTTTGACAGTTTTCGGAAAAATGACGATTCTTTCAAGAGAAGTTTTCCGGATTCCACGGTGAAACGGAACATTCCGGAACGTCCCACCCTGAAAGGAACATCCGTAATCCATTACCTAATAAACACTTACAAACACTTCACCAGCCAAAAATGACGGGCAACATTTTTTCAGTATTTTTAAACGGAACTGCTGCGAAAACTTATTTCTGGCGGGAAATCAGCGAATAGACTTTGAACCCGTTCTGCAGATTCTCGACGGGAATGTAGGTTTTCGTACTGAGTGACTGCTTCCCCGTTGTCAGGCTGAAGGTGAGATAGGAGTCCTGAATCCCCAGTTCGCGGATCTGTTTCTCGGCAAACGGTCCTGTCTGCTGACGGCTTTCGGCAAAGATATTCAGGATTCGCATTACCGTCCCGGAGACATCAATCAGGGCCAGAATATTGGCTTTGTCTGCTCCCCGGGCGCGTGCCTGGCGGAAGGCACTCTGATTCTGAGCAATCAGGGACGATTTGTCTGGCGCATTGAGCGCATCCATAAATTTCTGCATCGAAGCAGTCCCGCCCATCACCTGCAGAACTTTCCCTGCAGGGTAAGCCATCCGATTCGTGATTCCGGAGGGGCCATACAGAATCTCCAGCATCCGTTTCTGGATCTGTAGTGGATCGGAAGCCGGATCGATCTCCTGTTTTATGACGGTCAGGTCCACCGGCAGACCGCCTGCCTGCTCCGCATCGGGCGTAAAGGTGATTTCCTGTTTGATGCCTGGCAGCGAAATGTTTTTCATGATAGGCATCATCTGGTGAGTGAGGGTGCGCATCTTGTCGGAGGGCGTCACTTCAGAAATGGTATAGGCATGCATGACGCCATCAGCCAGCTTGCCCAGTTCGAATGAAAAATAATAACTGCCGAACTTGAGGCTCCGGATCTGTTTGACAATCTCTGTAAACTTCTCTCTGGCTTCCGCGTTCTGACTCGTTTCATCGAACATCTGGGCTGTCATGTTCATACCCCAGGTGATCAGGGCATCGGTATTTCCTGCCCCTGCGATATAGGCCAGCTGATGCGCGGGAAAATGTCCCAGTTGATTAAATTGCCGGGGCGGGTTGGTCTGAAACAGGCGATCGGTTTTAGAATCCGCTTCGACTTCGAACAGACTCTCCAGCCCGATTCCTTTCTCAGAAAACTGGAAGGCCGTGGTGTAAGCATGCGAGTCTTTCACCGCCTGCAGCGATCCCTTTGCCAGCGTTGAGTAGAGTCCGAGAATGGGTTTGGCATTCATGCCGGGCGCGGTATTGATTTTTTTGGAAAGATCCGTCAATGCGCGATCAACCTGCCCCTCTGCCCGTTCCAGTTGTGCATGATAGATTTTGACGATCTGCTGCAGATTGAGATACAGAGCCAGATCGCCAGAGGCAAACATTGTTTTGGCCTCCGGGCTCAATTGCGATTCGTAAGACTGTTCGGGCTGTTTGAGGCTCGCCTGGGCCTGCTCGACCAGCTTCTGATCCTCGCTGTAAATCAGCCATTGATCCTGAACCGCTGAGTGATACTTCTCACCGAGTGCTTCTTTCAGTTTTGCCGCATCCTTGATCGGCACGATGAACAACAGCCTCGGGTCCTGCTCTGCGTCGAGGAAGACCCCCACACTGATATCGCGAGTGGGATCCACTCCCGCCCAGGTCGGGTTTGAGAGGGAACGCCCTACGATGGTCCGTACGTTGGCAGCCAGCAGGCCACTGATATTCTCGTCGACCTGACTGGTCAGCTTTGTGATCCGCTGCATCGTTTCCTGAGGCTGCTTCAAACGAATGACGATTCCCGCCTCGGAAGAAATCGCTGCCACAGGGACATCCGCGGCGGAAACGACTGACAGAGAGAAAAATAACAGGCAGAAGACCAGGCCTGATTTCCAGTTGAACAACATCTGACTTCACTCCATTTATTAAAATTTGTCGTGGTTGTAAGTGGGATGCCTCATTATATACCGTGGTGAAAGCGCTGAGGACCAAACAGCACAGAGAAACTGAGACAAATATTAAACCATTTCTATATCAGTATTTACCCTGATTCAGTCCCTCTCCCACAAGAGTGCATTGATTCTGAATCCCCCACACTGCGCAGCATTGGATATTTGGGTTATTTTGGTAACTGGTGCCTGTCAGTAAATGACTGGCGATAAAAGTGAACAGACGGCATCTAAGTCAGGTATCACTTCTAACGAGTTGGGATTTGACCATCAGGGCTCGTGTCAGAAATTGCTGGTGACCGATGAAAAATGAGTAAACATCGATCCGGTCATGAAACCGGGGATCAGACAATCAATGGACTGATTGTCCCTCACTGATCGTGATCTCGCTGAATCACATACTGTTTTCAAAGACGACAAAGATCTCGTTGAAGGATCACCAAGAGCATCAATGTCTACTGGATTTGCTGGCTCTCGTTCCAAGGATGAACGCCGTCGCCGCAGACTGGCGTCGGAATGTTCTGAATCGCTCGACAACGCGAATGACGATTCAGACTCCCCCCGTCTTGCGCGCACACATCGTTTCGCAGCAGGCCAGTTCCCGTTGCGCACAATGATCTTTCCCCGTCGCTGGAAATTAGCCTTATATTATCTGCCGGTGCTGCTCTGTTTTTCCGGCCTGATTGCAGCCGACTATTATCGCGCAGAGTTGCCTGCAGAGGGAGCGACCCTCTCCCGCTTTCTGTCACTGAAGCAAAGCCCCCTGCTCCCGCTGCTGGGAGGAGCGCTGCTGTTTGTCACGGGCCAGACCGCCTTACTGATCGCGTCGTTACGAACACAGAGCCTGCATGATTTTTCCGGAAGATACCGTCTCTGGAAATGGATTGCCAGCGGGCTGTTCCTGTTTGCGCTCTGCCAGACCACCCGGTTGCATACGATCTGGGCGCAAACGGTGATTGATCTGCGTCTGTTTGACTGGGGCACACACACGCAATTACTGGCCTGGCTGGTACCAACCCTGGCGTTCGGCTGTACGGTCGCGTTGATGGCTTACCTGGAAATGCGCGGGGACCGTGCGGGCCTGAATATGCTGATTCTGGCCGGGTCGGCGTATGTGTTGAGCCTGACGTTTCAGTTCACTGAAAACCTGATTCCCGGCGAGGCCTGGCATCATCTGATCGATGCCGGTCTGCTGTATTTCGCCCACTGGTGTCTGTTCACAAGCCTGTTGCTGCATACACATCACCTGCTGTATCGTTCGGTGGATCTTCCTGAAAAGGAACCTTCCCGGCTGAAGGATGCGACATCCGGTTATCTCTACCGGCGTCGTATCAAACGAAAAGCAAGACGGGTGGCCAAAGCGCTGCAGCGCAAACAACGACTGCTGGAGAAAGAGCAGGCGCAGCAAGAACGGGAGGCACAGAAACAGGCCGAACAGGAACGACGGGAACTGGAACGGGCGGAACAGGAAAAAGTGAAGCAGCAGCAGGCAGCTGAAGCGGCTGAGAAGAAAAAAGCAAAGGAAGAGGCAGCTGCCCAGGCGAAAGCAGCTAAGCAGGAGAAGGAGCTGTTTGAAACTCCCCCGCTGCCTGTCGAAGAGCCGGAGCCAGCTGCTGAAAAAACCTCGCCGGAACCCCAGTCAGAGCAACCGGCGTCCTCGCAACCCGGTTCGCGCAAGGGGACGAAGACGGTCAAAAAGAAAACCCGCGTCGATCTGAACCACGATCCGGAGCTTCTGAAAGGGTTAAGCAAGCGCGAACGCCGCAAATTACAGAAACAGTGGCGGGAAGAAGAACGTCGTCTGGCAGCGCAAGAGGCGGAAGACTGGGAATAATTCTCCCAATTTTTCTGATCCTGATTTGAATTGCGCTCGTTTCCCCGATCGATTCGTTATAGACTGGCGCTGGTCCGGCTCAATCCCCTGGTTCCCCAATCACTTGAGCCGACTGATCCGCCAACTTCGATTTTGATCCGCAATCCGGAAAAGGTAACCGACGATGTCCGACGACAACTTTTATGCTGACGATGATCAGTTTAAACCGGAAGAATTTTCCGCCCCTCCTAAAAAAGGGATGAGTGGCGGCGTCAAAGTGATCATCGCGATCCTGGTGCTGGGTGGAGTCGGCCTGTTGCTCTGCTGCGGCGGAGTTTTCTATGCCTTCCGAAACGTCAAAGCCAAAGTCACCGAGAACAAAAAAGAAATCATCGAAATCCAGAATGAGATGACCACGATCACCATTCCTGATTCGTTCGTGCCGCAGTTTGGCATGTCAGTGAATGTGATTGGCAAGCACATCCTGATGGCAGCATACGAGGAAAAAGAAAAACAGGGTGCCCTGGTGCTGATGAGTTTTGGGATTCCTAACGACGGCATGGTCGATATGAATAAGGAATTCCGCAATAATCTGAAACAGCAGAATCAGAATCAGCGGGAACTGGAGATCACCAAACAGGAGCAAAAGGAATTCACCATCAACGGCGAAAAGGTGGAATTCACGTTTGCCGAAGGCAAAGATAAGAGCGGCAAGGAATTCCACCAGATCATGGGCGTTTTCCCGGGTAAAACGGGAGCCACCTTCCTGTTTATCCAGATCGCTTCCGACAAATATAACGAGGAAGAGATCGTGGAAATGATCAAGTCGATCAAGTAAACCCGCTCCAGCTTCAGTCGAAGTCCACGGGCCCGAATGTTAGTTCGGGCCCGTTTTTTTTGTACTCCGAGATTGCAAAGCAACATAGTCAGGAACCGCTGAGCACCTTGACTTGCGGGGGTTCTGCAAAATCGATCCAGAGTCGCTGGTCGGTTTCCGGGCTGGGTTTTCCATCATGTACGTAAAAGCGATAGCGCGAGACGTAAGGTTTTCCCGGCTGGATATCAAACGGATCCAGTGACGCGACTGCAAAACAGAAGTAGGGCATCGTCGGATGCAGGCGGACCGGCTGTGGGGACCGGAAATTCGTGGGGGCACTGAAGATGGCCACGCCTGCGGTTTCCTTCCCCAGCGGACCATACATTTCCACCCAGTGGGGTCGGGACTGGTTACCGTTGACCTTATTCTTCCCTTCACTGGTCAGGTAGTCATAACCATGGTTTGTATGCCAGTCCGCATGACCGCGAATCGTCATGCCGCCGTAATGAATTTTATCGATGGTCACCGGCTGGTCGGTCGCACAGTTCTGAATGGACTCGATATCAAACAGGAACTTTTTCTCCAGCGCGTAAACGCGGACCTTCCAGTTTTCGTTGAGCATCGTTACCGGCCCCGTTTTTTTCGTCAGGTCGATATGCGCGATCGAGGTATCGATTTCCCCGAAGACGGGGCCGCCGGTAAAAGAGTTGATCTTGCTGTGGGCAACTTTTCCGAGTTTGGATTTCTGATCCCAGCCGTTGTTCTCCCGGCCTTCAAAGATGACCTTCCGCCACGAAAACATGATGCCGTGCTGGTGAGCATGGTCAAGGTTGAAATCGTCTGTGATGACCTTCCCTGATGGTGTATACAGCGGATGTATGTAGCCGCTCTTGTCGTAATAGGCTTCGTCCCGCTTCGGTGCTTTGACGACCGCATGATTGTAAGTCAGCACCGGTTTGCCGGCGACTTTGACATTCAGGTGACTGCCGTCATCCTTGACGGTGACCTGCTCTGTTTCTTTAGTGTACTTCGCCGCGAACAGGCGATACTGTCGCGAAGCTCCCGCGGGCAATGGTTCCCGCAGGATCCAGACCAGTTCCCGCACCGGTCCGGTTGCATCGATCTGCACCGGAACTTCCTGACTGTTATCAAGGCGAACCAGTGTTAACTGTTTCTGCTGTTTCATTGGGTCGGGAATCGGAATGCTGATGACGGTATTGTGGCGCGCGTGCTGACCCGCTTTGACTTCGAGTGTCACCGCGGGACCGGCGTAGGCGGTCGTCAGCGTCGATAACAGCAGGGCCAGCGTGAAAAACGTCAGGTAAAGTCGTCCCGATTTCATGGATTCATTCCGTTTCTGTTGTTGCATCTCAGAGTGTCCAGCCTTTGCGGTATTCACGTTGAATGTACTGCGCTGCCTGGTCCGTATTAGTGGCGGCGACTTTGTCCGCATCCCATTCCACTTTTTCGCCGACCCGAAAAGCCAGATTGCCCAGCAGGATCGTTTCGGTCAGTGGGGCAGCGTAATCGAAATGGCAGAGCGTTTTGCCGTTGCCTTTACAGGCTTCAAACCATTCCCTGCGGTGGTTACCAATCGCGGGTGGGATGGATTCAGGCGGTGCCTTGAAACCAGCGAACTTCTCCTCGGGGAGCAGCACGCGTTTGTTGTAATCTGCGGCCAGCATGCCCTCCGTGCCGACAAACAGAATTCCCGCGGCCCATTCCGGGCCTCCCAGTTTGAGCACCGGTTCGGGCGTGTTGCGTCCGTGATACCAGACAACCTCCACGGGAGGCTGCGATCCCCGGGCGGGGAACTGCCAGTGACAGTCGAGCCAGAAGGGGGTGGAGTCGGGATGCAGTTTCGGACCTTTTGTTTCCACCGAGTTCGGATACTGCAGATCGAGCGACCAGAAAATCAGGTCCATGTAATGGCAGCCCATGTTCCCCAGCGTGCCGTTGCCGAAGTCCCACCAGTAGTGCCAGTCGTGGGGGTGATAACAGGGGTGGAAATTCTGCATCGGTGCCGGGCCGACCCAGAGATCCCAGTTCAGGGTTTTCGGGATCGGCTGCGGTTCTTTGGGACGATCGACCACATGCTTGTAACGCCGCCAGCCCCCCGGCCGACCGAACCAGACATGCACCTGTTTGACATCGCCGATGGCGCCGGAACGAATCAGTTCGACAGTCCGCCGATAATTGTCGCCGGCGTGGTTCTGGGTCCCCATCTGGGTGACAACTTTTTCCTCACGGGCGACCCGCTGCATTGCGCGGACTTCGTGAATCGAATGCGCCAGCGGTTTTTCGCAGTAGACATGTTTGCCCCGCCGCATGGCGTTGATGGCGATCGTGGCGTGCGTGTGATTGGGGGTCGTCACCACGACGGCGTCGATCTGGTTTTCCAATTTGTCGAGCATCACACGAAAATCGGCGAACGATTTCGCGCCGGGGTACTTCGCCTGGTATTTGTCGGTGCGGGCGGAATCGACGTCGCACAGGCCGACAATATTCTGACTGGAGACCAGCCCCAGATTGGCCTGCCCCTGGTTCCCCAGGCCGATGCAGGCGATGTTGAGTTTCTCATTGGGAGAATTACTCTCCGCCTGCGTTGTGTTACCGCCCAGCCAGAGCCCGGCTCCTGCCAGAGTGGAACGTTGTAACATTTCACGTCGCGTCAGTTTGGTTGAGATACTCATAAACTCCCTGTCTGTCGGTGACCTGCTCTGTTTTCGAATTCGCTGGCTGCGCGCTCCCGCTGCCAACACTTATTAAACCTTATTACGTTATTCAAAACCAGCCTGAAATAGAAATCGGTGGTCGGGAGACGTTCGGCAGATGAGCATGTTCCCTTCTCAGGGGATGGTTCATTAGAAAAACTCGACTGAATTCAGAGCACGCTGTTGTATTTCCCCCGCGGTAGAGAGATATTAGATCGGTCCAATATCAATTATTTTTGCCTGCCCGGGAGCGCTTCCATGATGACTTCGATGCGGCTGAGAACTGCTTTTCTGCTCAGCCTGTTTGTCCTCTGTTTTTCCTTCAATCACTCTGTCTCAGCAGCCGCCAGGAAACCGAATGTGCTGTTCATCGCCGTCGACGACCTGCGGCCCGAACTGGGCTGTTATGGCGCGTCGCATATTAAGAGTCCGCACATTGATCAGCTGGCGGCCAGCGGTCTGCTGTTCAATCATGCCTATTGCCAGCAGGCGGTCTGTTCCCCTTCGCGGACCAGTCTGATGACCGGGCTGCGGCCCGATTCCACGAAGGTCTATGACCTGGATACGCACTTTCGTAAAACGGTGCCGGATGTGGTGACGCTGACGCAGCAGTTCATGCAGCATGGTTACCGGGCGGTCGGCATGGGCAAAATCTATCATGGGAGCCTGAACGATAAAGCGTCGTGGAACGCTTACCCCACGGTCAAAGGGAGAGGATATCAGCTACCGGAAACGCTGACGGCAATCCGGGAACGGACCAAGGGGCTCGACGTAAAAAAAATGGGGTGGCGACAACGCTCCAAGCTCACGCGGGGTCCGGCGACAGAAATGGCCGATGTGCCTGACCAGCAGTATCGCGACGGAGCGATCGCGGAACGGGCGATCAAATCGCTGCAGGAGTTGAAGCAGAGCCAGCAGCCGTTCTTCCTGGCGGTGGGTTTTCTGAAGCCGCACCTCCCCTTTGTGGCGCCGAAGAAGTACTGGGATCTGTATGACCGTAAAGAGATCAAGCTGGCCGACAATCGATTCCAGCCGAAGAATGCCCCCTCCTATGCCAACACCAACTGGGGAGAACTGCGGAACTATTCGGACATGCCGGCCAAGGAGGATCTGACCGATGAGCAGCAACTGCAGTTGCGTCACGGCTATTATGCCTGCGTCAGTTTCACCGATGCCAACATCGGTAAAGTGCTGGATGAGCTGAAGCGGCTGGAACTGGACGAGAACACGATTGTGATCCTCTGGGGCGATCATGGCTGGAAGCTGGGTGAGCACAATGGCTGGTGCAAGCATACGAACTTTGAAAACGACACCCGCGTGCCGCTTATCATTCGGGCACCGGGCATGCAGGCGCAGGGGAAAACCAGTGAGGCCCTGGTGGAGTTTGTGGATATTTACCCCACGCTCTGCGATTTAGCGGGCCTCCCCCTGCCCGCTCACCTGGAAGGAACCAGCTTCAAGCCCCTGTTGACCAACCCGCAGCGCCCCTGGAAGCCGGCCGCTTTCAGTCAGTATCCACGGGGACGCGTGATGGGTTATTCGATGAAAACGGACCGCTACCGCTACACCGAATGGCAGGACCGCAAGTCAGGCAAAGTTATGGCGCGTGAGCTGTACGATCATCAGCAGGACGGTGCTGAGAACGAGAACATCGCCGGAAAGCCAGATCAGAAGCCGGTGGTGAAACAACTGTCGGCGCAGCTCAAAAAGAACTGGAAAGGGGCTGTGGTTCCTGACTGAGGGGGAGGAAGGGATGTAGGGTTGAGGTGGGTGCTGATATTCGGTTCCTCACTTGTTTTCCGGTGGATAATAGAAAACGCCATGAATGCCATAATCGACAAGAGGCTCAATGACATTGCTGAGGCACTGAAGGCCAAGTTTAGCGAAACCGCATTGCGTGGAAGCGGTAGTGCCAGTTTCGTCTATGTTCAAGCAAATGGGAGAGCCGCCGAAGCATCGATAGACAACGATGCTGTCTGGATCGAGTTTTGGGATGCTGTGGTTGACGATGATCCGATCCCTTCGGTAAGAGAGAAAAAGGTGAATACAGCCGACGAAGCTCAAACAGAAATAGCATGCTGGTTGTTGTCTGTAGGAGCAGGAGGGGATGAGTGACATGAGGTGGGGGGCGTGGTATATGGTTCCTTCTTCCCTGGTGCTGATTCAATGTCGCCCGGCGAGCGGACACGTGGGTCCGCAACCTACTTTTCAGGGGTTGGTTCTGCTTTCTGAATCGGTCTGTTGCCCTGACAGTTTCCTGCGTTCGCCCCGTATCAGAATTGGCTCAATTCAGGACTCGTTCAGTCCCTGGTCATTTTTTCCAGAGCCACAGACGCAACTCATCAGAAATTCCGTCTGCCGGCATATCAAAAAATATGCTTTCGACTTTTCCGTTTTCCCCGATCAATACCGTATGAGGGACCCCATTCACTTCGAATGCCTGGCCCACCTTTCGCTTCTCGTCCAGCGCAATGGGGATCGCAATTTTCTGTTTTTGCAGAAATTTCTCTACTGTTTTCGCGTCTTCACCACTGTTTACTGCGAAGAACTTTACGTTCTCGCCGCCAGATTCGGCCTGGATCTTTTCCAACTCGTGCAGCTCCCTGATACAGGGAACACACCATGAGCCCCAGAAACTGAGAACCACTTTCTTTCCGAGCAAAGATGGGTGAGTGACCTCACTTCCATCAAGCAGTTTTAAAGTGAACCCGGGAGAAGCTTTGCCCAGCAGTTTCCATCCAGGTCCATCGTAGGGCCGTGTCGCCTTCTCGTCAGGGGTTGACTCCAGCACTGGGACGAGGACCGGGGGTTCAGGTGCCGATACTCGAATGTCTGTGTCTGAATGGATCGTGAAACGCAGGTTTCCAGGAGAATCGTGCGGAACTTTAATCTCACCGACGAACATCACATCTGCTGCGGTTCGATCAAACCGAACTTCAAGATTCTCCTGACTGGATGGGGCAAAGTTGACATCTGCACGAAGCTTAAAGCCAGCTGGCAGACTTGAGTTTTTCAAATAAGTTCTTGAGTGTCCTCGCAGTCCTTCCGTAAACGCTGAGACAAGCAGTCGCGATTTGGTGCCGCGTACAAGCCTTGTAAACTGGTGTCTGATCCCCCAGGTCATCGGAAAATCAAATTTGATGACGGGTGCGTTTTCAGGCTTCGAAGAGAATCTGGCTTCTGCTCGCTGAGAGAATGACTGAGCAATCCTGAGCTTCAAATAAACCATGCCGTCCTGCTTTTCGAGGAAATCCCGTAACCGGGCCTTCCTTTCAGGCGTGTCTTGCGGATAATTCGGATTCCTCTCAAAGTAATCCACTGCGAAGGCAGTGTATCGACTGGAATTCGAAAGAGTCTTTTTGCCAGTTCGAATCTTCTGCGCGGAGTCTGCCTGCTCTGCGTCGACAAGATCGACAAAATGATAACCGGCCTTGTAGATGTTGTTATGCGGGGATTTGTTGATCACGCTGATCTGGATACATTCCCCTTCCTCCGTCAAGTCTCCATTACAGTTGCGATCAAGATAAATATTCTCCCCATCGACAACCATCCACGCTGCTTGAGTGTCGACATCACCAAAGAGTAACAAGGCATATCCTGGATTGTCATTCGCATAATGAGGGTGCACTGAAATCTCAGGCCAACACTTCGAAGCAGAACGCACTTCATCATTGCCCTTCACGCAATCTGGAGTCAGTAATGCGATGAAGACGGTGAAGGTAATTACGCTATCGTATTTGATTCTCATCACAGCACTCGTTAGTAGAAGTCGGAGAATAGCAATCTTCATGAAACACTTATCATGGTCCGCGATTCTGTGACATCCGTCAACTGCGGGTGTCATTTCCTGTCATAACAAGCACTCGTCGACGGTGCCTGAATCGGCAATCATTGCGATCCCGTAGTCAGGAATTGACGAAGGACATTCAAATAAGAGGTTTACTTCGTTCAGCTTAACGATTTTCAGCTTTAGGGGTGAGTATTTTTTAAATGGTGGGTTTGGTTGTCGGGGCTGGTATATGGTTCCGTCAAACACGGTGCTGATTCAACGTCGCCAGGTGGGCGGACACGTGGGTCCGCGCCCAACGGAATGTGGTTGGGAAGTTGGTTCTGAATTGCATGATTAAACCTGCGGCTGATTTGGTTTGAGCGGAATGTCGCTCAGGAGGGAACTGGTTCGACAAATGTTGGGTCTTACCCTGTCAGCTTCCTGAGACGCCTGGCTGTTTTGTGAGCAGGCTCACACCGAGCTTACAGGATTGTATCAGAGAGATCCGTGGTGATTAATTTCCTGTCTTTATTATACCACAGCGTGATAAAACAAATACCGGGAACAATATGTGATCGCTTTTCATCTAGCTCTACTACGCCACCAATAGCGACGATCACCTTAAATCCCGTCCCAAAACATAAATCATAGGGAGTATACAACGCACTTTTTGAAATCAGTTCTAATTTGGTATCTGGTGCAACATGAACTCGCTCCTCCTCTTCTCCCACAGAGACTTCGTGTCCCCAGTCTGCAAGTATCTCAGACAGTTGATCCAAGATTTGCTGTGTGGGAAGCAGCTTCTCCAAGGCTTCCTCTATCGCAGTATGCATGACTGTTACCTCCTGGCCAGTTACAAAGGTGCCCGGAATTGATTTCTGGTTCTGCAGAAAAGTTTTGAAGTTTGGATTCGTTCAGCTTAACGATTTTCAGCTTGGGATGTGAGTTGCATTTTTATAAAATGGCAGGTTTGATTATCGGGACCTGCAACCGGGTTCCGTTGGACGTGGTGCGGGATTTTTTCCTGAATACGGCACAGTTGGGCAGGCCAACTGTGGCACACGGCATCCGGAACACGGTGCCCTACTAAATCCAGTTGGGAAGCTGGTTGTGGATTGTTTTTTCAACCGGGGCTAAGGCCCTGCGGCTGATTTGATTTGAGCGGAATAGCGTTTGCCACCGGGATGTACTTTGATGACCTCACTGATTACCGTCGGCTAGCGCCTTGCCGCTCAGGAGGATACGGGGTCGATTGCTAAGCACGTTTTGGAAGCATCCAATCAATCATCACATCGTCAATCCCTTGTTGAGATCGGGGAGATGTTGCCAGAGTTGCAGCATTCCCTCGCGTGTGACTGCAGTGCCCCTGGTACTGAGCGATTTCAACTGAGTCATGCCGTTCAAATATGGCAGACCTGCGTTTGTCAGTCTGGTGTAATCAGCCCACAGAGTTTTTAGCCTGGGGAGTTTGGTTATTTCCTGCAGAAATCGATCGTCGATGTTGCTTTCAATCAAATCCAGTTTTTCAAGATTTTGGCATTTGACGATTTGTTGGAAACCATCCACGGTCAACTGTTCACATCCACGGAACGAGAGTTTCTTAAGTGATGTAAACGTTACTTGGGCGAATCCAGTTCCGGTTATTTTTGTACGTCCCAGGTCAAGATCTTCCAGACGCTGCAGGGACGCTAATTTCGCAAGCCCTTCATCAGTCACTTGAGTGCCGCTGAGAAATAAATGCGTTATTTGACTGGCGTCTGATTGCACAAAGATGTCCAGATCCTGGTCATCTACCTTTTGGTTCGTCAGATTTACCCAGGCAAATTCGCCCTGTTCGTTTTGCGAAATGCGTCCGCCCTTCCTTTCGACGAATGATATTAAATCTTCCATACCATTTCCTTTCTCAAATATTGATTTCACACATAGATAACGATGAGCTTATTACACAGAGATGAAGGGGGAGAAACCGGATTCTTCAGTTCTCTTTTTGAAGTTCGGATCCGTTCCGCTTCGCGATGTTCAGCTTGGGGCGTGAGGGGATATCCCTAAAATAACCCGTCTTGTTGATGGGAACTTCAGCAGCCCTGAGAGAGAGTTCTGGGAGTCTGATTCAGAATCAGCGGCACCAGTTCATTTTGAACTTACTGGCTGTTTTTTCTCACTGATTTTGGCACTGTTGGACAAGCCCAATACTGTTCGGCACGATATTTGCGCACTGTCGTCTGGTAGTATAGAATACTGCCATAACGACAGGAATCAGCATGGCCAATCAACAGACTAATAGCATCGAAGCTTGTGACATCACCGGTCTTAAGTATCTGGATCGGGTTCTCCCGCTGTTTAAGCGACTGCGTCCCGAGGGAACTGAACGTGACAAAGCCGGTAACCGGCAACTGTTTTACGATCAGTATTGCGCACTGCAGTTACTGTACCTGTTCAATCCGATCGTGACTTCTTTGCGCGGATTACAGCAGGCCAGTGAGCTCAAAAAAGTCCAGCGAAAACTGGGCTGCCCGCGGTCTTCTCTGGGATCCCTTTCCGAAGCGGTTCGGGTCTTTGACCCTGAACTGCTGCGGGAAATTGTAGGCGAACTGATTGAAAAACTGCCTGCCCAGAAGCCGCAGGATCGGCGTCTCCAGGATCTGGCTCAGACGCTGACTGCCGTGGATGGCACGTTCCTCAAAACACTGCCGCAGATCACTCAGGCCTGTTTTTCAACCCGCCAGGACAAAGGCTGGCAGCTGCACACTCATTTTGAAATACTGCGGGGAATCCCGGTACGCATGGATCTGACGGATGCCACCGGTCGCAAAGAAGGTAATGAAAAATCCATGCTGACTAACGTGCTGGAAAAAGATCGTTGCTACATCCTGGACCGTGCTTATGAAAAATATGCCCTGTTTAATGCGATTGTGAATGCCGGCAGCAGCTACGTGTGTCGAATTCGCGGTGATCACATTTTTGTGGAACAGGAATCCCGTGAATTGACCGCAGAGGCCAGGGCAGCGGGAGTGCTGGAAGATCGGGTAGGGCAGCTGGGGTCTCCCAAGTCACGGAGAATAGAACACCCTGATCATCCGGTGCGTCGGATTACTGTCAAAGTCACTCCGCATCCTAAACGGGGAGGACGGAGACGGGAGGGGGCAAGCCAGGATCTGGTTGTGGCAACCAGTCTGCTGGACGTGCCTGCTGAGATCATTGCGCTGATCTATCAGCACCGCTGGCAAATTGAATTGTTCTTTCGTTTTTTAAAGCATGTACTTGGCTGTCGTCACCTGCTGAGTCAGAACCCGCAGGGAATTCAGATACAGACTTATTGCGCGATGATCGCCTGTCTGTTAATCAGTCTGATTACAGGGAAAAAGCCGACGCTCCGAACATATGAAATGCTGTGTTTCTATTTCAGTGGCCTGGCGGATGAGGATGATCTGATCAACCACATCAACCGTCTGCAATCCCACGAAACCAGATAGCACAGGACTCCTCGCCCGACTGCTGACTGTTGGTGACGAGATGATTCATGCTGCGCTGTTCGAAAGATTTCATAGCCGTGTATGAGCCATGACTGAATGAGATCTTCAAACAAAACTTCTAAAAAATGCAGTTCATAAGAGTTAAGCTGCAATCCACAATCAACTGCAAACCGTGAGCCGAACAGTATTGGGACAAGCCAACTGTGGCACACGACAGGTGAGACACATGGATCAGCACACTACGGTTCGATCTAGGATGATTCCTGCTCGCTGCGCCCGGCCCGAATTGCATTCAGGCCTAACGGCTGTGGGGAAAACTGGTGTTCGCACTCACTAGAACACAGTTGGGCAAGCCAACTGTGGCAACCGACGTCAGCGGGATTTTTAGTAACGGTGCCAATGAGAGCAGAATGGGATCGAATGACACCTGGCAGACGCGCAGGCCTGCTGGTACGGATGATCTTAGCTGAAATGTATTCGTTATGGAAGACATAATCGGGAATGAATGGATCCGACGGGTGGATACATGGGTCCGCACCCTGTTTTTTTTTGTTGAAACCAGGACCTGATTTGATTTGATCGGAATATGGCCAGGTAGTGTTTCTTAATTCGGATGGTCTATACCAAAGTCGTTTCAACCGGGGCTAATGCCCTGCGGCTAATTTTTCTTTTCTGTTGTGGAAGTTCTGAAAACAAGAGTAACAGCATACCATCGGCCACGGTGAATACTTACAGAGCTAACGCTGTCGACTTCATGATCACACAGAAAACTATTAAATAAACGTTACCTGGCGCCTTGCCGCTCAGGAGGATGTATATGAGAATCCATTGGAGTCTGGACCGGGTGGATCGTCGCTCGGCGGGCAGGCACACAGGCTCTGCCCCTACGTGCTGTTCTGATTTTGTGAAACAGCACCGGCGGATCAGGACAAAATTTTGTCCCGATGTGGCCGGATTTTGTCCTGATGTGTCCCGGATTTTGTCCCGATCTGGCCGGTTTTTGTCCTGTTCTGCCCTGAACATTGGGAGGAGAACAAAACGAACTCATTCAAATTGTTCTGGTGGAAAGCGGGTGAAAATCGATGGCGGTTCAGGTGCTGCTGTGTCACTGGTGCGTCGTGTTCCAGTGCTCGGCCCCCCGCCTCGCGCGCGAGCCAGATTCGGGGAGAGCGGATCAAATTCCGTTTTTTCAGTCATGACGGGAAACCGAGCAGTCGTGAACTCAGGGAAGTGAGATCTGTTGATGACAGAACAGACAGAGGCAAAGCGGCCGCGATCTGCCGGGCGCATGAAAAAAGGCAGACAGGTCGATGCCTGTCTGCCGATAGGTGGTTCTAGGTCAAACCGGGATCACTCAGGAGACCTTCATGGCCTCAGCGAGAATCTGGGAAGTACTTTCCCGCATGATCCGGGGATCAACCATTTCCCCCTTCTGGAGGGTGGCACGGACTTCTTTTCCGGAGATGAAGACCGGCTTTTCTTCGGAATGGTTTTCCATCAGGTCGACGCGGCCCATCGATTCGTAGTAGGCAGCGAAGCCAACGTTGACGGGCTGAATCAGCAGTTCGCCATTCAGGTTGTTGAAGATTTCCTGGGCGTCGAAGTCACCCCAGATCGCGGTGCCGTCTGCATACGGAGCGTCGGCATGTTTACGACCGATGATGATGTTCGTGTAGCCCATGTTCTGGCGGTAGATGGCGTGCATGACGGCTTCTTTGGGTCCGCCGTAGAACATTTTGATGTCCAGGCCGAGCAGCAGAACGCGATCGGGAGGATTGTCGTCGCGGGCACCCCAGAGTTCGGGATCGCTGTCGCCATCGCCCAGTTCGCGGTTTTCGATCAGCTTTTCGTAGGTCTGCATGCGGATCTCTGCACTCACGTCGTCGCTCTTGGTTTCCCCGATCAGCGGGTTGAGGACAGCGCCGGCATTCTTGCCGTCTTTCAGGAGTTTTTCGAGGCCGTAGACCAGGGCGTATTCGTGAGCACGGTGCAGCGGGTTACGGGTCTGGAAGGCGACGACCGCGTCCCAGCCTTTGTCTGCGATCAGGGCACGGACTTCGCGGGGCGTCAGCACGTATTTGCCGAACTCGCTGTTCTTGGGCTGAGGCAGAACGCGGATTTCACCGCCGATCAGGTGAGTCTTGTCGGCATCACCTTCGAGGACCATGGCCGCACCAGGGTGGTCGGTCCGTTCGGTCTGGTAGACGCTCTGAATGTATTTGGGTTTGTCCCATTCGAAGACATCGCCGATCTCGAGAGTCGCAACGATTTCGCCTGCTGGACAGGTCAGAGCAACCTTCTGTCCGCTGGAGAGGGTGCCGGCCAGTTCGGAGGTGACGGGCAGTGCCAGCGGGATGGTCCAGGCGTATTTCTTACCGTTAACTTCGATGCAGGCTTCGTCCAGCACGCGGTTGTAGACGTCCCCGTTCATCGGTCCGGTCAGCGGGCTCAGAGTCCCGTCGCCGAGGCGGTATACGGTAGACAAGTCGGCGGCAGAAACAGGAACCTGGGGCAGGCTGGCTGCTTCGGCTTTGAAGCTGTCAATTTCCCCTGCGGGCACTGTACAGCAAACGGGTTCAGTCAACCCTCCGTGAGGGGCAATCAGATCGGCCATTGTTTGAATTCTCAATATTTGTAAAAAGTTCCGAAATTAACGCCAGCCAGTGGGCGTCTCCAGCAGCGAAATTAGGGAAACGCCGGGAAAACTTCAAGCAACAGACGGGGCGATTCATGGAAATCAAAAAACTCTCTGGTTTTACGGCAATTTCCGCCGATTTCAGCCCCGTAAACCGGCCTGTTTCATCAAAGCAGCCGTGGATTCGTAGGCTTCGCGGACCCATTCCTCGATTTTGTCCGGCTCCGGGGAATACTCCAGTTCCAGCGAAATGGCCCCGTCGATGTCCAGTTTTTTAATCTCAGCCAGGTATGGTTCGAAGGGAACCACGCCGCGTCCCGGAGGCAGATCGCCGTGCACTTTGCCGTCGCAGTCCGAAATATGAACGTGAATCGCCTTGTCCTGCAGCTTTTGCAGTTCCTCGGGTTGGACTCCTGCGAGCAGCAGATGCGAGACATCGATGTTGGCTTTGAGGGCGGGATGATCGACTTCATCGACGAAGCGGACCATGGAATCGACGTCGTTGAGCAGGGAGAGCGGGAACGGTTCCAGTTCCAGGGCGATCTCCAGCCCCAGACTGGCCGCGTAATCCGCGAGGAGCCGGCATTGTTCGATTCCCGTCTGCCACTGCTCGGCGGGCGGGATTACTTCGCGGTTCCAGATGTACTCTCCGAGCACGAGCAGCAGATTGCGGGCTTCGAACCGGTAGCAGAGGTCGAGGTAGTCTTTGACCCGCTGCTGATGAAAGCGCTGCACGCTGGGGTTGAAGTCGATCAGTCCGACCGCGACACAGCAGACGGACATGATGGGCAGATCGAGTTGATCGCAGGTATCTTTGACCAGCTTCTGTTCCCGCACATCGGCCTCTTGTGGATCGATGAAGATATCCACACTGTCGAAGCCGATCTCTTTGGTTTTGTGCAATCCCCAGGCGGTATCACGTCCCGCCTGGGCCCAGGCGGAGTTGATCATCCCCAGTTTCATGATGATTCCTTTGCAGCTGCTGTTCACGGTTGCGAATTCCGGTTCTTTAAAGATAACAGTCCGCTTGCAGCGAGAAAAGGCTTCGATCAGAATGGGGGCGTAAGTAATTCATTTCGTCATTCAGCCCGGCAGGATCAGCAGCTCATGGATCTCAAATTACAGGACGTTCCCGTTATTATTACCGGCGGCGCCAGCGGTATTGGACTGGCAACCGCACGCACCTTTGCAGAGGAAGGGGCGCTGCCTGTACTCTGGGATCAATCGGATCAGGTCACAAAGATCGCAGAACAACTGACGAGCGAAACCGGGCAGACGGTCAATGGATTCCAGGTCGATATCACTGATTTTGAAGCGTTACAGGAAGTCACGCGGCAGACTGTGGATCGTGTGAAGTCCTTCGCGCACCTGGTGCATGCGGCTGCGATCGGATCGGGAAAATTCGGTTTCCCGTTTACCAATCTCACACCTGCCGACTGGCCGCGCGTGTTCGAGGTGAATATGCAGGGGATGGTCAACGTGGCGCATGCCGTCACGCCGGTAATGCAAGAGTCAACAGAAGGGAGCATGGTGTTTGTGAGTTCGATTGCCGGCCAGATCGGTTCACAGACGGACCCGCCTTACAGTGCTTCGAAGGCGGCGAATATCAACTTCGCGCAGTGTCTGGCGAAGGATTTGGCTGCCGGTGGGATTCGCGTGAATTCGGTCTGCCCGGGAATGGTGCAGACGCCGTTGAATCAAGGGGTCTGGCAGGCCTGGAATGATCGTCAGCCGGAGGATCAGAAGCGGAGCTATGAGGACTGGGCGGGGGATAAAATCAGGCAGCTGGTTCCCCTGCAGCGGTGGCAGACGACTCAGGATATTGCGGATATGATCGTGTTTCTCAGCTCCGCCCGGGCCGCCCAGGTCACCGGGCAGACGATTAACGTTGACGGAGGGTTTGTGATGCACTGGTAAGAAGTGCGGCTGCCAACGACAAAACCCCGCGCAGATGACCTGTGCGGGGTTGGTTGATGTATCTTGTGCTCAGCTTAGCTGATATCAGAACTACTCAGCTGTTTTCTGATTGGCGCTTTTGGCCAGACGGGACTTGGTCCGGGCAGCGGTGTTCTTGTGAATCACGCCTTTGGCAGCAGCCTGATCGATCTTTTTGGCTGCTGTCTGCAACGCCTGAGCAGCGGCCTGTGCATCATCGCCGGTGATGGCAGCACGGGCATTTTTGATGGCAGTTCTCAATTCAGAACGGGTTGCACGGTTACGGACTCGACGAACTTCACTTTTCCGCAACGCTCTTTTGGCACTTTTCGTGTTTGGCATTTTTCGACTTAAGTTTTTTCTGAGTAACTATTTATAATTCAAACCAGCTTACGCCATTCAAGACGGTCGCCACAGGGTTTCTCAGGCAGATTCAGGAGTTTAACAACCTGTCAGCCGTTATTCCAACCATCTTGAGCCGCAAAAGTCAGGTTTTTTCAGGATTTTTACTCACTGCCAGTAAAGCTGATACGCAAGGGATAGAGAGTTACTCTTGCCCTTCCATGTCTTCCAGGCGCTGGCGGGTATCCCGATAATCGTAATCCACGGCCAGAATTTCGCTGTAATGATCTGCGGCCTGGGCTTTCTGCTTCGCTTCCTCATACAGACGGCCCAGCAGATAATGCGCTTCCTTGAAGGTGTCCTCTTTTTCATCCGCAGAGAGTTTGGGAAGTGCTTTTTCGAACTGCCGCTTGGCGAGCTCTTTTTTTCCGTCGGCAAAGAAACATTTTCCCAAAGCGACGAGCGCGTCCGAACTGATTCGGGTATCTTTGACGGACTGTTGCAGCAGTGGAATGGCAGAGGCCCATTTTTTGAGCCGAATAAACCTCTGAGCCAGTTCGTATTTGATGCGCATATCGGCGGGATAGCGCTCGACCCGCCTGGTAAAGACATCGATTTCCTTTTTGATCAGGGCCTTACTGAGCAGGGTCACCTGTTTTTTCGCCTCTGGATTTTCACGGTCCTGGTTGAACTCATCTTTGGCAGTCGTCAGCTGATCCTTCAACATCTCGATATCGATGTCTTCCACCTGTTCGCCGATATTCGCGTCCCTGTTGGAAAATTCAAAGGCCTTCTCATAATTCTCCCGGGCTTCCTGAAGTCGGCCTTCACGGCGATAAAAGTCTCCCAGTTTCAGGTAGAGGTCCTTGTTTTCAGGTTCTTTTCGAATCGAGCGTTGCAGATCGGCTTCGACGGACTGTCCTGGTCCATCGGGGGCGTTGCCTTTCTGTGCCTGATGTCTTTGTTCCCGGGTAGCACGCCCTTCGTCGTAGGCAGACTGGACTCGGACTCCCGAAGATTTGTCTGCTCCTTCGTAACCGCCACGGACGCGGGTCTCCGTTGCCATCAGCGAAGTAATCTTGGAGCGGGCGTCTCCATCCATCGGATCGAGCTTGAGTGCCATTTCCCAGCATTCGCGAGCCGACTTGTACTCCCCCTTTTCTTCAAGGAGCGTCCCCAGTTCGGCATAATAGCCCTTATTGGTCTTATCATTTTCAATGGCGACTTTGAGACCGAAAATAGCGGCATCATCATATCCCAGATTCTGGCAGGCTGTTGCCATCTCTGCATTCAGAGCGGAATCCCAGGGATTCAGCGACAGCCCTTCTTCGGCCAGTTGATCGGCGCCAGCCCAGTCCTTCTTCCGGCGGGCGTTTTTGATTTTGGTTTTGATTCCGGCGAGTTTTAAAACGCCCATCTTGGAGCCGCTCTGGTTATCGCCGTACTTCTTGCGTTCCGCGCCCCGTTTGGTCTGGCGGTATAGCAGTGCCCCCGGATCCAGCTTGACGGCTGTGGAGAACATTTCGATCGAATAGTCCCAGTTTTCTTTTGACAGGGCTTCGTTTCCCCGTCTCCAGCAGTCAGCCGCGATTTTTTTATTTCTGTCAGATGTCATAATCTCTTCCGCAGTTTCCCAATGCTCAAAATCAATCCTTGAGTTGAACGACACCTCCACGATCCCTGTACTACAGGGTATCGGATCAAAGGGCCCGCACCTTTTCCTTATATAAGTTATTACGCCTCAGTGTTACATCTTACAAGATTTTTTAACACCCTACCATCACAAGTTTTAGTTAATTTTACTGTTCATACGCATCCAGCATGTAGAATCCAGGGACCTGAACTTGCATCTCTGATGTCGCCTTCGCACAATGGAACACTTCCCGGATTGATCTGGGAATACCCGTCCCATTCCATAAAATCAATCGACCGACTCAAAAAACACCCTGGGAGTATCACTATGAAGCAGTTTTCGATTCGCGCCCTCTCTGGCTGCTGTCTGTTCCTGATCCTGACTCAGATCAACTACGCCGATTCCAAGGACCCGAAATGGGCGGCTAACAGTGTGGAACAGGCCGGCCCTGATTTCCAGATTCAGGGAGAATACTCGGGCATCCTGGGAACGGGAGATGACACTCTCAAATATGGAGTGCAGGTGATCGCATTGGGTGATGGCAAATTTCAGGCAGTCGGCTATCCGGGCGGACTGCCCGGCGATGGCTGGACTCAGGAGAAAAAAGTTACTACCGAAGGCGTGAGGGATGGTAATGCGATCAAATTCAAGTCAGAAGATGGCCGGGGTGATCTCGAAGATGGAAAAATAACGATCTATGACGCCGAAGGCACCAAGGTCGGTGTGCTCAATAAAGTCCATCGTAAAAGCCCAACCCTGGGCAAACCAGCCCCGGAAGGCGCGATTGTGCTGTTCGACTCGAAGCATCCGGAGAAGACCGCCAAGAATTTCAAAAATGGTCGCGTGACCGAAGACGGCCTGTTGATGGAAGGTGTCACCAGCAAACAGAAATTCAAAGACGGCCACCTGCACCTGGAATTCCGACTCCCCTTCATGCCTCAGGCACGGGGACAGGGACGCAGCAACAGTGGCTGTTATGTGCTGGGACGTTATGAAGTTCAGATTCTGGATTCATTCGGCCTGGAAGGCAAAGACAACGAATGTGGCGGGATTTACAAACTGGGTGCTCCCAGCGTCAATATGTGCTTCCCTCCCCTGGCCTGGCAGACCTACGACATCGATTTCACTTCTGCCAAGTATGACAAGGATGGTAACAAGACTGACAAGGCCCGGATCACGGTCAAACACAACGGGGTTACCATCCACGATGATCGCGAAATTGGTGAACCTACTCCCGGTGGTACCAACAAAGATGAGTCCGCAGCCGGCCCGCTGTTTTTACAGAATCATTCGAATCCGGTCCGCTTCCGCAATATCTGGGTGATTGAAAAATAATCCAGACCGTTCCGACGGTAATCACTCACGATATTTCACAAGCGGGGGCCGCATCCTGATGACCGAGACAGAGACGCTTTCACTGGAACAGACTGAGCCGACCCTGAAAAAACGGCTGATTGTCATGATGTTCCTGCAGTACTTCGTGCAGGGCTGTTACCTGCCCATCATCACACTCTATCTGATTGACGCGCTGGGATTCTCAGCCTTTCAGATCGGTGTGTTTGGAGCAGCACTGGCCGTGGGTCCGTTACTGGCGCCCTTTGTGTTCGGCCAGATTGTTGACCGCCACTATGCAACCGAGCGCGTGCTCGCGTTCTGCCATTTTTCCGGTGGCGTGATCATGCTGGCGCTGTTTCTGCAGCAGAGTTACTGGCCCGTGGTCATCCTGGGTGTGCTGTATTCGATCCTGTATGTTCCGACGATGATGCTCACCAATTCGCTCTCGTTTCAGCACCTGAAAGACAGCGATCGTGAGTTTCCCCTGATTCGTTTGTGGGGCACGATCGGATTTGTCGTCCCCGCCTGGCTGGCAGAAGGACTCTTTCTGCGGGGGCTTTCTGGTGAGGAACTGAATACGGGCCGAGGCATCGTGCTGGCGATGGCGGGTGTCGCCGGTCTGATCATGGCGGCTTACTGTTTAACGCTGCCGCATACGCCGCCTGTGAAAGGCGATAAGAAAGATCTGGCACCGGGCAAGGTTCTGAAAATGCTGAAATACCGGCACTTCCTGGTTCTCGTCCTGGTCGCCTTTATCATCTCGATCGTGCACAAGTTCTACTTTCAGTGGAACAGTCCCTTCCTGAAAAATGTGCTCCTGATGGGAGACGTGAAAGGCGCCTGGGAACAGCGGATCAGTTCGATCGGGCAGGTCTTTGAAGTCATTGTGATGGCTGGCCTCGGATTCGGCATTAAAAAATATGGTTTCAAAGTGGTGATGCTGGTCGGCCTGCTCTCCTACCTGGTACGCAGCCTGATCTTCGCCTATGCCTCAACACTCAGTGACGCGTATACTCTGGCCATGACGCTGACCTGCCTGGGGCAGGCGATGCACGGTCTCTGCTTCGGTTGTTTTCTGGCGGCTGCTTACATCTATGTCGATAAGGTCTGCCCGCTGGATGCCCGTGGCAGTATGCAGACCTTTTTCGGCACGTTTGTGTTTGGGCTGGGTATGTTCGCCGGCGGTTTCATCAGTGGATCGATTGGTGACTATTTCACATCCCCGGGGAAAGAAGCACTGGTCCGCACTGCCTGGAACATCGAATCGCAGACAGGCATTCAGGCTTTCACCCAGAAGAACCTGGAGGGGCATCCCATTGACCTGCTGCGCGACTGGCCGGGGATCTGGCTGAGCAGTGCCGCGATCGCGTTGTTTGCCACTGTCCTGTTCTGGATTCTCTTCCCCAAAACGGATACATCCCAGCGCATGGATCCGGTTCAAGAGTCGTCGTAAATGCCTTTTACTATCTCAGAAAATGTTCTGATCGGCGGCTTTGTGGCTGCTTTTTCCCTGTGGGGGCTGATCAAGGAACAATGGTTTCTTGCAGAGACTCGCAAGGGCCAAAGGCTGACGCAATGGTTTGGGCCGGCGCGGGCGATCTGGGTGTTACGTCTGATATTCCTGATCGGGATCGTGTTTGGAGTCCTGCTGGCGCTGGGACTGATCCAGCCGATTCAATGGGACCAGTGAACTTTCGGCTCTCGAGAGCCTGTTTCACACTGTCAAATTGGCACGGCATGCTCTGGTCATTCACGCCGTTTCTTCATGCCAGAATGACATCTCACTCAGATTCTCACAGACTGCGCACAGAACCATACCACATAACACGAAGTGAAATATAGACTTACAATCTGATTTCTGAAATCAGCCTGTCTATGGGTAAATGGTATGCCCTTTGCTTTCTCATAGTACAGTTATCCGTCTGGAAATAGAGTGAGGATCATATCATGCCGATTTTTCGCTGGGATCAATCCTGGAACCCGTTACGCGATCTGGAACGTGAAGTCGACCGCCTGATTCAGGGTGTCGAATTCTCGGTGCAGGGGATTCGCATGCCCCGCCAGTATCCGGCTGTAAATATATTTGAACTGGAGCATGAGTTTCTGATCACAGCAGAGTTACCGGGGATGGAAGTCGAGGACCTGGAACTGACGATTGCCAACAGCGTGCTGACACTCAAAGGTCATCGCAATTCGCCGGTCGCTGAAAATGAAAACATTCCCGAAGAACGGTTTCGACGCCGGGAACGGACCTTCGGGGAGTGGCAACGCTCAATCAGCATCCCGGATCGGATCTCGGATGAGCAGCTCTCTGCAGAATTCAACGACGGCGTTCTGAAGATTCACCTTCCCAAACTGGAAGAGGAACTTCCCCGTCAGATCCCGGTCAGCTCTGGTGAATAGGAGGCTCAGATGAATCAACCACACGAAAACGAACCACATCACCAGCTATCGCATCCGGAGCAGTTTGTCTTCACTCCTCCTATCGATATCTATGAAACCGATGAGGGGCTGGTATTGTATGCCGACCTGCCTGGTGTGTCTGTGGGCTCGCTTGAACTGCAGGTCCAGGACAATAAACTGACGCTGCTGGGGAAAGTCGAACCCCAGATCCCGGAAGGGGCACGGCCTATTCATAAAGAATACGAGGTCGGGAATTACCTGCGGTCGTTCATTTTGAGTGGAGAGATCGTCCACAGCGAAATCGAGGCCAAACTGACAAACGGCGTGCTGCGAATCTTTCTGCCCAAAGCTCCCAAAGCAGAACCGCGGCGGATTCAGGTGAATACCGGCTGAAAGTCTCAGTTCTGCTGGGACTGCTTCTTCTCGACCGAGTCGCTCTGCAGTGAAGAAGGGCGGAGATCATCTTCTTTGATCAACCTCTGATTTTGTTTCTGCAGTTGTAACGCTTCCTCGCGTTTTCCTGTCAGACCAGCAGCCCTGGCCAGGGCCGAAATGTAATGACGATCGGTCTGGTGCTCCGCATAGAGCGGCTTCAGCAGGGCATAAGCGGCCTCGCCCTTACGCTGATAAATCAGCAGGTCCGCTTTGATCAGCAGACAGTCAAAGTCATGGGGGGCGATCTTGAGCGCCTCATCAATATGCTTGAGGGCGGCCTCCAGTTTTCCCCGGTTCCGGTCGATCGTAGCCAGGTAGCGGAGAGCCGTCGTCGAATCGGGCTGTTGCTCCAGGCACCAGCGGGCTTCCCGTTCCGCAGTTGTCAAATCTCCGGTATACAGGGCTGCATAAGCCATGCTTAAATGCGCCGGATAGGAATCGGGATCGAGAAAGAGTGCCTGCTTGAGCGGCGCCAGCATTTCGCTGGTTCGCCCCGCTTTCCTGAGGATCTCAGCCATCAGCAGTTGATTGTCTGCCTGGTCCGGATCCAGTTCCACACAACGCCTGGCATATCTGAGGGCGCGGCGATAGCGTCCTTCCTGCAGGTAGAGTCGCGCCAGCGCTTCCTGATACGCGATCTGCTCCGGAAATTCACGCACCAGAATCTGCAGGGCCGGTTTTGCCCGCTCGGGGAGATTCTGCTCCTGCGCAATTTCAGCAATGGCGGCCACCGCATCGAAATAGTGAGGATGGCGGGACGTCACGTGCGAGAAGTTTTCCAGTGCCTGAAAGGGAGCCCGGTGTCGGATCAGCTCCCCTAACTGATAATGCGCAAATTCATCGTCGGGGTGTGCCTGCAGATAAGCGATCAGTTCCTTCTGCCGGGTTTGATCCGGTTTCTGTTTGACAGGAGTCTGCGAACCTGAAGAGTCGGTAGGAGAAATGGATTCACCACGTCCCCACCATAAAAACAAGCCCAGAGCACCACACCCGAATACAGCCACGATCGTCCCGCTCGACCAGAATTTTTTGGGGGCCGGATGAAAAGAGCCGAAAGGCTGATCCGGTTCAGACGGAGTATTCATCATTCAGAGTGGCTTTGAGTGGATGGCTGTGAGTCGCTGTTACCTTCTATCAATGTATAATGCCTGCCCGGCTGTAATCCAGTCCAGATCTCCGATTTCCCGCCTTGCCAGGTAACTTTCGCCGACACAGCAGCACTATGCCCCCCCAGTCCGGTCAGAATCCGGCCCTCATCGGCGGATAGATAACTGCTGCTCCCCTTCCTGAGCCGCATCAGTTTTCGTTTCCCGACATTGACTTCCACAGTCGCCCCAATCCCACTCCGATTCGATTCTCGCCCCACCAGTTGTAAGGAGAGACTATGACCGGCGGAGCGGCTTTGATTCTGCAGCAGTACCAGTGGCTGATTCAGATGAGAGACGGCCAGATCAGCCAGACCGTCCCGGTTAAAATCAGCAACTGCGCTCCCCCGCCCCACTTGTTTGGTCTGAAAGAAAGCGCCTGCAGACTCAGAAATCTCACGGAAGCGGGATCCGGATTCATTCTTAAACAGTTGCGGTTCCTGCTCGAAAGGCTCGCGTTTCCCCAGTTGCGCCAGCCGGTCGTGCACATGTCCGTTGGCGACAAACAGGTCTTCCCAGCCGTCGTTGTTCAAATCCACAAACGATGTTCCAAACCCCAGCCGGACACGACTCGGCGCAGCCAGCCCGGTCTCGTCAGTCACGTCCAGAAAAAAGAGCTCGCCTTCGTTGCGGTAGAGCGTATTCGTTTCGCCAAAGTAATTGGTCACGAACAGATCCAGTTTGTCATCCCCGTTATAATCGGCACCGGCCAGTCCCATTCCCGCTTCCCGGTCGCCCGCCCGATTGAATGCCAGACCTGCAATCAGGGCCTGGTCGGTGAAGTGTCCGCGTCCATCATTAATCCAGAGCTGGTTCGCCACCGAATCATTGGCCACATAAATATCCTGATCTCCATCCAGATCATAATCAGCGGCAAAGACTCCCAGTCCCTGCCGCGGAGTTTCCGCATGCAGGCCTGCCTGCTTTGAAACGTCCAGAAATTTTCCATTTCCCAGATTTCGATAAATCACATCATATTCACCGGGCACGTACCGGGGATGACAGACAAAATAAAATCGTGCGCCATCTACCCGACGGCTGCAGATGGGATAATGCTCCCGATCGATCTCCAGGTAGTTGGCGATATACAAATCCAGCAGGCCATCACCATCCAGATCGGACCAGGTACAGCTGGCACCATACCCCGGATGATCGACGTGCGCCGATTGCGAAATGTCGGTAAATGTCCCGTCACCGTTGTTGGCATACAGCTGGTTGCGACCAAAGACGCTGACGTACAGATCATCAAATCCATCGTGATCATAGTCACCGACAGCGATGCCCATCGCATAACCAAAGCCCGTCAGGCCGGAAACCTGTGTCACATCCTGAAATTGAGTGCCTGCTGCATTGCGAAACAGACGGTTGGACCATTCCAGATCCGTATCCTGTTTCTTGCGTAGCGCAGACTCCCATTCTTCTCCCTGACCACAGAACAGGTCGGGAAAACCGTCATTGTCATAATCGAGCCAGCCGACTCCCGATCCCATCATCAGATGCAGGTGCCGCTTGACGGTCAAAGGCGAACGATGCTGAAAAGCCAGTTGCACGGCCGCGGTGACATCCTGCAGGAGGATCTCCCCTGCAGGCTCATCAGCCCGGATCGGCAGGTGACTGTTCCACTGCAGAATGAGCAGCAGGTAGAATGCCCAGACCAGTCGTTCAGACAATCCTGTGAATAATCTGAGCCTAGAAAGGAAATTGATCATCCAGTTCTGCCTCGGAGAGTTCCACCAGAAACTGGGACAGACGCTCGACCAGAATCTGCATCAGTTTTTCCCCTTTTTCTGCCGACGCCTGATGGGGATTTCCGGATCCGGTATTGGTCGTCAACAGATGCCAGGGACGTGTAATGCTGACCCAGCCCGAATTGACGGCGGTAAAGCGGGTCGGATTTGTGGCCCCGTCATCGGCGAGTAGAGCACCAGTTTGCAGATCCCGAGCGACCAGATGGGGGAAGTAAGCCAGTGCCAGTGACGTTTCCATTTCGCCCGCATGATCATCGGGATTCTCGAAGATCTGAGGTTTCACGTCCGCGGTCGTCCCCCGGAACCAGTCGGCCAGAAAGATCTGCACCGGAGTGGAACCGTGCAACTCCCTCAGCAGCGGTTTGAAATCGTTTCCGCCATGGCTGTTTAAAATCAGCAGTTTATGCACGCCATGATTTGCCAGGGAATCGACCAGATCCGAAATGATTTGCCCCAGCGTCGATGGATTCACATTCATCGACAGTGGAAAAGCACTCTGATTGGTCTCGGTGCCGTAGGGAATGGGAGGCAACATCACGACCTTTGCCCCGCGCTGAAAAGCTGCCTCGCAGACACGGGAGCCGATGGCTTCCGCTTCGAAAGTATCAGTCCCGTAGGGTAGATGCAGATTATGTGGTTCGGTGGCCCCCATCGGCAGAACCGCCACTTCATACGAATATTCTTTTACATGCGCGTAGTTGGTTTCGGATAAAATCCAGGGACGCATGGCAGGTTCAGCAGCCACTCAGTTCTCTCCTCACTTGGTGTCATCTGAAGATCATTCAACGAGAACACTCATGTTAACAGTTCCTGCAGCCAACCTCATTCATTTTGAGTGTGGATCAGGCATTTCCTAACAGACTATCCTTGTTTGACCCTGTATTCCAGACAGAGACGCGTGTATACTTAACAGTTCAATAAATTCCATTCCCCTCATTTGCAGGACCTCCTCCGATGTCCAACTGGTATTTCAAGTCGGGAAACAAGACAACCGGCCCCCTCACCCTGCTGGAAATGATTGAATTCGCGGCTGAGGGAAAGATCCAGGAAACGGACCTGGTGCGGGAAGGTCTGTCGAATGATTTTGTTCCTGCCAGTCAGATTCCGGAATTGAATTTCAATACAGACATCGATACCGAAGATTCAGAAATCCCCCTTGAATCACTTCCACTTCCTGAGCCCCGGCAGAGACGTGGTTCCTCGAGTTTGATCTTCAAACTTGTTGCCCTGGCAGGCTGTTTTTTCCTCTTTATTTTTATTCTGAATGTCGTGACTCATGAAATGCAACAGAGTCGAGATTATGCCCGTCGACTCAGTTCGTTAAATCAGCTGAGGCTGATTGGCCTGGGAGTGATCAATTATGCTTCCACAGCAAATGGTTATCGACTTCCGGTCAATGCCAGGCCGACGGAAAAGTCACCCCGCCATGGCTGGCTGACAGCGATTCTGCCTTATATCGGAGAAACGGCCCTGTATCAGCAGATCGACTTTGACCACTCCTGGTCAGCTCCTGTGAATCATGACATCTTCCAGCAGAAGTTATCGCTGTATTTGAATCCGGCCATCTCAGAGGTCGTTTCCCCAGAGGGCTACGGGTTGTCGCACTATGTGGGGAATGCGAATCTGTTCAATCGAGATCAGGGGCTGGACATGGGTGCGATCACAGACGGACTTTCATCAACGATTATGATACTCGAAGCGGGAGAGAACTTTGATCCCTGGGGCGCCCCGGCCAATGCCGTTATCCCTTATCAAATCATGGGACCCGGTAACAAGCCTCCTTTTTCCAACGGTCGAAACGTGATCTTAGCGGACGGAGCCGGGCGATTCATTTCTGACAGTACCGATCCTGCGGTACTCAAAGCGATGAGTACTCCCGCTGGAGGAGAACCAGTAGAAGTTTACGAAGCCGCTTTTCCTTAAAAGCAACCTATGGCAGAGACCAGCCAGGGGAACTCACCTGTCCCCGACTGATCAGTTCAAAACAACCGACGACCATTTCGATGCAAGACAAAAACGAGGAGTAGCCAATCATGAATTCTCCCTCCGAACAGTTACCAGTTGATCCATTGAAGTCGACTGAGTTTACGCCTTCTGCCGCAACCCTGATCGTCATCCTGGCAGGGTGTCTGTTTTCCGGGCTTCTGCTGTGGTTCCTCTTCCAGGACATCCTGCAAGGCAAGTACCGACAAACTACAATTAACCCGGCAGCTTGTCCGAGCAACGTCGTTTCGACCCGGACTCAGCCGGAAGTTCCAACCTCTCCCCTGGAACGTATCCGACTGGCCACGAATCAGTCCCAATCAAAACAGCATCTGAATCGAATCGCATTGGCTGTGCACAATTATCATTCGACCTTTGGAGTACTACCACCGGGTAGAACAGAAACGGAATCTGGCACTCCCTATCACGGCTGGCAGACTTCAATCCTGCCCCACATTGACCAGTATGAACTCTATGACCAGATCAATTTTGACCGGCCCTGGAATGATCCTCAAAATTATAAAGTGTTTCAGCAGCAGGTGCCCGAATACCTCAACCCCGCGATTCAAGAGAAAGTCGCCCCCGATGGCACGGCCCTGTCTCACTATGTGGGGAACAGTCTGCTGCTGAAGAAAAATCAGAGCATGCCGTTTGAAAGTATCTCAGATGGGAGAGACTATACGATCCTGGCCGTAGAACGAGGTAACAATTTTCATACCTGGGGAGATCCGGCATCACTGGCAGACCCGCAACAGATCATCGGCCCGGATCAGATTTCTGCTTTCCCCGATGGAACTCAGGCCCTGATGTCGAGCGGCGCGGTACGATTCCTCTCCAGAGACATCGATCCTGCCATTCTCAAAGCACTGAGTACCCCGGACAGCAATGATTCAACCGGTGATTTTTAACCGGCGCCCTTAAAATAATACATCTATCAGATGTGTCAGCAGTCAGATTGCATTTCTTTTACTTCACCGTACAAATATACAAACTTTCTACTATTGCTCTGTACCCCTCTCTCACCGCCCGGTATGCTGAACGGAGACTGATATCAATTTCAAAAGGAGCTCAGCAGCATGACTAACTGGTATGTCAAACGCGGTAATGAAATTGCCGGCCCTCTGACACAGGAACGCGTCAAAGAACTGGCCGCGCAGGGAAAAATTCAGGCGACTGACCTGGTCCGCAAAGGAGAAGACGGCTCTTTTATTGAAGCCAGCCAGATCCCCGGTCTGCTCCCGGAAGAGGATGATTTTGAATCCGTCTCCTCATCCAGCCAGACAGCACCGAAAAAAAATAATACGATTTTAATCGTCGTCCTCGTCGTCCTGGGCGGGGGTGGAGTCCTGTTCGTGATGTTACTGATGGCGCTGCTCCTGCCTGCAGTACAACAGGCTCGTGAAGCAGCCCGCCGATCGCAGTCCAAAAATAACCTGAAGCAAATTGGACTGGCCTTGCACAATTACCATGACGCACATCGTGTCTTTCCTCCCGGCGGTACTACCAAAACAGATGGCACACCATATCACAGCTGGCAGACTTTTATCCTGCCCTTCATGGATCAGGCGCCACTCTATAACCGGATCGATTTTCGGGAGACCTGGACGGCCCAGCAGAACCAGGGCCTGTTTAAACAGGAAATTCCCCAGTACCTGAATCCCACGATTGAAGAAACAACCACTCCCGAGGGATTTGGACTGTCGCATTATGTCGCAAACAAAAAAGTAATGGGAACAAACAGTTGGCTGCGGTTTCGCGATATTACCGATGGTACCTCGAATACAATCGTGGCCTTCGAAGCAGCGGATCATTTTAAAGCCTGGGGAGATCCCACCAATTTTGGTGATCCCGTCGACTACATCGGCTCGGGCCACAAAACGCCTTACCGGGGAGGTGGTCATGTGTTGCTGGGGGATGGCAGTGTGCGGTTTGTTTCTGAAAACATAGATCCTGCACTTCTGGAAGCACTCAGTACTCCTGATGGAGGGGAGCGTGTGGGAGAGTTTTAAAACTCAAAAAGATTGATCTATATGGCTGACTGGTACCTGAAACGAGACGAGGAAATCACCGGTCCCTACAGTAAACAGGAACTGCGCGAATGGTATGCCACAGGCAGGCTTAGTACGGCGGATCTGATACGAGAGGGAGAGACCGGTTATTTCATCCCGGCAGGTGGGAACCCCGGTTTCTTACGGGAACTGCAAGCTGAAATAATTCAGCAAATTCATTTCGCCAGTCTACCATCCAGCAGAAAACGGCTTCCCCTGCTCCCGATCATCGCGATCCTGATCGGTCTTCCCTGCCTGGTGTTCTTTATTCTGATCAGTTTCAATGTCATTCACATTGAGCAGACCAGGGGGGAAGCACGCCGTTCACGATCAAAGTATAATCTGAAACAGATCGGTGCTGCACTCCTGCAGTACCATGACGCTCATCAAACATTCCCTCCAGGGGCAATCATCGCTGAAGACGATGCCCCCCGGCACAGCTGGCAGTCCTTAATTCTGCCCTATCTGGATCAGCGGAGACTATACCAACAGATTGATTTCGAACTCCCCTGGAACGCCCCTGACAATCAGCGGGTATTTCAGCAACAGGTTCCTCAATACCAGGCTGACTGGATCGAAGAAAAATCTTCTCCGGAAGGCTATGCTTTATCACATTATGTGGGAAATGAAAAGTTATTGAAAAACAATCAGGGCTTCCGCCTCAGAGAGATCACTGATGGCGTGTCCAATACGATCGCTGCTGTGGAACGGGGAGCTCCCTATCAGCCATGGGGCAATCCGACCAATCTTGCAAATCCAACTGAAATCATTGGACCAGGTAATAAAACATTGTTCCCTGGTGGGAATCACGTACTCTTCTGCGATGGACGAGTTCAGTTTATCTCCGAAGACATTGATCCCACAGTTCTCAAAGCACTGAGCACACCTGACAAAGGCGACGATATCGGCGATTTCTAGTGTCGGGCTTCGTAGAGCTGAACGACCACGCCGTCCAGAAAACTGGCCAGTCGGTTGGCAGCCCGGGAGGCATCGCCGCGCATCTTCCACATTTCCTTGATGCTTTCCGGCCGCTTGAACACCGCCCCCAGGGCGGCTCCGGCACGGACGGCACCGGTCTCCCCTAAAATGGAGAGCACTTCCTGGGGCAAATCGACTGAGCAGTCATCGCTGATGGCCCGGATGGCCATGAACCCCCGCTTCTCCGCCTGACAGACCTGCGCGACCGCGAGGCTCTCCAGATCGACTGCCAATGCTTCAAACTGCGCGGCCAGTTTCTGTTTTTCCTCAACCGTCCTCACGATTTCGTCGGCATTGAGAATCCGTCCGACATAGAGCCCGTGTTCCGGATCTTCCGGGAAATGCACGTCGTTCTTCAGTTCCTGTCCGTGCAGATCACAGACGGAAGTCGCAACAACAATATCACCCACTTTCATCCCGGGTTGCAATGCTCCCGAGAATCCTACCGAGAGCACCCAGGGAGGCGAGTGCGCGTCGATCAATGCCTGGGTGGCAGCACGGGCGCGGGCAAACCCCACTCCCGTCTGCACCACTGCGACTTTGATTCGATCCAGAAAACCGCCCCGAAACACATACGAACCGCCGGTGTACTTTTTGACGTGCTCACACCGATCCAGAAACGGCTGGATCTCCATCGGCAGAGCACAGACCAGCCCTATATCCGCATGTGCTTTATCGACTTGGGGTTGATTCAAGAGGCGTGTTCCTGTTCGAACTGACTCATCATCTCGATTAACTTATCCACACCCGCTTCAGGGAAGGCGTTATAGATACTGGCACGCATGCCCCCGACACTGCGGTGTCCTTTCAGACCGTCCAGTCCGGCGGCAGTCGCCTGGGCGATGAACTTCGCATCCAGATCGGCGTCTCCGGTGACGAACGTCACGTTCATCAGCGAACGGTCTTTCTTCGCAGCAGTCGCGTTAAACAGCTTGCTCTGTTCCAGGTAATCATACAGTTTACCCGCTTTCGCCTGGTTTTTCTGCTGCATCGCTTCCAGTCCGCCCTGGTCCTTCAGCCACTGCAGGACCTGTGCCAGGATATAAATCCCGAAGGTCGGCGGTGTATTGAACATGGAACCCGCTTCGGAGTGTGTGCGATACTGTAACATGGTCGGAATGTCGCTCGGTCCCTGCTCGATCAGATTGTCACGGATGATAACCAGGGTCACACCGCTGGGGCCCAGGTTCTTCTGAGCACCGGCGTAGACGATCCCGTATTTCGAGATGTCGATCGGGCGCGAGAAGATATCACTGCTGGCGTCGCAGACCAGCGGTGCATCGCCGGGAGCGGCAGGCTCGCTGGCAAACTCGGTCCCGTAGATCGTGTTATTCGAAGTGAAATGCACGTAAGCCGGGTTATCGCTGAAAGCGACTTCTTCCGGGATATAAGAGAAGTTCTGATCTTCACTGCTGCAGGCAATGTTGACGTTGCCGAACAGTTTGGCTTCTTTGACTGCTTTTTTCGACCAGGAACCGGTGACGAGATAGTCGGCAGTCTGATCTTTGGAGAGCAGGTTCATCGGAACCATGAAGAACTGGGTCGAGGCTCCCCCCTGCAGAAACAGAACTTTATAATTATCAGGTACTGCAGCGACTTCACGGCAGAGGGCTTCAGCAGCTTCGTACACAGCCAGGAACGCTTTGCTGCGGTGTGAGTGCTCCAGAATCCCGATGCCGGTATCGCCCAGTGAAATCAGATCTTTCTGAGCCTGCTCGAGAACGGGTAATGGGAGCGCTGCTGGTCCCGCAGAAAAGTTGTAAATTCTTTCTGTCATTTTAGATATCTCAACATCATTTGCGGGCGAAAAATATGGGCTTCGCCCTGAGTAACCAGAGTGGTGTCAATAATACCGACGAGACTCTTCCTCTTGGAAGCATCCTTGAGGATAATGGCGCGCGTTCGCTTGTGTTGCCATTCAGCATCGATATTATGGAGTCTGGTTTTCTTCATAAATGGAGCGAAGCCAAATAATCCAGAATTCCCAGGAATAGTGTCTTTTCAGACCTGGAATCACAGGTAACCTGAAGTGATCCGCCCGCTCGTTGGCGTCACTGGCCTGTCGATTCAGGTTCGCTGGACCAATAGTCATGTTTTCGGCAAGCAATTGCCCCGTTTGATTGATCTGTTATTTAATGTCACAATCTCCCAATCCATTATCCCGAGGGCCCCGCGTCCAGTCTTTTCAACCTCCCCAGGGCGACCTGACCATCATGGCCGGTTCAGGCAATCCGGCTCTCGCACAAGCGATTGCTGATGAGTTAGGCATCCGCCTGACCCCTTGTGAGGCGCACCAGTTCAGTGAAGGGAATATTTTCGTCCGTATCCTGGAAAACGTCCGCGGACGCGATGTATATATCATCCAGGGGGTCCACTCACCGGTGAACGACAACTTTGTGGAACTTCTGTTCTGGATCGATGCCCTCAAACGGGCCAGTGCCCAGCAGGTCACCGCGGTCATCCCCTTCTTCAGCTATGCCAAGGGAGACAAGAAAGACGAGCCCCGCGTTTCCATCCGGGCTCGCGTTTGTGCGGATGCGATCGAAGTTGCGGGAGCCGACCGCGTGCTGACTATGGATTTGCACAGTCCCCAGATTCAGGGCTTTTTCTCCGTGCCCGTTGATCATCTTTACGGGCGGCACGTCATCAGCGAACATATCCGCAGACTCAAAATTGAAGATCTGGTCGTCTGCAGCCCCGACGTCGGCTTTGCCAAGGAAGCGTCCGATTTCGCCAAGCTGCTGGGTGCGCCGGTCGTCATTGGAAATAAGATGAGGAAAGATCACACGGAAACGGTCGAAGTGCTGGAAGTCATCGGTGAAGTTGAGGGCAAAAACGTGATCCTCGTCGACGATTTCACCATCACGGGACGCACCCTGATCAGTATGGCGGAACTGCTGAAAAAGAAAGGTGCCAAAGACATCTACGCGGCAGTCACACATGGCGTATTATCCAAAGGGGCCGCCGAACGAATCGGGCAGAGTCCTTTGAAAAAGATGTTCATGACCAATACCATTGAGGCACAGATCGATCCTCTGCCGGATAATATTGAAGTCATCTCGGTTGCCCATTCCTTTGCTGCTGCGATCAGGTCCATCCATGACCGGACCAGCGTCAGCACACTGTTTCCGGAAAAGCGACCGAAAAAGTAGTTCCAAACCGAAGTAGCTCACTGGAAGAGAAAATCAGGACGTATGGCAAAAACAGGCAAGAAGCTGACCCCGATGATGGAACGGTATCTGGAAGTCAAGCGCCAGAATCCGGGAACACTGTTGTTGTTTCGGATGGGCGACTTCTACGAACTGTTCCATGAAGATGCCGAGATCGCAGCCCGCATTCTGGGGATCACGCTCACGAGTCGCGATAAGTCATCGAGTAATCCGATTCCGATGGCCGGGTTCCCCCACCATTCGCTCGACAGTTATCTCTACAAGCTGATCCATGCCGGTTACCGAGCATCCATCTGCGATCAGGTAGAAGATCCCAAAAAAGCCAAAGGGATGGTCAAACGCGAGGTAACCCGCGTAGTCACTCCCGGGACTCTGACCGACGATGCACTGCTCGACCCGCATGAGAACAACTTCCTGGCCAGCATCTACTTTGGTAAAAGCGACATCGGTTTGGCCTGGCTGGAACTTTCCACCGGCCGGTTCCTGACGTCCAACACGACTGCCGAACATCTGGTCGACGAACTGGCCCGGATTCATCCCGCCGAGTGTATTTTCGCGGAAGGCAACACGGCTTTGCAGAATGCCATCGGTCATCTGGAAACCATGCTCACGGAGCGCCCTTCCTGGTCGTTTGCAGAAGATGAATGCGAAAAACGTCTGCTCGAACATTTCGGTACCAAAACCCTGGAAGGTTTCAATCTGGAACAAGGCACCCCCGCCATCACCGCCGCGGGTGCGCTGCTGGAATATGTTCAGGAAACCCAGCGAAGTGCGATTCCTCACATTAACCAGATCGAACCATACGAACGGGGCGATCGCCTGTTGATTGACGAGGCCACCCGCCGTAGTCTGGAGCTGACACGGACAATCCGGGAAGGAAAGCGGGAAGGCAGTCTGATCTCGGTGCTCGATGAGACCGTCACTTCCATGGGAGCCCGGCTGCTCAACGACTGGATTGCGAATCCGCTGACCAGCCTGCCCGAAATCCAGAAACGACTCGACTCAGTCGAAGAGATCTCACAGGATCCCGTACTCTGCAATGACGTACGGGAACAGCTCTCAAAAACCTACGATCTACAGCGTCTGACAGCCCGCATCGCTACGGGCAGAGCCAGTGCCCGAGACCTCAGCTTCCTGGCGCAAACGCTGGCCCTGCTGCCCAAGCTCAAGGCGAAACTATCCGGACGCAAAGCGGAACTGCTGCAGTCTCTGGAAACAGGCATCGACCTTTGTGCCGAGGTGCGAAACGATATTGAAACGATGCTCATCGAAGATCCGCCCCTGACGCTGAATGAGGGAGGCGTCATCCGACCGGGGTTCAGTGATGAGTTGGATGAGCTGCGTTCGCTCTCCAAAGGGGGGAAGGAATGGATTGCCAGTTACCGTAATGACGAAGCCGAACGGGTGGGCATCTCCAATCTGAAAGTTGGTTACAATAAGGTTTTCGGCTATTACCTCGAAGTCTCAGCCGCTCATGCCGCGAAAGTTCCCGAACACTATATCCGTAAACAGACACTGAAAAACCAGGAACGGTACATCACGCCTGAATTGAAGGAATACGAAGAAAAAGTCCTCAAGGCGGAAGAACGTGCGATAGAGCTGGAACAGACCATGTTCGATTCGCTACGGGACCGAGTCGCAAAGGAAGCCACGCGGACCCAGCGGACGGCAGAAGTTCTGGCTCAAATCGACGTTCTGTTCGGGCTGGCTTATCTGGCAACACATGCCGGATACACGCGACCTGAAATGACGACCGATCCGGTGCTCGACATCCGTGAGAGTCGGCACCCTGTCCTGGACCGGCTGCAGCCCTCGGGAGAATTCGTGCCTAATGATGTGCTGCTGGGTGAGCCCTATGGCCGCGTGCAAATCATCACAGGCCCCAACATGGCGGGTAAGAGTACCTATATCCGCCAGGCAGCGTTGCTGACTCTAATGGCCCAGATCGGTTCCTTCATCCCTGCCAGCGAAGCACGCATCGGCATCGCAGACCGGATCTTTGCCCGCGTTGGTGCCAGCGACGAGCTCAGTAAGGGCCAGAGTACTTTCATGGTCGAAATGACGGAGGCCGCTCGCATTCTGAATTCTGCTTCGGACCGGAGTCTGGTCATTCTGGATGAAATTGGACGGGGTACGAGTACCTATGATGGGATCTCTCTGGCCTGGTCGATGACCGAGTTTCTCCACGACCAGATCAAAGCGCGAACACTGTTTGCCACACATTACCATGAGCTCACTGAACTGACACAGTCACTGAAACAGGCCAGCAACTGGAATGTCGCTGTTCACGAGCAGGATGGTGAAATCGTCTTCCTGCACAAAATTGTCGAGGGCTCAGCCAACAAGAGCTACGGCATCCATGTGGCCCGACTGGCCGGCATTCCTGACCTGGTCATTCAACGTGCCAATCAGATTCTGACGACTCTGGAAAAAGACCACGTCGACGATAGTGGCCAAACCACAATTCCTCCCCGTAAACAGAAACAGTCCACGCATCAGCAACTCTCGCTGTTTGGTAACACGCCCCATCCCGTGCTGGACGAAATCCGCGACTTGAATGTGGACGAAATGACTCCCCTGGCGGCTCTGGAAGAACTCTATCGCATTCGCGAGCAACTGAACTGATTTCCATATTTTCTGATTTACCTGCCTGATTACGGTTGAACTACAAGATCTCGCATGTACACAATAATATACATGCGACCCAGTGTGGGCCTGTCACTTAGTTTCAACCGTAGTTAAATAGGGAGAAATCATGTATCACCAGCGTGCTCTGAAGTCATTGGTCATTTTGTCCACTGTGATCGTACTCGCCATCTGTACGATTGATCGCGTACCTGCCCAAAAAAAGGAAGATACTCCTGCTAAGGCGAGCGCGAAAGAAACCAAGGCCGCTCCAGCCAAGCGCAAGGTTCGACTCCCGAATCACTACGGCAAACTGAATCTCTCGGACACCCAACGCGAGAAGATCTATAAAATTCAGACTGACTACAAATCACAAATCGACAGTCTTAAAAAACAGCTGGCTGAACTGAATGCCAAAAAAGATGCCGAGTGTGCAGAAGTTTTGACCACCTCACAAAAATCGATCCTGGGAGAAATCCTGGCTCAAATCGAAAAAAAGAAAGCGGCAAAAAAGAAAAACTGATTTCTGTCTCTGTTCCCTGAAAAAGGCGTGATCCTCTCGGAGATCACGCCTTTCCTTTTCCTGATTACCGAAGCTATACTCTCTGAAAGGAGTTGAAACTCATCATTCCGAATTGAATTCGCAGCAGGTTCTCATCAGGCAGAAATCACACCGTTCTATGAACTCGAAAAACTTTTCTTCCCTTGAGCCTGCTCCCGCTTCAGATCCAGCATCCCCCTCTTCTTCGCGCTGGATCCCCTGGATCCATCTACTGTTTGTGGTGGGATTGTTGTGGTTTCTGATTCCTTATGAATGGAGCCGCGTCAATTCTGAAAATCTGCAGCTCCCCTGGCTGTCCCGTTTCTTTCTGCATGTGAACGTCGACACCACACCTTATTTCATTCTGCTCCTGTTCAGTCCACTCTGCTGGTGGCTGCCTCTCCCCTATCATTCCCGTTTCTTCGCGCAGGTGCTGCATCCCCGACTGTCTCAACAATGGGTTCGTCAGAAACAGACAGCGGGTCAATGGGACATCTTTGCCATTTCAATCAGTCTGCTGCTGGCATTGAGCTCGTTTGGCATCAGCTTCTGGACTGCAAGTCACATCGTTGATTCCGAACGCCAGCTCACGCTCGGTGATCTCCCTCCGGCCTATCACGATGAACACAGCTATCTCTTTCAGGCGGAAACCTTCCTGGATGGCAGGACCTCATTCCCCAGTCATCCCGACGCCCCGGAACTGTTCAACCAGGTCCATGTCCTCAACGAAGGCAAAATGGCCAGTCGCTATTTTCCGGGTACCGGTCTCT
The DNA here is from genome assembly GCF_007748155.1 of Gimesia panareensis. GTDB lineage: Bacteria > Planctomycetota > Planctomycetia > Planctomycetales > Planctomycetaceae > Gimesia > Gimesia panareensis. The sequence continues at coordinate 4,544,778 of NZ_CP037421.1, forward strand.
GGCTGGCCCCCTTCCTCGCCTGGGGACATCCCTACTGGGGATACTGGCTGGCGGGTGCCATTACCACGTTTTTTTTCTTCTGGTCCGGACGGGAACTGGGAGGAAACGGAGTGGGATTACTGGCCGGACTGATCATCGCGTTATCACCCGGGATGGCTATTTTCAGTAATCTGCTGCTGGCCCATCATCCCACTCTGGTCGGGCTGTCACTCTTTCTCTGGGCATTCCTGCGAATGCAACGGACACATTCTTTTCGCGATGCGTTTGTAGCGGGAATCGGTCTCACCTTTGCGATGCTCTGTCGTCCCATGACGGCAGCCGGCTTTGCTCTGCCGTTCGGGATCTGGCTGGCAGTGCAAATCGTCCGCTGGTTATCGCTGCGTCTGAAGAAATCAGAGTCAGCTACCACAGCGCGGCAGGTCTGGTTGCCGGTAGCAGGGCTGGCGATTCCCCTGGCTGCTGGCCTGTTCGGCCTGTTTCTATACAACCAGTCCATTACCGGCAGTGGCTGGAAGATGCCTTATCAACTCTATACCGATCTTTATACTCCACGGCATGTGTATGGGTTTAATAATGTGATACGGGGAGAGCAGAAGCTCGGTCCCAAGGTACTGGAGAATTATGACAAGTGGGCCGAAAACCTGACACCGGCTCTGGCAGTCCAGAATGTGCAAAACCGATTCCTGGCCAGCCTGCAATGGACGCTGGGGATTATTCCTCTGGGACTGGCGGGACTGATCTTTCTCCTGACCGAATGGAAACGCTGGTCCCGCTGGTGGCTTGTGTTTGCCTCCATCATCTCGCTGCACGTCGTCCATATTCCTTACTGGTATGATGGGATCATGCACTGGCACTACGTCTTTGAGACCGGTCCCCTCTGGGCGCTGATCTTTGCCCGCGCCACACAGACGCTGTTCCGTCTCTGGCAGCAGATCGACCGACCACTCATGAGTGTACTCTGGCTGACCATGATTCTGGCCGCTCTGCTGACGAACCTCACAATCCTGCCGCCACTCTGGGGTGTCTCCAAGCTGGAAACAGTCGTGAACAATGTCGCCTTTTCCCGGATCAAACATTATCAGTTCCAGCAGATGCTGGAGCATCATCCCCAGATCAACCACCCTGCCCTGCTGCTCATCGCTCACGATCCTCACGATCGGCATATCGACTATGTCATCAACCCACCAGATCTGGACCAGCAGGAGATGCTGACCGGACGGTACCTGCCCGATCTCTATCCCCCCGCTCGGTTGCAGCAAATATTCCCCAAACGGACTCTATACCTGTTCGATGCAGAACAGAATCGGCTCAGCAGATGGAATGGAACGTTCTGGGTACCGATCTGATCGCCAGCGTCAGTCAGTGATCTGCAGCTTCATCTCGTCGGAATTTGCTTTCAGCTCCGGTGCATACATACCTTCTCCTGTTGCCGGCAAACCGCTGAACTTACCTGGGATTTCGGCTCGTAAACGATATCTCAGACTGCTTGTGCCACGGGCTAATTGTCTGATGTAGAACACCACACGATCATCTCGAAATTCCTGGTACGCGCCCAGACCGGTATTCGAATAACCGCTCCGCAGTTCCACTGCCTCCAGACCAGCTGCCCGGAAATCCTCGAAGACGAGATACTCGTAATCATTTTTACTTTCGAAGATCAATTCGACCTCGACCAGGTCGCCACTCTTAAGAGCTCTCTCATAGGTAATCTCCTTGCGTCGGTACTTTTCGACTCGTTGACCGACCACTTGCCCCTGGGATCCCGCAGTCTTAATCTCTGCATCTTCGGGAATCAACTGGTAGTATTTGCGCTGTACTTTGATTTCCAGGCCAGCCGCAGTAATAAATTTCTCTTTCGTGAAATAGGTCACGTAAGCATTGTAATACAACGGACCTTGCCCCTGCTTACGGATTTCCAGACGATGGGCCCCCGAGGTCAATGCTTCGCCTTCCAGTACGAATTTATTGTCGAACGTAAACAGATCGTCGGCGGTGATTTTCACCTCTTTCTGCTTCTCGCCATCCAGGTAGACTTCGAGTGTCAAATCAGGTTGATCCTCGCCACTGGCAGACCAGTATTCGGCCAATGCTTCTACTGCGATCGCAGTATCCGAGACGGAACTCCAATAGGTCGCGTGTTTGCGGTTATTGAGCAGGTACTTGACCAACTGCGCCGCTTTGGGATTCTGCGGATCGACTTTGGAGAGCAGCTTCAGGTAATAAGCGTTCGCTTCCACTTCATTACCATACCAGTACCACCACCAGTTGCTTTCCGGCAGATTCAGGTAAGCCGTCTGGTTCTCCTGATCCTGAACCAGATACTGGTCCATGTTATCCATCAGCATCGCCACTCGATCCTGACGCTCCAGTTTGTGAGACGCCAGCCCCAGCATGCCCAGTGCATAGACAGATAATTTCGTTCGATCCCGATAGAGAAAATCGTACATCTGCTCGTTAGCAATCCCCTGATCCACCAGCACCATCAACACATAGGCATCCAGGTTGGAAGCATACTGTTTGTAGGGTTTCGTTTTGGAGGGGGCATTGAGCAGTTTCTGCAGCTCGCGCTGCTGATAGGCTTTCAACCATTCAATTCCGCGTTCCAGAGTACCAGGCACCAATGCAATATCGTTCTGCTTCGCGAGTGCCAGCCCCTGTACTACCCGCGCGGTAAAGAAGGGAGAAGAGCGTTCCTGCCAGCCGGAGAACCAGCCCCAGCCCCCGTCCGAAAGCTGCATGCTGGTCAGATCCGCTACGCCCTGCTTGACAATCCGATCGACCTCAGCCTGGCTGAAGACCGGGTTCTGAGCATAGCGTTTCCACTGTTCTGCTCGTTTTTGGTCGTCACCGATCTCCTGGGCATTCAGATTCGTCCGTTTCCGTTCGATTTCCTGCAGATTCAGTCCCATCCGTTTGAGAATGTTCTGCGTCATCACGGTCGGCAGAAAACGATACAGCGTACAGTCCGTAGTTTTGTGAGGATTATAGATGAGGTATGGCAGAGCATCGACCATCGCCCCTGCCAGTGAGGGTGAATAACGCAACTCCAGTCGACTGAGTTCCGTTTTCCGCTGGCCAGGAATCTGGAAGCTGATCTGTGCCGAGTGATCCTCGGGACGAATGGTTCCGGTAAAGGACTCCGTCTTCAAAATTCCATGCACCTTGACCGGAAAAGTCATCTGCATCGCATCAGATTCTTCATCCGTGAGAGCCTTCATACGAATCACGGCGAAGCCTGCGCGAGCTGCTTTGACGCGCCAGTCCACCCGCTTCTCGCCGTTGGCGTCAATGTTAACGGTCTGAGTCAGTTCATCCAGTGGTTCCAGAGTATCTCCGTCGAGTTCGAGAACGACCTTTACATCTTTAGAGGTCTTCAAATAGTTATGTACGTTGGCACTTAATACTACTTCGTCCGTTTCAGTGAAGAATCGGGGCGCCTGCAGGCGAACGATGAGATTTTTTCGGGTAACCACTTCCTGTTCTCCCTCACCCACCATGGTGCCCGCGCCCATCGACCAGCTGCGAATCTTCCAGCTTGTCAGGTTCTCCGGCATTTTGAAGGAAACTTCGGCCAGACCATTTTGATCGGTGGTAATCGCACCATTCCAGAAGGCGGTGTCAGCAAATTTCTGACGCACAACGGGCTCAACCACAGCAGTTGAATCAGCCGAGGCAACAGCCGCACCCGACTGTTTCTCCATCAGCATCATTGATTCTGGTGCTGCCGCCATGGGAGTTGCGCCGGCCACGTTCGAACGTCGCATGGACCCCACTCCCCAGGCAGCACCTTCCATGTCCCCGAACTTTTTGGCCTTATCTTCCGACTCTCGTATCAGATGCCCAAAGGTACCCAGTACCTGCATGCCAATCTCATGCGGCTTGAGCAGATTATGAAAACCGCGCGTCAGACTGTCGTATGTCAGGGGATGGTGCGAGCGTTTCCATTTCCAGAAAAATGCTTTGATATCCCCCACATTGGAACCACCACTGATGTATTCCACACTCTTGTCATAGACGCTGACTACCAGGGAACCCTCGACCGGCTTCCCCTCGACATCGGTAACTTTCAGCTTTACCGTGGCATCCTGTCCGGGTTTATATTCTGTTTCCGAGGGGTCTACTTCCAGGTTCACCACCCGCTTCTCCGGCGGGACCGCAATTTCCCGGGCTTCGGTATACACATGCCCCTGGTGAATCGTCACTGCCTCTACAAACAGATTGGGCAGATCATTGCGGGTCAGATCCAGTTCGTAGACCGTGCTTTTTCCGGCCAGCTTGAGTACGTGCGGCGCCTGATAAATCCCATTCACCGGCCGGAGGAACAGCAGAACGGTGCTGCCCGGCTGATTCGTATTGATCAACAGACGCACCTTTTCGCCCGGCTGATAGTTTTTCTTTTCGACAATGATTTCCAGATCATTGAAGCGATATTCCTTACCATCAAATCCTGCTCCGCGAATGGAAAACAGACAGCCTCCTTCGATCTCTTTCCCTTTTTGATCGGTCACAGTGTAAGCGACCCGATATTGCCCTGCTTGAGTTGCTGACATCTTCTGAGTTGCGGTCCCGTCTTCCCCGGGATTGACGGCCCACTCCTGAACCGCGGTTTCGTCTGGTTCTCCCTGTTCGTTATAGGTAACGCGGTACAGCACGATCTTCCCCGTCCCCTGTACGGGTTTCTGATCGAGCGTCTGTGCTTTGAAGCTGGCAATCATCGTATCGCCTACTTTGTAATAGCCCCGATTCATCCAGGCAAAGACCTTGAACGGCTTGCGGGCTACCAGCACCGATCCTTTTCCGACGATCGTCCGTCGCGATTCATCAACGACCTCAGCGGTGATTTCATAACGATGGTCTTCATCCCCATGAATGGCTTTCGCCAGAGCCGTATCGATCTTGATTTCGACTTCACCATTGGAATTAATGGGCACCGTATTTGACATGACCACTTCCGGCGGTGCCGAGCGATGATGAATCCACCAGGGACCGGGAGCCACACACCCCCAGCGTCCCCAGCCGGGATACCAGTCATAATCGCCGGTAAACCACCAGTACCCGGAACCATATAACCAGTTCCAGGGATCGTAAGGATACCAGTGCTGCTGATAGGAGGTTCGCGTCACCTTATACTTGACTTCAGCATTGGTTACCGGGCTGCCGAAATAGTAGTTTGCTTTAATTTTTGCTGTGATCGTATCGCCCAGCGCCACCGGTTCCTCTGGAGCCTCGACAGAGACTTCATATTCCGGCTTTTTATATTCCTCGACCCGAAATGAGAACGTCGAAGCGAATTTTCGATTTCGGTTCTGTCCTGGTGGAAAAGCATACTTCACTTCGACTCGAAACGTGTAGCTGCCCAGGTCTGCATCCTCTGGAATCTTCCAGTCCCCATTCACACCACCATACTCATCTGTGGTGAGAGTCTTTTCAAAGATCTGTTTCTGATCCCTGCCCAAGAGTTTCAAAGTCACAGTATGCTTGTCAAACAGTGCCTCTTCAGATTTCGACAAATCATAACCAACATTTCGAACCCAGAATTTATAATCCACTTTCTGCCCGGGACGATATACGGGGCGATCGGTGATTCCATAAATTTTGTTAACGTGATACTGCTCGTGACTGGATCGCTGGTACCAGAACCGATCGAACCCCTGGTAAGCAAAACGGCCAGACTGTGTGCGGGCGATGGTGATCCACTGAAATTCACGTTTCAACAGACCCTCTTCCGGAAAGGCCTGACCATTTTCATCGGTCTGCTCTGCAAAATTCGCTGTCAAAGTCTCTCTCTGATTGCGGGAGATGTATTTGTTCTGGTATCCAAAGAACTCCAGATTCGCATTTGGCACAGGCTGCCCCGTTCGCGCATCTGCCACAAAATAGAAGGTACGGTCAGCCATCCGTTTGTGCACGATAACAGTATCATCCAGCCAGACAATGATCCTGCTGGTATTGCCATCTTTCAATTTTGCAATCAGGAGATACGCTCCCGCGTTTTGCAGAGGTGTGGTCACGGTAATGCGTCGGTCGAGATGCCCCTTGAGGGGATCGAGTTCCATCTCCCAGCGAGAAACCAGCTTTCCCTGATATTTTTTCTGTTGTTCGTGAACCAGCCGGTATCCCAGATTGGAAATATTGATCCGATTCCAGTCCAGTCGTTCCGGGTGCGTCTTGAGATAGCCTTTCACATCATTCAATAATTCTTCGACGTGGACTTCATAAGCTTCAAAGCTGACCTGTTTCCCGTTCCGGAACCGGTAATCGACTTTCGCTCCCTGACCTGCAGGCTGTGTCCCATGGGGAGAGAATTCTCCCCAGTTCCCGACGATTTGATTGAGGTGCTTCTGCTTATTCTGATGAGGATCGCCATACTCGCGAATATTCTGCTGCAGGTATTTGGCAGCCTCAGGATATTGTCTCCGGTTCTCAAAGACACTGGTCAACTGTGACAGTGCCGATTCCGCCTGGCTGCTTTTCCCTAAGGAGACCACTTTCTGATAGAGCAAGATAAAATTCTGGTCGTCGGGAAGTTCAAATCGCTGAATTCCCGTCGCCAGGCGAGCCATGGTTTCTGTCTGCTTCAGGCTCTCCAGTGAAAAAGGATTGACCTGTTCCTCAGATTTTTCATCTTCCGTCCCCCGTGCACGGAACAGCATTGGAAAATAACTCTGCATCGTCTGAACACCAAACTGACTGCGGTTAAAATTGGCAATTTCGAGCAGCACGCGCGCTTCCCGCCCAGGTTCCTGCTTGACCGATGCGGCCAGCATCCACCGCCAGCGTTCTCCATCGTTGGTTGCAGTCTCCCAGGATTGAGGCACGCGATAATAGATCGGCTTCCCATCCGCATCGACGGGAGCCCCGTCCGGTCCCCCGCTGGGAGCGCCTCGAAACCAGTTACCAGGTTGAGCCCCGACGCTCTGATAATCAGGAATTTCATTGAGATCGGTCAAGATCTGGAGCTTCCAGGCAGCTCTCCCCTGACGACCAAAGATGAGATATTTCGCATAGTCGGCATAAATGTCAGCCGCCAGTGCCGGGTCATCTGCCGGTTTCAACTCTTCCACCGCCTGCGACATCAGTTGCAGCGCCCTCAGTCGATCCTGCTCCGCTGTATTCACATAGCGGCGTCCCCCGCGTTGATGCCCACGAATGAACTTTCCATCAATGATGTATCCAAAGTGGGGTCCCTGAACCAGAGTTTCCGCGAGTTTTGCCAGTACGCGTGGCTGGTCGCCGTGGACTTTCAAGACCGCTGCACGAAAATCATCAACTTCACTGCCTCGGTTCAGACGCTGCAGACACTGAATGCCCTGCTGCAAGTCATGTACGACTTCTGTTGCAGAGCTACCCTGCTCTGTCGCCAGTTTCTGATAGAGATTCCAGGCATCTCGATAATTTCCCTGTTTCTGATAACTGTCTGCCAGAGATCGCGCTTCCGGGGAACTTTTTTCTGCCGCCAGAAGATAGACTCCCAGGAAAGTCAGACTGACCACCATCAAAGACCAGAGAACGCAATTTTTTATTTGAAACTTCGACATGCCGGGACCTGTATCAAGAGCTGTTGAGTTGAGACTTTGTCAGACGGGAATCATAATATTTCGCCTCTGTTTGACGAAATGAATTCCCCGGGAGTTCCCGAAATTCTCATAAAATTCAAAGCTCACAGGAAAAACAAGGTAGGAGAATATACAGGATTACTGCATAATCCTGAATCAAATGAAATCTGATGCATCTTTCCTGTTTCCTGGCGTTCGAGAGACTGATTAATGGACTGGATTACAGCAGCGGTCACCATCAGTGGCTACCTGATAACGCTGGCTCTGATTCCGCATATCCTGCTGCAGAAAAAACGCCATCCGGTCTCCACAGTCTCCTGGATCTTATGTATCCTCCTGCTCCCGGGTCTGGGAGGGATCATCTACCTCTTCTTTGGGATCAATCGCGTTCAACGACGGTCGCTCTCCAAAGAGCGTGCCAACCAGTCGCTGGCGCCCAAACTCCCCCAGGTTATTCAGAATCAGTTGCTTTCCAATGATGAGTACCTGGTAGTGAATCAAAACCTGATGCGGCTTGCCCAGAATATTGCACATACCGTCCCCACATATGGGAACAGTTTAGAGCTGTTGACGGATACCAATCGAACCCTGGGCCTGATCAAACAGGCGATCATGAACGCCCGGCACTCTCTGCATCTGGAGTACTACATCTGGCAGCCGGATCAGTCAGGAACCATGATGCGCGATCTGCTCATTGAAAAAGCAAAGGCAGGCGTGGAAGTCCGTTTTCTGTATGATGGTCTCGGATCGATGTACCTGAGACGCCGTTTTTTCAAGCCGATGATTGAGGCCGGAATCCAGGTAGCCCCCTTCCTGCCGGGTGCGACTTTTCGCGAACGCTGGTCGCTCAATTTACGCAACCATCGCAAAATAGTGATCGTGGACGGCAACCTGGCATTCACCGGTGGCATGAATATCGGGGATGAGTACCTGGGGCTCCATCAGGATCTTGGTTTCTGGCGGGATACACATCTGAAAATTGAAGGTCCGGAGACGCTCCAGTTGCAGCAGGTCTTCGCGGAGGACTGGCTTTTTGCCACGGGTGAAGCCCTGACGCATTCTCAGTACTATCCCCATCCTGAAACCGACGGGAATGTGACAGCTCAGACGCTCTGTTCGGGACCGGAAAAAAACGCGGACGTCTTTCTCACCCTGATGTTCGCTGCCATCAACGAAGCCCGTGAAAGCCTGCTGTTGACCACCTCATACTTCGTCCCGCCGGAATCGCTGACCACCGCTCTGGAATCAGCCGCGCGGCGTGGGGTTCATGTCAAACTTCTGGTATCCGGAAAATCTGCGAATCCCTCAACGGTCCATGCCGGCCGCTCCTATTACGATTCATTGCTCGATGCCGGTGTGGAGATCTATGAATACAACAAAGGGATTCTACATTCCAAAACACTTACGATCGACGGCTGCTGGTCTCTCGTGGGCACTGCCAATTTCGATTTCCGCAGTCTGATCCTGAATTTTGAAGTCGGCCTGGCAATCTATGACCGGAAATTTGCCCAGCGACTGCGAGAGACAACAGAGCAGGATATCCTCGATGCGAGAAAAATCACCGAGGAAGAGTGGGAACAGCGCGGCAAACTGGTCATTTTAAAGCAGAACATCTATCGGCTGTTTGCGCCGGTCATGTAGAAATTTTATTAACGGCTTGTATGCCGATAGCGTTCAGATGCTCCTTCAGGCAGCTTGGATAGATACCGGATCAACTGGATGGCTTCTTCTTTGGTAAGCAGGTTCAACAGTCCTTCCGGCATGGATGATTTCTTGACCGGAATAATTTCTTCCACGTCCTTTTTTTTCAGAAGTTGCCGTTTTCCTTCACTGGTCAGCAGCATAATCTCATCTGGCCCCGCCGCTCCCATCATGCCCGTAAAGGTTTTTCCAGCAGAGGTAACAATCGTAAAGGTTGGATATTCTTCAGAAACGAAATGGGAAGGAAAGACTGTTGCCTGCAGGATTTCTTTCTGTTGAAACCGTCTGCTGACATGCGTCAGATCCGGTCCGATTTTCTCACCTGTTTTCCCGAACAGATGGCATTTCACACAGGTCGCTTTAACGAACGCCTGGGCTCCCAGCTTCAGGTTGACCGGTTCTGCGGATCGTTTCTGCAGTTCAGCAAGCAGGTCCCGATATTTCCAGCGCGTGTCCGCCGGTTCAACTGGCAGCACTGCGGGGAGTTCATCCGGATATTTTTCAGCAAACCATTTTTGCCAGGCCACGAGCGGCGAAGAATCTTCTGCTTGTGGCTGAACCTGTTTTTGCCCTGTCCAGTGCTCCAGGAGTTTTACCGCGATCTCCTGCCCCTGTGCATCCTGCTGCAGCCCCACCAGGATCACCTGCCGAATCCATTGGGCTTTATTGGAACGACGGTGGAACCGTGTCAGTGCCTGCATGACTGCCTGGGCCTGTTTTCCCTCGACAATATTCAAGGAACGAACCAGGATTCTCCAGTCGGCATCCCGACGCTGATTTTCCTGAGAGTACCAGCTGATCGCCTCTGCAATATCATTTCGACGTTCTGGATAGGATTCGAAGAGCTCATGCAAATAGATCAGTGTCGGTTCATCTGCAATACGTCCCATAGCAATTAACAGTGCATTCAGTTTCCGAGCTGCCTGAGGGTCCTGATTCTTCTGATTCTGTAACTTAATCTCCAGATCCCGCAGGGCAGGCAATTCCGCTCCCGAGATACGTTTCAGAGGCTCTCCCTCGACCAGAATTCGATAGTCCCCCTCCGCAACTTCCTGCAGCCAGGTATTCTCCAGCCTCTCAATTTGTAATGAGATCTCTGGAGTTGCTGCTTGAAGAAAAAAGCGGGGATTGATCAATACCAGGAGGATAATCACCGTGCGAATCAAGGATGCTTTACTGGGGGTGATCATGAATGCTTCCGAATTTGAATTAAGTTGGCTTTCCATATTTTGCTGACTCCTAAATCTTACAGCAGGAAACCCGCTTCACACTATGCTCCTTTTCCGTTTTTGTATAAAATTCGAACAGGTATATCTGATTTACTCTACCTTTTCAGGGACGAACCATGATCCTCACGCAACTTGCCCGAATCTTCCGCCAGCAGCATCCTTTTCGCATCACTCTCGCAGGCAGCCTGCTGCTAATCTGTCTCGGTTGCACAGCTCAGGAAAGTACGGAATCCACCAAAACTGAACCGCAGCCAGAAACAACAGCTACCGAACCAGAAACCACTGCGCCCGAAGTGAAGCCTGAACAGACAGTCGAAATCACACTGACGTTAAGTGATGCCGCCGGATTTGAGGAGATCCTGAAACAGCAGCAGGGCAAAGTGGTCCTGGTCGATTTCTGGGCCACCTGGTGTGTTCCCTGTGTCAAGAATTTCCACCATACAGTCGAATGGAACAAAGAATTTGCCGGCCAGGGATTGAGTGTCATCTCGGTCAGCATGGATGAATCAGACGAAGAGACTCAGAAGGCAGTCCTGAAATTCCTCGAAGAACAGGATGCGCAGTTCACCAACATTCTGGCCACCGCTGCTGACGATAAAGATCCGATGGAAACTTACGGAATCGATGGCGGTGCACTGCCACATTATCGGATTTACGACCGCAGTGGAAAACTGTTCAAGAAATTTTCCTTTGCAGACCCGAGTCAGCAGTTCACACAGGAAGACATCAAAGCCGCGCTGGAGACTGCCCTTAAACAGAAACCGGAATAAGTCTGCCTTGCACTGAGTGGTTCGCATGTTTCAAAGACTCTGGTCAACTTGCCTGGATGAGATACTCGGCTTCTATCTCCTGCATCGGTTCTTTTATCATAAAAAACAACCGTTGCTGATCTCGGATGCCAGCCATCACACTCCCCAACTTCACAGCGGCGAGTTGACCTCGTTTTTTTCACCGAAACCACCTCCAGCGCAGCTGGAATACCAGGCGGAGTTGCGTCCCACTTCCCAAGCCACATTTCCGTCTGCGAAAGTGGAAGATTTCCAGTTCCCGTCGACCGTTGATACCGGCTTTCCGGAGAACGACTGCGTGAAAGGGCGTCACTGGAAATCGACAGTGGCCTCTCCACAGACAGAGGTAGAATCCCGCTTAACCGTTGTCGCCGTGGATGGCATCGTGCAACTGGGGGTCCGCAGCTTCAACAGACTGGCTCAGCAGTTGACGCCCCACGGAATTGATGTGGTGATGCTGGACAGTCCTTTTAATTTCAGACGGACTCCAGCCGGGTATCGTCCCGGACAACTGATTGCCGGCGGGAATCTGGATCACCAGCTCATGGTCGCCCGACAGGGGATTCTCGACCTCTGGAGCCTGATTCTTGCTCTCCAGGCTGAGGGAAGACAAATCGGCCTGATGGGAATCAGTCATGGAGCCTGGCTGACACTGACAGCAACTCTCCTGATAGAGCAACTGCAGTTCGCGATCGCGATCACTCCCCCTGTGGACCTGCTGCGTATTCTGGAAGAGGGAGGGACCGTGGTGAACGCCATCCGTCGGGGGGCGAGCCATGATCCTCCAGAAGAGGAGCAGCTGGAACAACTCTGTAAACCACTCCGGTTGAATCAGTGGCAGCCCCTGTTGGCTCCAGAGCAGATCCATCTGCATATCGCTGATTTTGACCGCTTTGTCCCCTCGGCCCGCATCGCGGAACTGGCAGAACAATGGGGCACCAGAGTCTCCCATCACAAACTGGGTCACATCGAAGCCACCACAGGTCCAAAAGTCGTCTTCCAGGTCGCCCGGGATATTCTGGACCTTTATCAGTAGCACATGCTGACTTCGCTCGTGCAAGGAGCTGCGCTGACGATAGATCAACTCTCAAAGCCAACCCGTTACAACCTGTACAACCCGCATTCTTTTTGCACTGTTCCTCTCTTTTCGAGGGAAAGTGTTGATAAATTGCATCATGTTGTTTCCTGGCAACCTATCTTTGAATCGAAGGTTGAATGAAATACCTGATCCCCACGCAGCATTTCAATTCCAGCCTTCAGCGGGCCTGTGTATTTTGATCTCCCCTGTGAGATTTACTGATTTCATCCGTCCCTATTGTAGAAACCGTTTTGAACCCATTCAAAACTGGTCATTGCCAAGGAAGAAACAATGCAGGTACGAGTACGTGATCTGATGACCCAAAGCCCGGTCAGTGTCCCCCTGGGCACAAGTCTTCAGGAAGCAGCCCGTCAGATGATTCAGGCTGAGTCCCCTGAAGTATACGTAACAAACGAGCAGATGAAACTCGTCGGAGTGATCCCAGAGTACAACTTTCTCAAGCAGAAACTGCAGCAAGCCGACATGCTGGCCCCGGTTGAATCCATCATGCATGTTCAACTGGAAACCCTCTCTCCAGACGACGATGCTCTTCAGCATGCTCCTCTGTTCCGCGATCGTCGCAACAGCTGCATGCCGGTCACCGATGATGGTCGGCTGGTTGGCAAACTGACCTGTCGCGACCTGTTCCGGCTGATGCTGACACTCGCTGAAGTCGATGACGATACCGAGCAGCAGGCATCAAACACATCTGCGACTACAGAGATTCATGCCTCGAGTGCCGAGATCAACCCGCCTCATCTCAACAGGGTCAACTCGCATCGACAACTGCTCCAGTTGCATGGACTGATTGACGACTGAAGCGGAATGAACTCAGGCTGCTTAATTCTGAGTCGCTTTGAGGTCGATTCCCATATCCTGAAACAGGAAGATCATGTCATCCCAGACGTTCTTCTTTGCGGAAGGATTTCGTAACAGATACGACGGATGATAAGTACAGACCACTTTAGCCCGTCCGTATTCATAAAACTGCCCCCGCATCTTGCCGATCGGCATTTCCGAATGCAGCAGGTTTTTGGCCGCTACGGAGCCCCAGCAGACGATATAATCCGGATCGACAATTTCAATCTGAGAATCGAGGAAACCGCGACAGTTCGCAGCTTCCTGGTCGGTCGGATTCCGGTTTCCCGGAGGACGGCATCTGAGAATATTGGCGATATAAATCTCGCTGCGTTTCATCTGACAGGCTTCGATGATTTTATCCAGCAGCTTCCCTGCCCGCCCCACGAAGGGCTCGCCCTGTTTGTCTTCGTCCGCCCCGGGGGCTTCGCCGATAAACATGATCTTTGCTTTAGGATTCCCGACACCAAACACCGTCTGGGTTCGGGTCGAAGCCAGTTCCGGGCATTTCTGACACTGGGAAACTTCCCCGGCCACAATCTCCAACTGTGCCTGACGATCTGCCTTGGAAAGTTTCGATTTTGTCGTTCGTGGCACGCTCATTTCCTTTCGAGGTTCTGCGGTCACAGCTGTGATTTCTGCTGCTGCTTCAGTGGCTGAACCAGGCATCCGTTCTGGTGGGTTGACCGGTTCAAGGGGACGAGTCTGAAGAGGAGTTTTCGTTTCAGGTACAGGAGTCTCTGGTACATTTACAGAAGGAGTTGGCACAACCGGCGCAGGCTCCATGTGCTTAATATGAGACAGTCCAGACCGCTGCCAGCTTTCCATAAACTGACGAACGGCCCGTTGTGCCCGTTGTTGCTCCTGATCAGACATACGCTCTCACCAGACCTTAATGCTTGACCTTACAGCCGGGAACCGCTTCCTTAAATTTCTTGATCCCCTCATCGGTGACCTCAGTAAAGCTGACCTGAAGTTCCTTCAGGTTCTTCAACGCAGTCAGTTTCTGTAATCCTTCATCACCGATTTCTGTTTTGCTCAGGTTGAGATATTCAAGTTTCTTTAAGGACAAGAGCTCATCCAGACCTGCATTGGAGATCTGGGTCCCTTCCAGATTCAGCCGATTCAGATCGGAAAAGCCCGCGATTACCTTCAAACCCTCGTCCGTTGTTTCCGTTCCCCAGAGTCCGAGACGCGTCAGTTTCTTCAAACCCTTGAGCTGCTCCAGCCCCTCATCCCCGATCATCGATTCATCCAGATCGAGGTAAGTCAGTTCGGTCAGGCCGGACAGATTCTTCATTCCCGCGTTCGTCACCACTGTATCACGCAGATGTAACGTCTGCAGTTTCTTCATATCCTTGATATTCTCGATGCCGGCGTCAGTCACAAAATCTCGTCGCAGATGCAGGGCTTCCATATCAGTCATCCCTTTGAGATGCTTCAGCCCTTCATCAGAAATTTCCGTATCATCCAGTTCCAGTGAAACCAGATTCTTATCCTTAAGCAGGGCCAGGGTCTCATCAGAGATGTTCCGCCCCCAGGTATTCAAACGCTGCAGGCTGGGAAGCTGGGCGACAGATTTCATTCCGTCATCGGTCACCTGAGTCGCCTGTAACTTCAGTACTCTCAGGTTTTTCATGTCTTTGATCAGCGGCATACCTTCGTCGTTAATTTCCTTGTTAAACCGCAGATCGAGGTCTTTCAGTTTGGGAAACTGGGCCACAGTTTTGAGTGCATCATTTGTGATGTTGGTTGCCCGCAGGGAAAGTACCTGCAAATCTTTCAAATCGGACAGATTCTTCACTCCCTGATCGCCGATGGCAGTACTTTCCAGGCTTACGAACCAGAGATTTTTCTGTTTTCCGATCTCTTCCGTCGCCACATCGGTAAAGTTCGGGCCCCAGATAATCAGCCGCTCCAGTGAAGGCAAACCAGCCAGATGCTTCAGGTCCTCATCTTTGGCATTGGTTCCTTTGAGATCCAGTATGAGCACGCGTCCATCATCGGAAGTCACCATTTTGGCATCGAGTGCTTTGAAGGCCTTGACTGCTTCGGGATCATCCGCCTCTGCTTTCGCTTCCTCTGCAGCTGCCGGTGCTTTCTTTGCAGTTTCTGCCGGTTGTTGACTCTCCTGCTTTGTCTGCTCAGGCGTTGTATTCGAACTGGGACATCCCGTCAGCAGACATAACCCCGCCAGTGAAAGCATTATTTTGATTTTCATCCTGAGATCCCTCGTAGATTTCAATTCGACGCGAAATTTTTAAAGCATTGATTTGAGATAGAAACAGAGCAGATTTCGAGTGTCAGTACAAAGTTCGGAACAACAAACTCAAAGATTCACAATACCCACTCACAAAACTAACAATGATCCCCAAAATAGAGCCCGGATAGAAACATTGCAATTCAAAGCATCTGTTTTCTGCAACTACTTGCGATTCCACGCCCAGCCCCGGTATACTCGAAGGCATCAAAGACCATCGATATGTCAGCTTGATTTCTCCCTGTCTCCTGCTGAGGTTGCCTGGGATAATCTCCGCCAGATTATGAAGGATCTACAAGTGAAACTGCGCCTCCCTTTGCTCACTCTCTATCTTCTCACCCTGACCTCAGTCTTATCTTTGTCCAGTCATGAGGTATCAGCCAAAGACTGGTCTACTTATCTGATGGACCGGGAGCGTGCCGGTGCCACTACGGACAGTTTCCAGGTTCCTCTGGCACCTGTCTGGAAATACTCCGCTCCCAGTGCCCCCAAGACCGGACAAACCGATCCAGGGGAACGAGTGATCGAAGGTCATGATCTCGAATCGCGGGTGGATTTTGACGATGCATTTCAGGTGGCGATTGCAGAGGGACGCGTTTATTTCGGGACTTCAGTCGATCATCAGCTCCGCTGTGTTGATCTCAAAAGCGGCAAAGTACTCTGGCGGTTTTTTACCGGAGGACCGATTCGCCTCTCCCCGACAGTCGATCAGGCAAAAGTCTATTTCGGCTCAGATGACGGATTTGTGTACTGCCTGGATGCCGCAACCGGAAAGGAAATCTGGAAGTTGCGGGCCGGTCTCAACGAGGAAATGATCATTGCCCGTGGAGAAATGGTTTCGCGCTGGCCCGTCAGAACGAACGTCCTGATAGATCAGGGGATCGCCTATTTCGGTGCCGGCATTTTCCCGCACGAAAATATTTACCTCTATGCCGTCGACGCGCAGACGGGAAAAGTCATCTGGAAAATCGACAATCTGAGCCAGACCAGTGCCGGGCGGAATGAACTCTCTCCCCAGGGCTATATTCTGGCCAATGACGAATTCCTATTTTTCCCTTCGGGACGATCTTTGCCTGCTGCCTTCAATAAGAAGACCGGAGAACAGGAACACAAGCGTTCCTACAGCTGGCGGAGTACAGCCGGCGGTGTGGTCGGCGGAACCCAGGCCCTGCTGGCAGACGGCCAGATTTATTCGATGGGTGCCCATCACATCCTCGCACTAACCCAGGACGAAGGGGACGTGGGCTTTGCCTGGATCAATGGTCAGCAGATGGTCGTAAAAGATGAATTTGCCTATCTGGCCACCGACACATCTCTGTTGAAAGTCAATCGTCTCGAGCATGCAAAGGGTTCCCAGAAATCTCATGCGAACGATATGAAGGTCAATGGTCTTTACCGTGACCTCCGCAGTCTCAAAGGGGACAAAGCTAAAGCCGCCCGGGACCAGATCAAAGCTCTGCAGGAAGAAAACAAACAGTATGCGAACGCAGGAGTGATCTGGGAACAGCCAATTGTCGCCCGGGACTCGCTGATTGTGGCGGGTGACAAAGTGGTCGCTGGTGGACATGAGCAGGTGCTGATCCTTGATACCACTTCGGGAAAAGTGCTGCAGACATTGAAAGTCAAAGGCAAAGCCCGTGGTCTGGCCGTCTCTGATGGTCGGCTTGTTGTCAGCACATCCGCTGGTGATATCATTGGTTTCGCCTCTTCGAGTAATCCGGAAGCAGAAGTCGCTGAAATTGACACGATCTCAACACAAAACCCCTATCCGGAAAATGCTGATTCAACCCGCTATCAGCAGGCTGCCAGGGACATCTTGAAACACTCCGCCGTTCAAAATGGTTTCTGCCTGGTTCTGGGTGGAGAAGAAGGTCAACTCGCCTATGAACTGGCCCGTAACTCAAACTTGAAATTTTACTGTATCGAACCTGATGCTTCTAAAGTCGCAACAGCCCGCAAGAAACTGAGTCAGGCGGGCTACTATGGGCATCGGATCACCTTTCACCAGACCGAACTCTCCCCCCTGCCTTACTCGCATTATTTCGCGAACCTGATCGTCTCAGACACCCTGCTGAAAACCGGTAAGATTCCGGGAATCCCCCAGGATGTCGCCACGCATGTCAAGCCGCTGGGAGGGACGATCTGTCTGGGAACTCCGGCTGAACCGAAGTCTGAACAAGCAGCATCAACGAAACTGACAGACTGGCTCAAGGAAACCAAACTGGAAAAGACTTCTGAAATCAAAGATCTCGGCAGCTATGCGTTGCTCATCCGTGGGGCACTCCCGGGAGCTGGCAGCTGGTCTCACCAGTATGGCGATCCGGGCAACACTGCCAGCAGTAAAGACCAGCTCGTCAGAGGCGGTCTGGGCGTACTCTGGTTCGGCGATCCGGGTGAAAAGAAAATGGTCAACCGCCACGAAGGAGCCGTCGGCCCGCTCGCGATTAACGGCCGTCTGTTTATTCAAGGGGAAAGCACCATTATGGCCTTCGATGCCTACAATGGGCTGTTTCTCTGGGAACGCGAAAATCCACAGGCCATCCGTACTGGTGTCTTCCAGAATCAAAATCCGGGTAACCTGGTCGCCAGTGAAGACAGCCTGTTCTTCATGATGAAAGAGTTCTGCTATCAGCTGGATGGTGCAACCGGAAAGACCGTTGCAAAAATCCCACTCCCCGAGCCGTTCAACGACGGCAAACATGAATGGGGCTACCTCGCCTATGAAGACGGTATGGTATTCGGCACCGCCACCACCCGTAAAGAGCTCTCTGCCCGCCAGATGCGTCGCGGTCGAAAAACCGAGGATTCAACCGATGCAATCTTTGCCATCGATGTAAAAACCGGCAAACCGGCCTGGACATATCAGGGTAAAAGTATCGCACACCACACCATCGCCATCGGTCCCGAGGCGGCCTATTTCATCGACAGCTCCATCACCAGTGAGCAACGTGCTGAAATCCTGCGTCAGGACAAATCACACCTCAAGGACCTGACCGGCAAAGAACGCGAAATCGCAGAAGATCGTTTGAAAAAACAGGACCTGCGTCTCGCGGTTGCACTGGATATCAAAACCGGTAAAAAAATCTGGTCGACTCCCGTCGACGTGACCGATTGCAGCGAAATCGGTATCGGCGGTGGAAAACTGACGCTGCTCTATCAGAACAACGTGCTTCTGCTGTGTGGTGCCAATGCCAATGGTCATTACTGGAAACAGTTCATCGCCGGAGATTTCTCGCGACGCCGCCTGGTCGCCCTGAATGCCAACGATGGCTCCCTGCTCTGGAAGAAAGATGCCAACTATCGTCACCGCCCGATTATTGTCGGGGATAAAGTCATTGCCGAACCATGGTCCTATGATCTTTACACCGGCATTCAGCACATGCGTAAACATCCTCTGACCGGTAAGGAAGTCCCCTGGAGTATCATGCGGGAAGGACATCACTGCGGCATGCTGGCTGCTTCCGAAAACCTGCTGATGTTCCGTTCCGGCTTCACCGGTTTCTATGACCTGGAAAAAGATGCCGGCACCCGACACTTCGCCGGCCACCGTACCGGCTGCTGGATCAACGCGATTCCCGCTAATGGTCTGGTAATGATTCCTGAATCGAGTGCCGGCTGTGTCTGCCTGTTTTCGATTTCATCCACCATTGTGCTCGAACCACGCGAAGAACGAAAACACTGGACCATCTTCAGTTCCGTGGGGCCCAAAACTCCCGTCGATCACATGGCCCTCAATATGGGCGCTCCCGGAGACCGACGCGATGCCCATGGCACTGTCTGGATGGCCTATCCGCGACCGACCCCCAGTCGGGAAACGGGGCTCGACTTCAAATTTGATATCAGTCCTAAATTTAATACCGGGGGTGGCTATACCAGCCTGAATGAAATTACGCACCCGGTCAAAGAAGCCGAACCTCCCTGGGTCTACACATCCTGGGCACGGGGGTTGAAAGAATGTACGATTCCGCTGTTAGGCAAGGACGACTCACCCGCGACTTATTCGGTTCAGCTCGCTTTCTCCGAACTGGATCCCGTCGCTCTGAATAACAAACAGGAAACACCTCTGTTTACGATCAAACTACAGGGCAAGGAAGTTCAGAAAGATTTTAATCCGCATGGAAAACAGACCATTCAGATCCGCAAGTTTGAAGGCATTCCGGTCAAGGATAATCTCCATCTGGAACTGGTCCCCCAGAATGAAGCAGCTCAGCAGCTGCCGGCTGCGTTAAGTGGAATTGAAATTATCCGCACAGATTCATAGACTGACCTCAGATGTTTCTCTGAAGTCAGTTCTCTGAATCAAGCGAGATCACGTGAAATACCCACTCAAGTATCAACGCCTTGTCGTCTGTCTGATTCTGGCCCTGGTCAGTTTCAGCGGACTTAAATCTGCTCATGCCCTTGAATTGACACTCGAACCGCCGGGTGATCGTGAATTCGTTCGCGACCTGGCGGGTATGCTTGATGAACCGACCAAGAAAAAGATTCAGGAGATCTGCGACAAGCTGCTTACCGACAAGGCGACGCCGATCATCGTCGTCACCATTGATTCGATGGCCCAATATGGCGGGGCTGACATGCGGATCGAAACCTTTGCCACAATCCTCTTCAACCAGTGGGAAATCGGCCACGCCAAGCTGAATGACCAGGACTGGAATACCGGTATCCTGCTGCTGGTTTCCAAAAATGATCGCAAGGCACGCATTGAGCTGGGAGCAGGCTGGGGACGCCAGGAAGATGCACAGTGCCGCCAGATCATGGACGACTACATCATCCCGCATTTCAAACAGGGGCAGTTCTCTCAGGGAATTCTGGCGGGGGTGGAAGCACTCGACAAAATGGCCCGTAAGCTGGCACTTCCCACGAAACCACGCTCTGCGGGGAGTTACATTCTCGTCGCAGTCGTAATTGGACTGGCGATCTTTACCATCGTATCCTTAATCCGTCGCGGATCGAGTGGCTGGGCCTGGCTGTTCTGGGGCGTCGTCTTCGCAGTCATTGGCACAATTCTCTACCAGATGATGACCAACCGGGGAGGTGGTGGAGGCGGTTTCAGTGGTGGCTCGTTTGGAGGCGGATTCTCGGGCGGTGGTGGCGCCACCGGTTCCTGGTAGTAAGTTTGATCTCCTCAGTCTCAGTATCGAAAGTTCAATTCCATGCAAAGCGCATTTAACTATTTAACCGAAGAACAGCAGAAGCAGATTGAACAGGCTGTGATAGATGCTGAGGGTAAGACGTCCTGTGAAATCGTCCCTGTTCTTGCCACCTCTTCAGGCCGCTATGACCGCCCGGAAGACATCGTCGGGCTCTGGTTGACCGTGATCACTGCACTTTGCTTCTGGTATTTCTTCCCTCACGCTCAAGGACAGGCAGGAGACTGGGGCGGCATGCCCGTCTTTGTGGAACTGATCCTGGCAGCGCTCGCGATGGTCATTGCATTTATTCTGGGCGCGATCGCCGGGAGTCAGATTGGCTGGCTCAGACGTCTTTTTACCCCTCGGCAGCAGATGCAGGATGAAGTCGCTGCCCGTGCCCGTGAAATCTTTTTTGACAAACGCGTGCACCATACCGAAGGGGGAACCGGAATCCTGATTTATATCTCCCTGTTTGAACATATCGCGATTGCGCTGGCAGACCAGGCCGTCATCGATAAACTGGGACAGCCTTTCCTGGATCAAATCTGTCAGAAACTGACATCAGGTCTGCAGTCCGGTGAACCAGCTGAAACCATCTGTGAGGTGATCCGGGAAATCGGGGAACAGGCTGCCACACCTCTTCCCCGGGCCGCAGATGATCAGAATGAATTGCAGGATGTCCTGGTGCTGATTGACTGACGCAAATACCCCTCGGATTTTCCACGTTGGTAATTAACAACTGTCGACTTTTCCTTCAAACTGGTATAATAGCATTGCGCAACGGGTAGAACTTCAGAATGACATTTTCAGCCCCGCTGATATTTGTTCAACGACGAAACGATTCAGAATAAGGAACATACCATGACTAACCGCAATCGCATGGACGAACTGATCAGTGCTTTACAGCAACAGCGTGATGAACTGGCTTTGAAGATTCATCTTGGCAAAAAGGAAGCCCAGGACGAATGGGAGCAGGTCACTGACCAGTTCGATAAGCTGAAAGATGACTATAAACCGGTCAAAGATGCCGTCTCGGAATCGGCGGGTGGTGTGACAGACGCGCTGTGGAACGTCGGCAAAGAGATCCAGGAAGGCTTTCAGCGGATTCGTAAGTCTCTCTGACTCAGGATTTAGTCCGACAATGCCTTGAGCCAGATCGAATTCAACCGCAATCCCCGAATTCCCTCCGGTTTCGCAGCGCGGATGGTGAGCTTTTGCTTTCCCTGTTTCAGCTCCAGCGTGCCAGCTTTGGTTCGCATGAAGACATTCTGGCTGGTCGTCATGGGGAGTGCGCACTCCAGGCTTTGCTCCCCCACAGCCAGTTGCAGCGCGCCTGTAGCGGGCGGTTCTGAGCGATAGCCATAGCTGAGTTCCACCGTATAACGTCCCGGTTGAAGCACATCCAGTTGCCAGTGGGCAGTACTCTGATTGGATTTCCAGCCGTCCAGGGTATCCCAGTCATAACCATCAAATGAGTATTCGATGCCGTCCCCGGTTAAAATAGCCCAGCTGGGCTGCAGTTCCACTACGGACTCCAGGGGATCTCCCAGGGGAATCGCAGCTGGCTGATAGATCTGCCCTTTGGTGACATCATCAAACCAGCGATGAAATTCATTGCGCAGCCGGGAAGCCACTTCAGGGTATTTTTGGGACACATCTTTCGTCTCTCCCGGATCGGCAGAGAGGTCATACAACTGTCCCGCCGGCTCCTGTTGTTTCTTTTTGCCCTGCGGATCATGTCCTACCAGTTTGAACCGCGGTCCATGGATCGACCAGCGATGCCAGGGATTGGGGGTATATCGGTCCCAGGTATGATACAGGTACTCGTGTGGAGACTCGCCTCCCCCCTGCTTCATCAACGAGAGAATCGACTTTCCATCCAGTTCTATTCCTTCCGGGACACTGACTCCCGCGAGTTCGCAGAAGGTGGGGAACAGATCAATCTGAGCCACCATTGCGTCAGTCTGTTTCCCTGCCGGGATTTTCCCGGGCCAGCGGACCACAAACGGCACCCGGGTGCCTCCCTCATAGGCACTTCCCTTGCCTCCTTTGAGACCCGCTTTGAAGGCCCGGCTGACACCACCATTATCGCTGGTATAAATCACCAGCGTCTCTTCATCCAGCCCCTGTTCTTTCAGGGTTTTGAACAACCGGTCGAGATTCTGATCGATGCGTTCCACCATGCCGTAGATACGTGCTTCACGGAGCGGCAACCCTTTCGCCAGATATTTCTCAATCAGCTTATCCCCTTCGGGTTGACCGAAATGGGTTGTATCGAGCAGAAAGGGAGAATGCGGCGCGTTAAAGGCGAGATAACAGAAGAAGGGTTGTTGCTGATCGCGTTTGATGAAGTCGATCGCCGCACTGGTAAACAGGTCCGTCACATAGCCACGCGTCTCAACCGGCTGTCCATTCACAACCACCTGGTCCGGATTCGAATAGCGTTCGATATGTCCGTGGTAATGCCCGAAGAAATGATCGAAGCCCCGCCGATGCGGCTGGTATTGCGAGTAACGCCCCAGATGCCATTTCCCGAACAGGCCGGTCCGGTAGCCGGCTGATTTCAAGACCTGTGCGATTGTCGTCTCGCTACTGCCCAGGGTATCACCGCCAAACCGCGTATTATAGAGACCGGTTCGCAGATAATGTCGCCCCGTCATCAGGCCGGCCCGCGTCGGTGCACAGACCATGTTCGCATAAAAATGGTTGAAAGTGACTCCCTCAGCGGCCATCTGTTTCAGAGTCGGCGTTTCAATGTGCGGATTGCCTGCGACCTCGGTGTCCCAGTAACCCTGATCGTCGGCCATGATCAGAATGATGTTGGGCTGTCGCTGTTCTTTCGCCTGAATCTGTTGACTGGCCAGGCAGATCAAGAATACAAGCATCGACAGGATAAAACGTCGTCTCTTCATGTGAAGTCGCCTCTACAATGTTTTGAGTCGAGATTTCTTTCAGACCTGCTTCAGACAGTTTTCCAGATAGGCGCGCGAGCGGTTGATTTCAGCGGTGACCTGTTCCGCAGTGGGAAGAATCGGAATCCCCCGGGGAACCGGGTGCATGAAGATCTCGGTTCGCCCCTGATAATCAATCTGCTTGAGTGCTGCCAGGACAGGAACAAAATTCAGATCCCCATGGCCTGGTAACTGCAGAAGCTCCTGCTCCTTGGGCAGTTTCTTCATGCAGCCCATACCGTGCTGCCAGGCCTGGAAGTGCACCAGTCGTTCATCCAGATCCCTGATCAATCGGGCCATCATTTCCGGATCCTGTTCCAGGTGATAGGGGGCCAGGGCAATACCGAAGTTTTTCGCAGGGAGCATTTCCATCAGCCAGAGTTGTGTGTCCGGATCATTAATTAATCCGCCGCCATGATTTTCCAGACCGACGATCACGCCTTTCTCGGCAGCAGCATCTACATGAGGTTTCAGCTTTTCGGCAAACTTTTTAATCGCCGCTTTCAGTTCAGCCCCCTTCAATCCTTTGGGACCGCCACTGTTGCAGATCACCATGTCGCCGCCCAGCTGTTTGACCAGATCCATTTCGCCCTGCATATTGAACAGGCCGTATTTGAAACAGGTAAAACTGCCCAGCTTGACGTTATATTTGTCGAACAGTTGTTTCGTTTTCTCTACCCCGAGTTCGTCAATCTGCTCTCGTTGATTTCCATGCCGCTTCGCCCAGATTTCCAGATATTGTGCCCCGGTTTTGGGAGTTTCCTGCAGAATGGTTTCCAGTGGCAAGGTCCCATACATGCAGGATGCGACGATGTAATTCAGTTGAAACGGTTTCTGAGGCTTCTTCGTCCCAGCTGCCAGCGTGCTCCCTGCCAGAGCCGCTGAACAGGCTGTTCCCAGAAGCTGTTTACTAAAATCACGACGATTGAGTTGGTCGTTCATCGGTCTGTCTTTCTAAAGATGTATACTGCTCGGTTGCTTAAGCGATTACGCGATCCCCGCCCTGCAGAAACGGCACCGCTAGATGCTTGGGCTGCCCAGTCTCCGGATCATAAATGGGCTCAGGTGAATACTGTGTCACATAGGCCCGACGCATCTTGTCGGTCGTGTTGGCTCCACTGCGATGGAAGGTCAGTGAACTGAAAACCGCCAGGCTTCCCGCGGGGACCACCGCTGTCACGCCCGGTTCCTTGCCGAAGTAACCGGTTTTATCTCCGGTCTCCGGATCCCGGATATGTTCTACCAGGGAACGAATACCGACTGTTGAATAAGGCAAAACATCGACAGTTCCGTTCTCAACCGTCATATCATCGACGGCTGCCCAGACAGTCACATAGGGACGATGACGAAACCCGAGATAGCCTGAATCCTGGTGCCAGGAAAACTTGATGCCTTTCTCAGCCGCTTTCACAACGTACTGGTCGTAAAACAGATATGCAGTATCCCCAATGGTGGCTTTACAGATCTCCGCCATCAGATCGCCAAAG
Organism: Gimesia panareensis; assembly: GCF_007748155.1. Taxonomy (GTDB): domain Bacteria; phylum Planctomycetota; class Planctomycetia; order Planctomycetales; family Planctomycetaceae; genus Gimesia; species Gimesia panareensis. The sequence continues at coordinate 4,569,821 of NZ_CP037421.1, forward strand.
ACATATTCGGTCAGTCTCGGTGCCTGATCAAATTTTTTGGCAATATGATAGCGTTTGCCCCGGTGACTGATATGAATGTGATCAGTCCCCAGGCGGTCCATTTCCTGGTGCATCAGATCAATCAGATGCGCGCAGGCATCCCGAATGATCTGTAAATGCTCTTCGGGGATAACCTTCTCCAGAATGAAGTAACCCTCTTCCTGAAACTGCCGTTTATGATCTTCGGTGATGATCCCGGATGAGACTGACATCACTGCTCCTGTTCGTAGAAAACTGAATCGGGTGAAAGCGGATTAGCACACGTCAAATTCCGGTTCAGGAATCAGTGATTTCATATCCTTTCCTCTGTTCGCGTTTGAGCCAGGTATTGGCTTCGTCATCTCCCACAAACTGTTCCCGTTCAGGATCCCAGGTCAGTTTACGGCCCAGGCGCTGAGAGATATTCCCGATATGACAGACCGAGACGGATCGATGCTGATTCTGGACACTGGAGATCGGCGTCTCGCGTGTTTCAATGCAGTCAAAGAAGTTCCCCATGTGATTGACGATCGCATCCAGCTTACCCATCCGCGGCGGTCGGGAGAGATTGTCGTGAGCATAGATCTTGAACTTTTCGCGAGGCAGCGGATTCTGTTTCAGATCTTCGACTGGCTTACCGGCAATGGTGCCCCGGTTGACGAACATTCGCCCCTGATCCCCTTCAAACATCACACCGGTCCGACCGGTGTCGTTTACTTCCAGCACCACTCCGTTCGCATAGCGGGCTTTCAGATGGTAATCGAGGGCAACGTTGTAACCGTTTTCCACGTGTGGAAAGGTGGCGGTTCCTTCGATATCCACAGGACCGGTATCCTGCATACCGGCTCCCCACTGGGCGATATCAATATGATGTGCGCCCCAGTCGGTCATCTGGCCGCCCGAATATTCATACCACCAGCGGAACGTGTAATGACAGCGTTCCTTGATGTAAGGCACATCGGGCGTCTGCCCCTGCCAGAGATCCCAGTTCAACACCGAAGGTACCGGCTCCGGTTTGAAGGGGCCACCGGTCTTGTTTTTGCTGAGTGTGACAGTCACTTTTTTCAGATTCCCGATCCGCCCGTCGTGGATCATTTCGACTGCCTGGCGGAAACGGTGATCACTCCGCTGCCAGGTTCCCACCTGCACGACAGCTTTTGTATCCTTCACCACCCGATTCAGAATCTTGCCTTCATCGACGGTCAGTGTGAGCGGTTTTTCGCAGTAAACGTCTTTCCCGGCCCGGCAGGCATCAATCAGCATCTTGGTATGCCAGTGATCCGGTGCCCCGATCGTGACGACATCAATATCCGCCTTTTCCAGCATTTCGCGGTAATCTTCGAACAACGTCGCTTTACCACCAAACTGCTTGCGGGCTTTTTCCGCAATCTCGCGGTCCACATCGGCAATCGCGACGATGTCGCCATATTCCTGAGCTTTATCGGCAATGACCGATCCCTGGTAACGCATTCCAATCGAACCGATTTTCAATCGCTCATTCGCATTCCGCGACTTGCTGGCGGCGCGGGCCGTATTCACAAATACCCCCGGCGCCAGACAGGCAAGAGGCAACCCGGCTGCGGCAGTTTTCATAAACGATCGACGAGACTGTTTCCGTGAAGTCATCACACTCTCCTGTTGAACTTGCAAGATTGTTTGTTGAATTCAGATTAGTACTGGCTTTGGGCTTCATCCAGCATTTTCATCCAGGGTCCCATGTATTGACCGTGGTCATGATAGGTACGACCGCTGACAAGATTCCCGTCAATCACACACGGTTCATTCACAAAAATGCCTCCACACACTTCCAGGTCAAACTGGCACTTGGGGACTGTCGCCATACGACGTCCCTTGACGCAACCAGCCCGTGCCGGAATTTCCACACCGTGGCAGACTGAAGCGATCGGCTTGCCGGTTTCGAAGAAATGCTGTGTGATACGGATCAGATCTTCATCGTCACGAATGTATTCCGGTGCCCGACCACCACTGAAAAAGATGCCCAGGTATTCTTCTTCTTTAATATCTTTAAAGGCGATGTCCGCTTCGATCGAATATCCTTCCCACTCCTTGGTAATGGTCCAGCCTGGTTTGACTTCGTGCAGCACCATCTGGTACCGACGCTTTTCGGGAGCCGCCACTACAGGTTCATACCCTCCCTCAATCAGACGATAATAGGGATAGAGCGTGTCGACAGTTTCAGTTGCATCACCAACGATGATCAGCACCTTATTCATTCAAGTCATTCCTTCTACGTACAATTTCAACTTAGAACTGGATTTCATTTTATAAGTGATCTCAGCCCGGTCATTACGGATTTCCATAAACATTATCATGTTTTGCGTATAGATTAACTCGCAATTACTGAGAAAGAAGCCGTTTTCTGGCATTCAACTGTTTGTTCAGTGCATTTTTGCTCGATAGGCACCGGGAGTTTCGCCCAGTTTTTCCTTGAAGATCGTGCTGAAATGCTGTGCGTGCCGAAAACCGACGCGCTCCGAAATCTGTGCCAGTGACAGCTCTGTAGAGGCAAGCAGCTCTTTGGCGCGCTCCAGTTGATTGCGCAGAATCTCTGCTTTAGGTGAGCGTCCAATGGCAGCTTTCATCTGACGTTCGAGTGCGGTTCTAGACAGCGGAACCTGTTTGAGAATATCTACTACCTGAATTCCACGACAGGCATTCTCGCGGATGAACCGCAGCGCCCTGGCCAGGTCTGGATCATCCACAGCCACCACATCGGAGGACTGTCGGGTCACAATCCCCAGAGGGTCGATCATAAACGGCTCCTCTGGAGTCGGCTCTCCCTTCATCAACCGGCTCAACAAAGCAGCCGCTTCGTAACCGATCCGGGCAGAATTAAAGGCGACGCTGGAGAGAGGCGGTCGCGCCATCATGCAGAGAATCTCGTCATTTTCGACTCCCACCACAGCCACTTCGTCAGGCACAGAGATACCGGCCCGGTCACAGGCATCCAGGAGCCAGAACCCCAACTGATCGGTGCATGCCATGATTCCCACCGGCTTGGGAAGCCCCCTCACCCAATTGGCCATCTGTTCCTGGTGTTTTTCCCATTCGCGCGGTGCTTCGGAATCTTCGGCTCCCGAGAAGACGCTGACTTCGAAACCCGCCTCCTCAATCGTCTGTATATAATTATCCCGGCGTTCCTCAAAATAGACTTCGATCCCGATTTCGTAGACCCCAAAGTGGCGAATCCCCCGTTCCAGAAAATGCTCTGCCACCAATCGCCCCATCGCCCGATTGTCGATCCCCAGGAAGGGAAACGAGTGCTTGAGTTTGGTTGACCGCAGTTCCACGGTCGGAATCCCCGAGGCGGTGATTGCATCTGCCATCTCCTGGCTGATCGTGCGACTGAGGATGCCGTCCCCCTTCCAGCGGGAGATCCAGTCTGGAATCTGGGAATCCAGTGATCGGGGCATCAGGAACACGGACCATTCTTCATTCTCCGCAATAAACTGGCGGATACCATTCAATAACCCCCGCCCGTGGGAACGGGAGGTTTCAATCAACAGGGCAACATGTGGAATCGAAGAGGATGCCATAAGATCGGAAGCGAAAAAGCAGTTTGGGATGTTTCGTTGTTACGTAATCTTTTACCGGAACTCCGTTTTCTAATCAATCAAGATCGAAACAGATCGGGCGACTGCGTACAATACTAACGTCGTCCCCCCTGTCAGTGTACTTCGTTTAAGAACAGTCAGTGAAAGGCATTTGTGTCCTACTTCATTAAACCGGCAGAGCCGGGTGATTTTCTGGAAGTGGCCGCTTTGGACCGCAACGCCTGGCCCGCAGAACCAGACACCTTTATCCCGGATGGCGAGCATGCGTGGCGTCTCTGGTGTGAGTATGCGACAGTTCTGATCGCCGTCGAACCACAGGAAGACAACCAGGAGTTCGTAGTCGGAGCGCTGTTGATGTTTCCTACGAACACCAGTGAGATTTTTCTGCATAAGATTATGGTCCATCCCGATTATCGTAGCCGGGGGATCGGCTCGGCCTTGATGAAACAGGCACTGCAGGATGCGCAAGATGTCGTTTTGCTCACTGTGAATCCTGAAAACAGCCCTGCGGTCAGACTGTATGAAAGTTTTGGCTTTCAAATACGGACTCGAGTAGACGGCTACTACCGTCCTCATGAACATCGTCTGATCATGGAATTTAAACCTACTCCCTAAACTGCAGCCAGGAACAACCTTGATGAATCAATCAGAGCGGGCACTCATCCTCGGAGCTGGCATCAATGGGGTTGCCATTGCCCGGGAACTGCTGCTCAATGACATGCCGGTTACGATTGTGGAACAGGGAGATTTGTCGCAGGGGGCGACTTCCAAATCTTCCCGCCTGATTCATGGTGGACTCAGATATCTGGAATACGGTGACTTTTCCCTGGTCAGCGAGTCAGTTCATGAACGGGGCATTCTGCTAAACCTGGCTCCCCATCTGGTGAAGCCGCTCCGTTTCGCAGTTCCACTCTCTCACCGCATCTCAGGAATCCCCTCGTCCGGTCTGCGGTTTCTCAGTGGTTTCAGGGTTCCCGGCGTGACCTGGCTGACCTCCCGTTTTTCCTTCTCCTCAGAACGGGGACTCTACCTGGTCGACATCGGCCTTTCCCTGTATGACTGGTTCGCCTCCAAGGGGAACCTTCCCAAACATTCCGTTCATAACGTGGGTGAAACAGGACTGCCTCAAATCAATGCAGATAAGTTTCGCTGGATGGCCTGTTATTCCGACGCGCAAATGCGGTTCCCCGAGCGATTCGTCGTCGCGCTCCTGCATGACTGCCAACGGATTGCCAGCGAAAAAGGGGTCGAGTTCGAACTGCTCACCTATCACCAGGTTAAGCTGAAAGAACGAACCGCTCAAATTCGTAGTCTGCAGGCAGATTCACAATCAGAAAGGGAATTTATCCCGAAAGTCATCATCAACGCTTCTGGTGCCTGTGGCGACTTGACGCTGGAACAGATGGAAGTCTCCTCTCCGCGGCTGATGGGAGGGACGAAAGGCAGCCATATTGTTACCTTCCATCGTGGGTTGAATGAGGCGCTGGGGGACAAAGCGATCTACTCCGAGGCGAGCGACGGTCGCCTGGTCTTTATCCTTCCCTTCGGCGACTCCACGCTGATCGGCACTACCGACGTCCGCGTGGAAGGGAATCCTCTGGATGTGACTGCCAGCCCAGAGGAACTGGAATATCTGGTCGGCATGGTCAACATGGTCTTCCCTCAGGTTGGACTGACAACCGACGACATCAACCTGCATTACAGCGGTGTGCGTCCCCTGCCCTATCAACCAGAAGGTAAAGCCGCCTCAATCTCACGCGACCATTCCCTGAAAGAATATGAAGGTCCTTACGGCTGGATCGTCACCCTGGTGGGGGGGAAACTGACCTCCTGGCGGGCCTTCGCAGAGAAAGTATCGGATCGCATCCTGAGAAAAATGGGGAAGAGCTATTTCTCGCAATCCAAAACACGCCTGGTTCCGGGAGCCGAGGGGTATCCGCAAACTGAAGATATTTTCAAAGCGGAAGTGGATCGCCTTGCTGAGAAATATCAACTTCCCCCAGAGAGTATCCGGTCCCTCTGGACTCTGCAGGGAACTCACCTGGAAGAGATCCTCGATTCCCTCACAGAATTCTCACCCGAACTACTCCGTGGAACTTCGCTGCCGCGACAATATGTGCTCTGGACCATCCAGAACGAATGGGCGGAGACTCTGGGCGACCTCGTTGAGCGGCGACTAATGCTCGTCTTCGCAGAGACGCTAACTGAAGAAACACTCCGGGATCTGGCTGATTGTCTCGTTGAAGCGGGTAAAGTACTATCCGATCAGGTTCCGGATCTGATACAATCTTATCAAACGCATCTTGATCATTTTTACGGTAAAGCGGTTGTCTCCACGTAAATCTGAAAGGCTCCCTCATGAATCCGTCCCGCAGACTTTTGAAAGTCATCGTATTCAGCGCTGCCCTCTGTTCTCTTTCGTGGTTGGTATCTCCACTCCGGGCTGGTGAACCTGCTCCCAACGGCTGGCAACAGGTCGCGATGCGGGAAGCGGTGAAACCGGAATTCACCTATTTACCGCACGGGTCCTTTGATGGAAAAGGAGCACTGGTGATCGCCGCTGCCCCGAATCAGGCGGAGTCACATGGAGCCTGGATCAAAACATTCCCGGTCAAGGGAGGACAGGGCTACCGCTTCCATGTCTGGAGAAAAACCGAACAACTTACCGTCCCGCGTCGGAATGCAGTCGTAAAAATCACCTGGCTCGATAAAAAAGGGAACCTGATTCCCGCTCGAGTGCAGGGAGCAGATGACAAAGTGCGCCCCGTTTTTCCCGCCGATGGTACCACGAACCAAGCTGGCTGGACCGAAGTGACTGATGTGTATCCAGTTCCCGTCGAAGCGACGCAAGCCAAAGTGGAACTGCATCTCCGCTGGGCCAGCCAGGGACGAGTGCTGTGGAGTCTACCGGAATTGACCCCCGAAGCCGCTCCCTCACAACGAATCATCCGGCTGGCGTCTGCTCACCTGCGTCCCCGGAACGGAAAATCGGCAATGGCGAATTGCCGGCAGTTCGCCCCGCTGATCGCGGAAGCAGGCCGCAAAAAGGCAGACCTGATTTGCCTGCCGGAGTGCCTGACCATGTGTGGTACAGGACTGGACTATGCCGACGTGGCAGAAACAATCCCCGGCCCCTCTACCGAATACTTTGGTAAACTCGCGAAAGAGCATAATCTTTACATCGTAGCGGGCCTGCTGGAAAAATCAGAAAACCTGGTCTTTAATACAGCTGCCTTAATCGGCCCCGATGGCAAGCTGGTGGGCAAATACCGGAAAGTCTGCCTGCCCCGTGAAGAAATAGAGCATGGTATCTCGCCTGGCCATGACTATCCGGTTTTCGACACCCGCTTCGGAAAACTGGGGATGATGATCTGCTGGGATGTGCATTTTCCGGAAGTAGCCCGTAACCTGGCTAACAACGGCGCTGAAGTGATTGCCATGCCGATCTGGGGTGGCAATCCCACGCTCGCGAAGGCACGGGCGATCGAAAACCAGGTCTTTCTGGTCACCAGCACCTACACCGATCCCAACCGGGACTGGATGAAATCGACCATCATCGACAAAGAAGGCAACCTGCTCTCCATCGGAAAAGACTGGGGGACGCTGGTCTATGCTGATGTGGATTTATCACAACCCAAACTCTGGCGGTTCCTGGGCAACTTCCGAGAGCGAATCTACCGCGAACGCCCCGTGGAAGGCTTTGTGGAACCGGCTGAATCACGGTAAAGGATGTCGTTAGTCGACTCGGATTTCGCGTACCACCCGGAAAGCCCCGCGTGAGGGGGACTCGGGGGTGCCGTGGCCGCGGACATAAGATGTCAGCTGACTGGCCGGTTGTTGAAATCCGCCACCACGCCGAACCCGCTCGCTCCCCTCTGCAGGACCTGTCGGATTTTCGCTGGGAGAGCTCGGATAATAGTTGGCAGCGTAGAAATCCTGACACCATTCCCACTCATTCCCGTACACATCGTATAGACCGAACGCGTTGGGGAGCTTCTGTTTTGCGGGGTAGACTCTGCCTTCGGAATTATTCTGAAACCAGGCATACTGCCCCATTTCATCCGGACTGTTTCCAAAAAACCAGGGAGTCTGAGTACCGGCACGGCAGGCATATTCCCATTCTGCTTCGGTCGGCAGACGATAGACGTCTCCCGTTTTTTTTGAGAGCCACTCACAGAATGCGACTGCATCATTCCAGCTGATGTTAACAGCAGGAGCTGTTGCCTGAACCGAGAGATCTCCCAGATTTTTCCAGTAATAATCTTCTGATCTGTTCCAGCTGCCACCAATCATTCCATATCCACCAGCCCGTTCTGCATCGGTTTGGTAACCAGTTTCATTCACAAAACTCTGAAACAGTTGATTGGTCACTTCTGTGGTACCGATATAAAACGGACGCGTCAGCTTCACAGAATGAGCGAGGGCATCAAAGGCTGCGGGAACATTATCCTCGGTTCCCATGACGAATTCCCCCGGGGGAATCAGCGACAGTTTGAGCATGACGGGCTGGTCACCTCCCCCGATGCTGACACTTTCCTGAACCGGGAGTTCAATCTTCGCGGAATATTCCTGTTGGGTTTTCTTTCCGTCAACCAAGCCGCTCTGACCGGGAACAGGTTCTGGAGAACCAGCAGCCGAATCTTCCGACAATTCTTTCTCAGGATTGCGAGACAGGGCCACAATCAGAACCGCAGCCAGAATCGCAGTTCCTCCCCAGATCAATCCGCGGTGTTTACCAGCTGAGGGAGACTGCCGTTGAGTATCAGACCCTGCCAGCACCGTATATTCAGAGTCCGCAGGCTGGACTTCGGTTGTCTGGCTGGCCCAGTCTTCGGTTGAGTGTGTTGTTTCCCCGGCATCCTTGACAGGTAACGTGCTTGTCTGCTCTGCAACATAGGTGGCATTGAAGTTTTTCAAATCCTGTAACAGCTCGGACACATTCGCATACCGCTGGTTGGGATCTTTGGCCAGCATCGTTTCAAAAATGGAATTAAATGCTTCAGGCACTTGATTGTTGACTGTCGAAAGCTGTGGGATTGGCTGTTCTTTGTGAGCCAGAATCCGTTCCACTGTTGTTTCTCCCGCATACACCGGCTTTCCGGTCAACAGAAAATAGAACGTACACCCCAGACTGTAGATGTCAGAACGATGATCGGCCAGCTTTGTATTCCGCGCCTGCTCGGGAGCCATATAATCAATGGTCCCCATGAAGATCTGGCTGGAGGTCAATTCAGTCTGCCCACCACTGGACAGGATGTCCTCTGATGTTTCCTGCAGACGGGCCAGGCCCATATCCAGAATTTTCAGATCCCCCTGGTCATCTACCAGAATATTAGCCGGTTTAATATCCCGATGGATCACTCCCTGTGCGTGGGCATATTCCAGTCCTTCCGCGATCTGTTGCAGACAATGCATGGCGTCTGCAAAATCGAGCGGCCCCGAATCCCGGACCAGCTGGGTCAGACTTTCTCCATCAATGTATTCACAGATCAGGTAATGAATCCCCCGCGCTTCTCCGGCATCGTATGCGGTCACGATATGGGGATGTGAGAGTCGTGCTGCTGTCTGGACTTCGCGTTCAAATCGCTTCAGCCGTTCGGGGTCCTGATCCAGGTCTGCACGGATCACTTTCAGTGCGACGATCCGTTTCATACGACGATGGACGGCCTTATAAACCGTCCCCATCCCGCCCGAACCAATCGGTTCCAGAATCAGATAATCACCTATCAGCAAGGGACGCCCCTCAGGTTCCAGCAGCATCTGGCTCTGATACCTCGTCATTCGTCCGGATTGTGTCAGCAACTCAGCCAGTTCATCGGCAGACTGTGGACGCTCAACCGTGCCCAGAATCTCGGTCATCTCTTCTGGACCGAGGACCCCCGATTGAACAATCCGCTCTGTATAGGACTCAACGGTATTCGCCGTGGAAGCTGGAGAGTTCCCCTGAGTGGCCGCAGACTTCAATTCCGCTTGTGCAGTTGCGATGGTTTCCGACAACCACTCCTGGTCCAGCATGGGAAACACTTGCAGGTAATCGTTGACCTGGGGAAGGTCCCCGGTCTGAATCCGATGCTCCACTTCCAGCGGAATCAGCTCTTTCAGAATCACTTCGCGATATTCGACGGCAACATGATCCAGCCAGTCGGTAATTGACGGCAGATCCCCCTGCCTGAGCTCCACTTCAAACTGATCACACAACTGATTGATTTTCAGCATCAGATCCGACGGGAGCTGTTCGAAATCTGTTCCATTTCGCGACTTCACAAATTGCAATCCTCTTGCCAAAGACGGGTAATCAGCTGAAGTTTACGTTCTACAGTGCGACGAGCGCAGCTCAGCTGTTCGGCAATTTCTGTAGTAGTTTCCCCTTCCATTTTAGCCAACGCAACCTGTCTTAAGGTCGAATCGCCGGTTTTGTCCAATAAATCAAGCAGACGTTCCAGTTCTTCAGCCAGTTGTACAGTAAATTCGGGGGAGGGCTGATGCTGGATGATCTCTTCAAAATCAACGGGTTTGTTCTCCCTCTTTCGTTCTGAGTCTGTCCCGCTGGCCCCACTCCCTCCCCGTTTCTTCCGATTCTCCTGTCGAATCAGATCGACAGATTTATGAGAGGTAATCGCCACCAGAAGCGGCCACAGATTTTCCCGATCGGTGACCTGTGAAAAACGGCCATTCTGCGCTCCCAGGCAAAAACTTTTAAAAGCGCTCAAAGCCACATCTTCTTCATCCGCTACTGCACGCGGCGCCCCCTGCAGCTTTTTGCGGGCCACTTCCACCATCTCCAGAAAATAGGATTCCCACAAGCGCTGCGCAGCGTCAGCATCACCAGTTTTCAACTGGTCAATCCACTGAGTGACGGTCTCTTCAATCAAAGACATCCGCAGTCGCTTTCCTGAATCAAACGCTGAAATGGAATACTGCATTATATCGTATGCTAAGACGGTGCAACAGCTTAGACCGTTTTTCCAGCAAACTGGATTATTTTCATAAATTTTGTCGCAACTTCACATTCACTGTCGAATCCCCGGTAGTGACATCACCAACAGTTTGATACCAGCAAAACGTTCTCTGAACATAATTTACGTACCTGTTGAAGCGAGACATGACATGCGATTCCCCCTGATCAGAATTTTTCAGTTCCTGTTACTCATGTTTGCTTTACCCTGGATGGCCATGCAACCGGGACCAAGTGCAAACGCTCAGTCGCCCATCAGGCGTACGGATGATTTACAGACGCTGAGCGATGATTTTGAGGATCCCTCAACGATGGCCAACTGGTCTCGGATTTTTCAAACCGAAGGAACGGGCGCTGATCAACTGGAGCAAATTGATATCTCCCGAACCCGAACTGGCTGGTTGGTCATGAAACCTTACAGCAGCACCTGGTATATGGATTACCGGGGAGTACTGGTTTACAAACAGGTCAAAGGCGATTTTGTGGTCACATCGCAGGTCCGTGTTGCCCGTCGTGGAGGTGATGGTGCACCGCGCAGCAATTATTCCCTGGCAGGGCTCATGATACGCACTCCCCGCAAGGTCACACCACAAACCTGGAAATCAGGTGGAGAGAACTATATCTTTCTCTCGCTGGGCGCTGCCAACCGGCCGGGAACATTTCAGTTTGAAGTGAAAACGACTGTGAACAGTCGCTCGAAACTCGCTGTGACCAATGCCGGAACTCCGACAGCCCTGATCCAGATTGCCCGGATCGGAAACGATTTTATTCTGCTCAAAAAGACTCCCGATGGTAACTGGAATGTGCACCAGCGCTATCGACGAACTGATATGCCAGAAGAATTGCAGGTTGGACTGACAGTCTATACCGATTACGGCACGGCTTCGCGACTGCAGCCTCCGCAACAAAATACTCAGGTCATTAAGAATGGTCGCCCCGATCTGGTCGCAGGCTTCGAATATGTCCAGTTTCGACGACCACAGATTCCCGGTGAATTGAAAGGGAAAACACTCGGTGATCCCCAGGCAGTCCCAGATGCGAAACTGCTGCAGTTTCTGGGAGCAAATGCCCTTAATAAATAAAGTTGAGTATCAGCATGACTGTCAAATTCGCCGTTCTGCCAGTTTGCAATTGATTCTGCTTCGGGCTTATAATCAGCTCAGGTTTAACATTTGACGGATTTTATCCGTTCATATAACTCTGAGCATGGCCTCAGTGAATCAATGACAGGAGTCTGGCAGTATGCGCTTTTTACCTCAATCTCTTCTGGTTCTCTGCAGTTTAGTAATCGTACTGTTTCCCTCAATCAGTTGGGCAGACGCAAAACCGACTGATGGCGTGCTGATAGAAGCAGAAAGCTTCAATCAGCATGGCGGCTGGAAACTCGATACTCAGTTCATCAATATCATGGGCTCTCCCTACCTGCTGGCTCACGGATTAGGACAACCTGTTACTGATGCAGAAACCTCGGTGAAATTTCCTGAACAAGGTACTTACCGCGTCTTTGTACGGACCAAAGACTGGGTTGCCCCCTGGAAAGCAGCGGGCGCACCTGGCAAATTCCAATTAAAAATTGACGGACAGCCTCTCAAAGAAACTTTTGGAACTCAAGGAGCGAAATGGTTCTGGCAGGATGGCGGTACCGTTGAGATTAGCAAACCGGAAATCAAACTCACGCTGCATGATTTGACGGGCTTTGAAGGCCGCTGCGATGCGATTCTGTTTACCAGAGATCTGAACTACCAGCCTCCCAACGACCTCGCCCCCATGGATCAATGGCGCAAAGCCATGTTAGGACTCCCCGCGAAACCTGAAGTGACAAAACCTTATGATCTGGTTGTTGTCGGTGGTGGATACTCGGGCATGGGGGCAGCCATTTCTGCCGCCCGCATGGGATGCAAAGTGGCCTTGATTCAAAACCGCCCCGTGCTGGGAGGAAATGGAAGTTCTGAAGTGCGGGTCTGGGCTAAGGGGCTGGTCCGCCGAGGTAAATATCCTCATATCGGTGAAATTATCGCTGAATTCGCAGATTCCGCATCGGCATCTCCAGGCACCTACGAGGAGTTTGGCGACAAAAAGAAAGAAGCCATTGTTCGGGCCGAGAAAAACATTGACCTGTTCCTGAATACGCATGCTTATGCAGTCCAGAAAGAGGGAGATACCATTCAGAGTGTGACTGCATTCAATACCCAAACCAGTAAACGGACTGAATTCCGAGGCAAATTGTTTGCCGACTGTACCGGGCATGCGGAAATTGGATATCTTGCAGGAGCAGACTACTACACACATGAAAAAGGCCACATGGGCATGAGCAACATGTGGACCTGGAAAGATGCCGATCAGCCACAATCGTTTCCCAATCTGGAATGGTCCCTCAATCTGACTATGCAGGATTTCCCATACCCCAAACGCTATCACGGCGAGTGGTTCTGGGAAAGTGGCTTCGACAAGGATCCGATCCAGGATCTGGAATCAATGCGTGACTGGAACTTCCGTGCGGTTTACGGTGCCTGGAATGCCATGAAAAACAAAGGGGGAAAGGAAAAGCATCAAAATGCAGTCCTGACCTGGATGGCCTACATCGGCGGCCCGCGTGAATCGCGCATGCTCCGTGGGGATGTGATCCTGCGAAGAAAAGACATTGTCGCCAAAGTTGACTTCCCTGATGGCTGTGTCCCCAGCACCTGGTCGATCGACTTGCACTACCCCAAAAAGCAGTATATGCAAAAGTATCCGGAAGACCCGTTCATTTCGCAGGCCGTGTTCGACCGCAGCGTCGACCGCAAACGCGGCTACCCGATTCCCTATCGCTGTTTTTACTCACGGAATATTCCCAACCTGTTTATGGCAGGGCGCTGCATTAGCGTGACTCATGAAGCACTGGGAACCGTGCGCGTCATGAAGACCGGGGGAATGATGGGAGAAGTCGTCGGAAAAGCAGCGGCTGTCTGCATTGAGAAAGACTGCCAGCCACGTGCTGTCTACACCGACTATTACAAGGATCTGGAAAACCTGATGTCCCGCAAGGGAGTTGAACGTCGCGATTCCATTGATGGCAAGTTTTATACTCCCCAGGATGCGAAAGAACTGCCTCCGGTGATTGATGCTTACATCGACCCAGCCACCCTCCCCGGAATGGTCATTGACGATGAAAACAAAAATGTTCAGTTCGTTGGCAAGTGGACCAAAGGTGAAGGACTGAAGGGATATATTGGCAATCATTATGTCTATCATGGAAGAGGCAAAAAAGCGGAGATCCACTTCAAATTCCAGGTCGAAAAATCCGGAAAATATGAAGTCCGTCTCGCTTACGGCCATCACGAAAATCGTGCGACCAATACACCGGTCACGATTCGCTCCCCCCAGGGATCCAAAACAGTGAAGATCAACCAGCGGGTCAAACCACCGCTGCCTCATGGTTTTATTTCTCTCGGGACGTTTGAATTTGAGCAGGGACAGCCGATCGAGGTCATCATGTCCAATACCGACGTGGATGGCAACGTGCACGCTGATGCGATTCAGGTTCTGCCCGCAGACTGACAAGCATGTCCCGCCGTAAGACTCGCATCCAGTGAAGCCGACATTCGTAACATCGATAAAGAAATAAATCCCACCAGTTGACTCCTGGTGGGATTTTTAGAGAGAAGGATGACCGAATTACCGCTAGCTTCCCAGCCTGCTCCGCGCCCCCGCCCGGCCAGCCAGCTTAGATCATTCTCTCTGAAACTGTATCGAATTACGATTCTGCTTCTGATCGTCTGGTTGATTCGCGATTATTACATTCGTATTCGCGTTCAGGGCCAGGCCCCCATTGAGCTCAGGGAGGTCAAAGAGATCCTTCCGCAGGCGGAAGCACTCAGCGTCGATCATTCTGATCGCATGGGCTTATTCATCCTGGATCGAAACAACCAGACCATTGGCTATGCAATTCGCACTTCACCCATTTCTGATGAAATCATCGGTTACTGTGGTCCCACAGATACTCTGATTGTCTTTGGCCAGAAGACAGGAAAAGTGTCAGGTCTGGCGATTCGTTCCAGCGGGGACACCACCTCGCATGTGAATGACGTCCGCGCAAACCAATATTTCAGGGATCGTTGGAAAGAATACTCGTGGGACCAGATCGCGAAACTGGATCTGGAACAGGGGGAAATTGAAGGAGTTTCAGGGGCCACAATGACGAGCATGGGGCTGGCGTACGCAATCCGCCACCGCATCCGTTACTCGCAAAAGCAGGCGCAAGCTATCACTCCCTTCCGATTTGAGTTCAAAGATACGGTTCTAATCATGTTTGCAACCGGAGCCTGCCTGCTGACATTTACGCGGTTGAAACGGATTCACTGGCTCCGAAAGCTATTCAAAATCGCGGCATTCATTTACCTGGGATTTATTACAGGCGATCTCCTGGCCGAATCCCTGTTTGCCGGCTGGGCAAAGTATGCCGTTCCCTGGCGGCAACTGTCCGGCCTGGTCCTGCTGGCTGGCACCGCAATTCTGATCCCCTGGAGCACACGACGAAATGTGTATTGCCAGAGTCTCTGCCCGCATGGTACCGCCCAGGAATTTCTGGGGAGACTGATACCACATCGTAAAAAATGGAAAATCAGGCCTGATGTGAAACGGGCTCTGCGGTGGATCCCAGGGCTGCTGCTTGCCCTGATTCTGATTATCATCTTCCTGAGACTCCCCGTTGACCTGGCGGAACTGGAAGCCTTTGACGCTTACCTCTTGACGTCTGCCGGTATTGCATCGATTGTAATTGCCCTATCCGGACTGATTGCGTCAATATTCGTCCCCCAGGCATATTGCCACTTCGGTTGCCCCACGGGAACAATCTTCGAATTTGTCCGTTCGCATGGCCGTGCGGACCATTTTGGTAAGAGCGATTTCGTTGCCGGGCTCTTTCTGATTATGGCACTCATACTTAACCAGTATGCAGAAGTCATCCAACAACTGTTACTGCAATAATCATAAGCCTAATATTTTCCAGTCGCATCATCTTTAATCTGATGACGTAAGAGAGCCTTACTCACAATATTTACCAGTTTTTGAGGCTTGTATGGTTTTTTGAGGAAGTGCACGATCTCTGAGCTGTCCATCTGATCGGAGATGTCGTTTTCACTGAGACCACTGGTGAGAATCACAGGAACATTGATTTGTTTGTCCTGAAGCTGTCTTAAAGTTTCTACTCCACTCATACCAGGCATGGTCATATCCAGTAAGACAACACTGATCGAGTCCCGATTGCGTTCGAAGACTTCGATCCCCTGGGATCCGGAATTTGCCAGCAGAACAGAAAACCCAAAGCGTTTGAGAACATTCGTCACCACATTACAAACTGCCTGATCGTCATCGATCACCAGTACATACCCCACATCCGCAGGAACCACTGGATCGACACTGCTGTCCGTCGTAATTTCTTCCTCAGGATCTGTCGCCACAGGTAGAATTACACGAAAGCAGGATCCGCTCTCCACTGCAGATTGTACAAATAAACCACCATGATGTCCCCGGATAATACCGGAAACCCCCGCCAGCCCCAGTCCCCGTCCGGTAAACTTTGTCGTAAAGAATGGGTCGAACATTTTCGACTGACAGTCCTCATCCATACCACTGCCATTATCTTCGATTTCGAAGAAGATAAATCTCCCTGGACTGACATTTTCACAGAAATAGTAGTATGAAAAATCGTCCTGGTTCAGTTCGAGGAATCCAGTCCGAACATCGATCTTCCCGGCATCTTTCTGATTCTGGATTGCTTCTGAAGCATTGGTCAGCAGATTCAAAACAACCTGTTCTATCTGGCCGGTATCTCCATGAATCAACAAATTGTCTCTCGACAGATTCAAATCAATATGTGCATTAGGAGAAATGATCGTTTTCAGGATCTCAACCGTCTCCTGAATAATCTGGTTCAGATTGAAAGTAGTGGTTACAAAGGTACGGCGTCCGGAATATGCCAGCAGCCGCTCACAGATTTTCGTCGCATGCCGGGCAGCGATTTCAATGTTCTTGACATTCTGACTGATGGGGGAATTCTCCTGCAGTTCCATCAACGCAAGATTCGTATTGCCCAGAATCGCCAGCAACAGATTGTTGAAATCATGAGCGACTCCCCCTGCCAGGACCCCCAGGCTTTCCAGCTTCTGCGCATGCAGCATCTGGGCATGTAAGTGATCTTTCTCCGCTTCCATTTGAATTCGATCGGTAATATCGCGTATCACCTGAATGTAACCAGTAATCTGATTATCGGATCGCCGCAGCGGTGTGATAATGGTCTCGCCTTGAAATATAGAGTTGTCTGCTCTCAGATACTCGACGATAAATGGTTTCAGGACATGGGTATTGGGATATGAAACCCTGGTAAACTGCTCCTGGTAATCTGATTCTGACTTGACGAGTTCTCTGACTGGGCGGCCCAGCAGATCCGCTTCCTTGCAACGGAAGTGCATCTGGATGGATTCGTTACACATGACAATATTGTGACTGCGATCGGTCACAATCATCACATCGGTCACAGAGTGAAAAATGGTCTGCAGCAGGATTCGCTGGCGCAGGATTCGCTGGCGGTTCAACTGCTCAATCGTTTTCTTGCGAACCGTAACATCGATTGCCAGGCCGATACAACCTATGATCTGTTCATGAGAATTACGCAGCGGCGCAATATGAATATCCAGGATGGTATTCTGTAACTGTTGTTCAAACCGAACCGATTCCCCCTTCAGAGTCCGTTCATGCATGGCGGTCATATACTCCGAAACTTCTTCGGACTCATGGAATTCATAGATCGGTTTCCCCACCGCATCGTCCGGTTGAATCCCCAGTTGATTCAGTCCTGCACCGACAATCGACGTGTAATGATTATTTTGATCGGTGGTCCATAAAATCGCCGGAATCTGCTCCATAATGATCCGCAGCCGCGCCTCGTTCTGCAGCCGGATCTGCTGAGATCTTTTTAAGTCATCAATATCAATGTGCGTTCCAATGACCTGGACCGGTTTCTGATGAGGACTGTACGCTGAGATTTTGCCGCGGGTCAGAATCCATTTCCATTGCCCGGATTTGGTTTTCATACGGACTTCAGCTTCGTAAGACGGGACTTTCCCTTCCAGATAGTCCTCCAGTAACTTCAGAGTTGGTGTTAGATCTTCTGGATGTACCAGCGATTGCCAGGTTGCATAACTGGCGGGGATTTCATACGGAGTGTACCCCAGCATGGTATACCATTTATCATCAAACCTGGCCTGTTTTGTGATGACATCATAATCCCAGAGCCCAATTTCCGAACCGCGGGCCGCCATCGTAATCCGGAGTTCGCTCTCTTTCAGTTTTTTCTCTGCATACTCTCGACTCAACTCCGCTGCAGCCCGGTACGTATAACTTTTAATCGCTGGAATATCACACAGGTCTTCGTAGATCGGCCGGTCTCCCAGCAGCACCAGATGCCCCTGTACCGCACCATGTTTGTCAACCATCGGGAAGCTGAAATACGACTCAATTCCATGCTCACTCAGAAAGGTATCCTTCGGATACAACTTGGCGACATTATTTTCGATACTGTATGGATCAAGGCCAATCGCATCGGCGCAAGGAGTACCTTCTACCTCATATTCAAAATCAGGGATCAGTTCTCCATCAAAACAGGCCCCGACTGTCTGACATTTCCCCGAATACAGTCTTCCTGGTTCAAAGTGAATTGTCTGATGTTTGACAAGCAACACACATTTCAGTTTCAAAGCATCCGCAAGCGCTGTCACCAGACGTTTAAAAAACTCATTACCGGTCACATCACTGGTTCTGCTGGTCAACAGGTGATGCAGACGTTCATTCTGTCTCCTTAAGGTGATCTCATCAAACAGCCAGAGACTGGAGTCTTGTCGGACAGGCAAGGTAACTTCACACAGGCACTGTTCCCCATCATGATATCTAGCCCAGAATTCTGTCTGAGAAGAATTGTCAACGGAGTCGCATGTTGAGTTGGACTGTAACGCAAACAGACGGGTAACATTCTCTTCGAAGACGTCAGGATGTCCCTGGGAATCCCCTAACAGCTCATTCGCACGCTGATTAAAAAATAAACTGCCATCCGTCTGCAACACCGCCCCCGAGGGAATGCTTTCGATGATCAAT
The DNA here is from genome assembly GCF_007748155.1 of Gimesia panareensis. Taxonomy (GTDB): domain Bacteria; phylum Planctomycetota; class Planctomycetia; order Planctomycetales; family Planctomycetaceae; genus Gimesia; species Gimesia panareensis. Next base: position 4,588,499 of record NZ_CP037421.1, read on the forward strand.
TTAATAGAGGCATTGTCACTCTCAGGCGAGTGGGATTCTTTTCGCGACGCGATTGTTTTCTGCGTAGAATCGATACGGAACTGATTTTGTTTCTCTCTGCCGGAACCGAACTTGAACTTCATCCATAATGCTCCCGGGGATCCTACTGATGTTCAAATAACTAGAAGTGGTTTCATAACTTATTAAGTAATGTGAACACGCACGCGAGTTGTGCGAATCCTAAAAACAAATGACTGTATCGTTCATACCGTATTACCAGACGACGAAAGTTGAACAGCCAACTGAAGGTGCGTTCGACTTTCCAGCGGCGTCGATATCGTCGCAGAGCACGCCCATCTTGCGTCGCTGGTTTCACACGGTTCTTGCGATGCGGACAGATCAGCTCTATCTGCCGTTCCGCCAGCTCTGTGCGCAGGGGATCGCTGTCGGCCGCACGATCATAAATCAGGCGATCGGGGTCGCGTGGCAAAACTCGCTGGTCCAGCAGGGATTCAATCAGCTTCACCTCTGCCGGAGAGGCACTGGCACGATCCAAAGCGAGAGGGAGCCCGTTTCCGTCGACCAGCAGCATAAGCTTGGTTCCCTTTCCCCGTTTTGTCTTTCCGACATCGGCGCCCCTTTTTTTGCGGGGCAGAATGTGCCATCCCCGAATGCTTCCGACCAGACAACCAGCTTCCGGCGGTCTAAGTGTTCGAGCAATCGCTGCCACGCTTCCAGGAAGACACCGTCTTCGGTCCATTCCTTGAAACGCCGCCAGCAGGTGCTGGGAGATGGTAAAAATGTTGGTAAATCTTTCCATCGGGCACCGGTCCTTAATACCCAAAGGATTCCTTCGAGGCACTCGCGGGCAGCCACTCTGGGCCGCCCTCCGGCTGCGTTTACCGGTGGTTCTGGAAACAGATCTTTGATCAGAAGCCATTGCTCGTCCGAGAGTTGTGGTTTTGGTTCCGTCCTGGACCCGGTAATGTTGCGACCTGTGGCAGGTCGTGACACGCGGGTCATGGTCATAATGAGACCTCCTTTCTGGGGAGGTACTCCTACAAATACTATACCAAACTGTTCACGTAATTTAGGGTTTTGAAACTACCTCTAGTCTGAATTCTACAACTCGTTTGCCAGAATTGACATAGGTATTCGTATGCTACAAAATCAGGTTTGCGATCGATATCCCAAAAAGCGATTCCTCACGATTTGACTCAGAAAAACACCTACGGGGGCTCCTGCCTGTTTTGCTTCCAAAAGGAAAGCCTCAGCTGTGAAGGGATCTCTACCACCTGCCTTGTGAATGCTCTAAAACTCTTTTCCAGGCAGTCGCTACTGTGAGACAGCACGCATTTCTCGCTGGATCAGAAACAGACGATCCAGAACGGAATCAAAGTCATGTCCACCGGCAAAGCGGGTGAACCAACTCCATTTATGGCAGCATTTCTCGACAGGCAGGGATGAGTAATAAAGGATTTCAGGCCGAACTCTTCAAGCACACCGGCCGCAAAGCAACCTTCCCCGTCATCGGCGGAGAGTGAGCTCTGTCAAAGTGAAAACATCCCGGATCGTCCCTACAGTTTTGGCTTCGGGGCTACGAGCGGTGCGTTTTCAGCTCTCTGTTCGGGCACATAGGGATGTGTTTTGCGCCACTCTTTCCAGAACGGGGCGGCGTGCGTACTTCTCCAGAGTGCCAGAGCGTTGCCCACGTGACTGTAGAAGGTGTATTTCTGCAGAATCTCTTCTTCTGTATGGGAAGTCGTGTTGTGAATGATCCATTTAGCGGCTTTCACGATCTGCTCATGCGGTGGATGTAGTTCTTTGGGAGCGATTGCCAGCCATTCCAGATGGTGGCCCGTCGCGATGACATTCTTGTACTCAGGAATTTCTTCCGGATGGGTCAACGCTGTCTTACCTTCCATCCAGTTTGCCGGCCAGTGACCATCTTCAAACTGACAGACACTGATCAGGTCTCGGACTTTTTCCAGATAAGCATAGCCTTCCGCACGAACCGGATCAGATAGAATGTCGAACTGATCATCCAGACGAATCAGCAGCATCACTGAATAGACACGGTGTGTTCCTACACAGACCCCAAAGCGTTTGTCGCCACGAATCAGACGTAACACGATCTGATCAAAGGAAACGGATCGTCCGTCGGACGTTTTCCACTGTTTCACCGGTGGAATCCACAACCCGAATGCCATGGCCGACCATTCGACTTCGGGCTCATCCAGATTGAAATCGCGCAATGACTGCTGAATCACATCGTTGACTGTCATATCACGTCGAGACGGTGCAAACACCGGCTCGTCACGATGGATGCCGGCCTCGGTGAGTGATGCCAGCCAGTGGTCGTGGTGCACTGAACCGCCGATCTGGGTTCCCCAGCGAATCGAAATCCCCGCCGGCTCATCCACCAGCAACGGAGCAGCCTCATCACCCCAGGAGGCCAGGAAACGGGCATGATCAACGAGAAAGTCCCGCATCTCGACACCAGAAACGATACTCGGATCTTCGAATGTTGATTGAATACTCCAGGTTCGCAGTGCATGCTCCACATGATTCGGTTTCATATGCTTGCGTGGAAATTTGGGACGTACCTGTTTTAAGACCGCAGCCAGTTCCTCATCGGTCACCACCGCAGGATCGTTGTATAATGGCTTCACCCGCAGAGGAAGTTCGCGTTCAATTTTCACTTCCGGATAGAAGGTTTCCTGCAGAAACACTTCATCAAATGACTGGCGCGATTCGCGTGACCCCATGGTATAAGCGGCACCAAAGGCGATCACAACCACGACCTGAACGGCAATCAGAGTTTTCGAGGACAACTTGCGTGACTTCATGATTTATCTCGATATTGATTCTTGAAAACAGATAATTTTCTCAAAGCGGAAAGGCAACAGACAGATCGAGTCTATTGAATGGGTTTATTCCTCAGGAGCACGACCGACCGGCCGTCTTTATATCCAACTCGCCAGACTCCGTCTTTTACCAGACGCTTCATCAGTCCTTCCCGGCGTGGCAGATCCAATACAATGGTATTTATTCCATAGCGATCCAGCAGTTCCTCTGCATCGCCTGCCAGATTGCTGATCCGCAAATAATGATTCCAGACTTCGCGGGGCAGTAAATGCGCGTGCGAATTTGCAAAAACATCCAGATTCTCCGGACCTGCCCATAGCAGGTAATCTCCCAGTTCCATGGAATTGAAAACCTGTCCCTGAATCTGTTTCTCTTTCAGATATTTGACGGCACCAATGGGCGTCGACTCTGAAACGCTCCGCTCAAAATCGACCTCTTTGCCATGCAGCATTACGGACCCCATGGGAGTGACTGCAAAACAGATCCAGATCACACCGACAGAGACAATGGTCCATTTACCGGCACAGAAGACTTTTTCAGCTCCCGGATCAGCCAGACGTTTCAATTTCCATCTGCAGATCGCTGCACCATGGATGGCCAGGTAATAGGCGGCCACAGGAGCCCACCAGATAATCATCCGCGAACTCCACAGGGCAGAAATTCCCAGCCCCACCAGGAGCAATACTTCAGCCGTTGAAATTCGTCGGGGTGTAAAACGGCTGGCTATGACCAGCAGCAATGTGATGAGCCCCGCAGCTTTCCCCTGGTACATTCTCAGAGTCAGAGGATTCCACTCGATCAGATCAGCCAGATTTGGGTTGGATGAGAACGAAAAGACTTCGCTGTATAACTGCAGACCATAAGGATTAAACAAGACTGCGATCGCAGACAGTTCCAGCAGGATCAGGTAGCGGCGGGTTTTACTATCCCCCAACATCGCTTTCCAGTTTCGCATTTTCCAGCTGACATCTATAGCACGTCCGACCAGAAAACAACCAATCAGTCCCAGGCCGACGGGAAAAGAACCATGCAAATTCGCCCAAAATACAAACAGGAGCGGAATAAGGACCCAGTTCGCCTTGCGCCAGTTTCTGGCAGTCAACAGGAAAAACAGAGTGACAAAACAGAGTAACCCTGCCAGTTGGGGACGTACAATGCCCAGTTGCTTCCAGTCACAGAGCAGAAAGGCAGAAATGCAGACCATGCTCCAGATAAAGCTTCCCGTCCGCTGCTGGACACGATACAACAACAGTGCCATACAGGCTGTAATGGCAGCGGCATAGAGGAACTTGATCCCGGCAACACCGGCAATTTCATACATCTTGAAGGCTGAT